>NZ_JBVKBA010000003.1:246708-467894 GCF_055639175.1 Streptomyces sp. NPDC107546 | reverse complement strand
GCATCGCCCGAGTACATCCGGTACGCGGGCGACGCTCCGCCTTGCGATGCACCGCACCGGACGCCGCGAGCTTTCCGGCAAACCTTTCCGGCCACGGCACTAGACGGGCTGCCCGAGCAGCATGGTGGGCGCCCCCGCGACCCGGGTCAGGAACACGGTCACCGCGTTGGGGCCGTGCGGCTTGGGCAGGACCTTGCGGCGCAGTTCCTCCGGCTCGACGGGCGAGCCGCGCTTCTTCACGGTCAGGATCCCGACCTCCCGCTCCCGCAGCAGCGCCTTCAACTTCTTCACGTTGAAGGGGAGCCGGTCGGTGATCTCGTACGCGGTGGCGTAAGGCGAGGCGCGGCGTCCGTCCGCCGTCACATAGGCGATCGTCTCGTCGATCAGGCCGCCGTCCACGTCCTCGGCCACCTCCGCCACCAGGTGCGCGCGGATCACGGCGCCGTCGGGTTCGTAGAGGTAGCGGCCGAGGGGGCGCACCGGTGGGTCGGGCAGGCCGCGCCCGCGCAGCACGCGCGGTCCGGGCAGGAGCGTGGCCCGTACCTCGCCCGGCCGTGTGCCGAACCACAGCACCGCCTCCTTCACGTCCCCGCCGTCCGAGATCCACTCGGCCTCCGCCTTGTCGGGCACCGCCTCGTGCGGGATGCCCGGCGCCACCTTCAGTGCGGCGTGCGAGGCCCGCAGAACCGTGGCCACCGCCCAGGACAGCGGGGGCGAGTACGCCTCCGGGTCGAAGATGCGACCGCGTCCTGTCCGCCGTGCGGGATCGACGAAGACGGCGTCGTACGAGGACACCTCCACCTCGGTGACGTCGGCCTCGCGCACCTCGATCAGGCCGGCGAGCCCCAGCGCGTCGGCGTTCGCGCGCGCCACGGCCGCCGTCAGCGGGTCGCGGTCCACGGCCAGGACGCGGATGCCGGCCCGGGCGAGCGCGATGGCGTCGCCGCCCACGCCGCAGCACAGGTCGGCGACGGAGGTCACCCCGAGGGCCCGGAAGCGCTCGGCGCGGTGGGTGGCGACCGTGGCCCTGGTGGACTGCTCGACGCCGTTCGGGGTGAAGAACATCCGCTGCGCGTCCTGCGCGCCGAACTTCGCTGCCGCCCGCTCGCGCAGCCGTGCCTGTGCGAGGGCCGCGGAGACCAGCTCGGCGGGGTGCTCGCGGCGCAGCCGGGTGGCGACGGCCAACTCCCGCGCCGGGTCGGTGCCGCGCACCTCGTCCAGGAGGGCACGACCCTCAGGGGTGAGCAGGGAGGCGAAGGAGAGGTCGTTCACCCGGTCATTGTCGGCCAGTCGGTGGACGGCGTGCGCCGGATCGCGGTGTCGGCCCGCCGCGGCCGCCGGTGACTGAAAGGATCCGGCACCATGCGACTCGTAGGACAAGATGACAAAAAGTGCACAAAATGCACTGCTGTGTGTGTGTCGCGCTTGACGGGTCCGGCATCAGATACGCGCCGATCTCGGACGAGGAGGTCTACGTCGACCACTGGGAGTACCGCGAGTGGGACCGAGGCCTGCACCCCGGGGACATCGTGCTGACGCACTTCCGCGGCCGGGCGGACTGGAACGGCACGATGCCCGACGTGATCCGCAGGTTCCTGAAGAAGGTGACCGACGAGGGGTACGCGGTGGCACGCCTGGAGGACTACCTGTGAGGGCACGGCGGCTGCGCGCACTGCTGGCGGGGGCCCTGGCCGCCGCGGTCCTGGCCGGAACGGCGGGCTGCGCCCAGTCGGTCGACCCCATCGAACGGCTGGGCAAGAAGGCGGCGCAGAGGGTGCGCAGGTCGTACGCTCCGCACGAGGGGGCGTACCGCCGCTGGGGGCTCACCGCCCCGCTCGCGCCCGCGCCCCGGCCGGCCCGCCCCCTGCCCCGCCACGCCGACCCGGAGGAGGGGCTGCCGGAGGTCCTCGACCGCGTCCCCACCCACGACAGGGTCGTCTTCCTCACCTACGACGAGGGTGCCGAGCGTGACCCCCGGTTCGTCGAGATGGTCCGTGACCTGCGGCTGCCCGTCAGCGTGTTCCTCACGGACAGCGGCGACGGACCCGGGTACGCGCGCATCGCCCGGCTGCGGGCGGCGGGAGCGACCATCCAGAACCACACCCTGGGCCACGTCGGACTGCGTGGCCGTCCCTTCGCGCAGCAGCGTGCCCAGATCTGCGCCGGGCGGGACCGCCTGCGCTTCCGCCTGGTCCGGCGCCCCGTTCTGCTGCGCCCGCCCTACGGCAGGTACGACCGCACGACGCTGCGGGCCGCGGCGGACTGCGGCATCAGGGCCCTGATCCTGTGGCGCCCGACGCACACCTACGGAAGGTCCACGACCCTCCGTCCGGGTGACATCCTGCGCCCCCACGAACCGGGCCGCCCTCTGACCTCCCTGACCACGGAGACCACCCGCGTCCTGCGCCGCCTGCAGTCGAGGGGCTTCACGGTGGCCCGCTTGGAGGACTACCTCTGACGGCCCCCGAAGCCCAATCGATGGCCGGTGCTTCGGAGCCGCGCCGGACGGGATACACCGACGTACTGACATTCGTGCCCGGCCGCCGTCTCCTCGAGAGGTTGGCTTCGCCGTCCGACAGCGACCACATGGGCGCCCTCGGCGGCGAAGGCGCGGGCAGTGGCCCGGCCGATGCCATTGGCGGATCGAGCCCCCAGGGCGGTCACCCCACCATCGGGTGAACACCAACCCCCGGGCAACCGAACTCACCACGGCGCGCCCCGCAGGCATTGGCACTCCGCTTGACCGAGTGCTAACCGCGGTCATAGTCTCGGCTCTGGCACTCACCACCGGAGAGTGCCAACAAAGCGACGGGCAGGTCCGGCACCCGCGACGACGGATCGACCTGGTCGCCACCTCAGACAGTTAACCCCGTGAGATCTCCGAAGGGGGAGGTCGGATCGTGACGACCGCCAGCTCCAAGGTTGCCATCAAGCCGCTCGAGGACCGCATCGTGGTCCAGCCGCTGGACGCCGAACAGACCACGGCCTCTGGCCTGGTCATTCCGGACACCGCCAAGGAGAAGCCCCAGGAGGGCGTCGTCCTGGCCGTGGGCCCGGGCCGCTTCGAGGACGGCAACCGCCTTCCGCTCGACGTCAAGGTCGGCGACGTCGTGCTCTACAGCAAGTACGGCGGCACCGAGGTGAAGTACAACAACGAGGAGTACCTCGTTCTCTCGGCCCGCGACGTGCTCGCGATCATCGAGAAGTAGTTCACCCCGAAGCACTCCTGCTTTTGAGCTGCGCCCCTGGCCCCCGCGACCGATAAGAGAAGCCGGGCGCCCGGGGCGCAGTTTCGTTCATCCAGATTTCCGAGAGGGCTCCCGCTGCCATGGCGAAGATCCTGAAGTTCGACGAGGACGCCCGTCGCGCCCTCGAGCGCGGCGTCAACAAGCTGGCCGACACGGTCAAGGTGACCATCGGCCCCAAGGGCCGCAACGTCGTCATCGACAAGAAGTTCGGCGCCCCCACGATCACCAACGACGGCGTCACCATCGCCCGTGAGGTCGAGATCGAGGACCCGTACGAGAACCTCGGCGCCCAGCTGGTCAAGGAGGTGGCGACCAAGACCAACGACATCGCGGGTGACGGCACCACCACGGCCACCGTGCTCGCCCAGGCGCTGGTGCGCGAGGGTCTGCGGAACGTCGCCGCGGGCGCCTCCCCGGCCGCCCTGAAGAAGGGCATCGACGCCGCCGTCAAGGCCGTCTCCGACGACCTGCTGGCCACCGCCCGCCCGATCGACGAGAAGTCCGACATCGCCGCCGTGGCCGCGCTGTCCGCCCAGGACCAGCAGGTCGGCGAGCTGATCGCCGAGGCGATGGACAAGGTCGGCAAGGACGGTGTCATCACCGTCGAGGAGTCCAACACCTTCGGTCTGGAGCTGGACTTCACCGAGGGCATGGCCTTCGACAAGGGCTACCTGTCGCCGTACTTCGTGACGGACCAGGAGCGCATGGAGGCCGTCCTCGACGACCCGTACATCCTGATCAACCAGGGCAAGATCTCCGCCATCGCGGAGCTGCTGCCGCTGCTGGAGAAGGTCATCCAGGCCGGTTCCTCCAAGCCGCTGCTGATCATCGCCGAGGACCTCGAGGGCGAGGCCCTGTCCACCCTGGTCGTCAACAAGATCCGCGGCACCTTCAACGCGGTCGCCGTCAAGGCCCCCGGCTTCGGTGACCGCCGCAAGGCGATGCTGCAGGACATGGCGGTCCTCACCGGCGCCACCGTCGTCTCCGAGGAGGTCGGCCTCAAGCTCGACCAGGTCGGCCTGGACGTGCTGGGCTCCGCCCGCCGCGTCACCGTCACCAAGGACGACACCACGATCGTCGACGGCGCCGGCAAGTCCGAGGACGTCGCGGGTCGCATCGCCCAGATCAAGGCCGAGATCGAGACCACGGACTCCGACTGGGACCGCGAGAAGCTCCAGGAGCGCCTCGCGAAGCTGGCCGGCGGCGTGTGCGTGATCAAGGTCGGCGCCGCCACCGAGGTGGAGCTGAAGGAGAAGAAGCACCGCCTGGAGGACGCCATCTCCGCGACCCGCGCCGCGGTCGAGGAGGGCATCGTCTCCGGTGGTGGCTCCGCCCTCGTCCACGCCTCCAAGGTGCTGGCCGACGGCCTCGGCAAGCAGGGCGACGAGGCCACCGGTGTCGCCATCGTGCGCCGCGCGGTCGTCGAGCCGCTGCGCTGGATCGCCGAGAACGCGGGCCTGGAGGGCTACGTCATCGCCTCCAAGGTCGCCGAGCTGGAGAAGGGCAACGGCTACAACGCCGCCACCGGCGAGTACGGCGACCTGATCAAGGCCGGCGTCATCGACCCGGTCAAGGTCACCCGCTCCGCCCTGGAGAACGCCGCCTCCATCGCCTCCCTGCTTCTGACGACCGAGACCCTGGTCGTCGAGAAGAAGGAAGAGGAGGAGCCCGCCGCGGCCGGCCACGGCCACGGTCACGCCCACTGACGTACGACGCACGTCGCGCAAGGCCCGGCACCCTTCGGGGCGCCGGGCCTTCCCGTTGTCCCGGCCTCCTACCGCTCGAGCTCGTCCAGCGCCCCCAGCTGCTCCATCAGCCCCAGCTGGTCGTGCTGCCACCAGGTCTCGGCGATCTTCGCGTCCTCACCGAAGCGGAAGAGGGTCATCCCGGTCATGGTGACCTTGCGGCCGGTGGACGGGATCCCCAGGAACTCACCCTTGTGCGTGGCGTCCCAGGTCCACCGCGCGCACACCCGGTCGCCCTGCTCCATCAGGTCCTCGATCCTGAAGGCGAAGTCGAAGGCGTCCCGCCACATCCGGTACTCGCGCCGGATGGCGTCCAGGCCGATGGTGTCCTGCGGGTTCACGGGGTCGTGGCTGTGGCAGCCCTCCGCGATCAGGTCGTTGAGCGGTGGCAGTTCGCCCGCTGTCGCCAGCGTGTCGAACAGGCGTCGCACCGCATCCGTGTACAACTGCTCGTCCCGCACCACCTCCAGATCGACGAAGGTGGGCATCTCGTCGCACAGGGCGACCATCTCGCGGAAGACCTGGTCGGTCTCCGGGAGGTTGGAGTTCCGCATCGCGTCCTCGTAGGAGGGGAACTCCACGATCTCGATGAAGTGCGAGGCGTCGGACCGGTCCCTGCCGATCACGTCGTGGGTCGCCGTCCGCCTGCCCCTGGTCTTCTCGACCCATCTGTCCATGATCCGGTTCATCTCGTCGAACCGGCTGGTCTTGCAGTCGATGAGCTGCACGAATGTCATGACGCCGCCTCCGGCCCCCCTGGGTCCTGACGCAGATATGCCCCATTTTCCCACCCGGGGGGCGGCGTCACCCGTGCTACTGCGGCCCGTACTTGCGCCCGGTCCGCGAGCTGATCCCGCCCAGCAGCGCGCGCGGCGTCACCTTCACCATGCCCATCAGCACCTTGTACCGCGGGTCCGGGATCGACAGCGTCTTGCCGCGGGCCAGGTCGGCGAGCGCGGAGGCGACCAGCTTGTCCGCGTCCAGCCACATCCAGTTCGGGATGTTGTCCGTGCCCATCCCGGCCCGCTCGTGGAACTCGGTGCGCACGAAGCCCGGGCACAGCGCCATCAGCCGTACGCCCGACCCGGCCAGGTCCTTCGCCGCGCCCTGCGTGAACTGCACGACCCACGCCTTCGACGCCCCGTACGTACCGCGCGGGACGAATGCCGCCACCGAGGCCACGTTGACGATCCCGCCGCGACCGCGCTTTCGCATCGCCTCCGCCGCCGCGCTCGTCAGCCGCAGCACCGCCTCGCAGTGCACCTTGAGCATCCGCAGCTCGTCGGCCATCGACACGTCGAGGTAACGGCCCTTGTTGCCGAAGCCCGCGTTGTTCACGAGCAGGTCGACCGGGTTCTTCAGGTCGGACAGGCGCCTGGCCACCGCCTCGATGCCCTCGTCGGTCGCCAGGTCCGCCGTCAGCACCTCGGCCTCGATGCCGTGCCGGTCGTGCAGCTCGGTCGCCTGCTCCCGCAGCCGCTTGGTGTCGCGCGCCACCAGGACGAGGTCATGGCCGTCGGCGGCCAGCCGCCGTGCGAACGCGGCGCCGATGCCCGCGGTCGATCCCGTAATCAGAGCCGTTGTCATGACCCAACGATAGTGACCCGGAGTCGGCGAGTCCGCCTCGTGGACCGGGCATTCTCACCGGTTGAGCCGCCAACGTTCATGCGCCTGGGGCTAGTTCCGCGCCGCGTACTTGCGCGCGTACTCCCGTGCCGCCGTCACGCTCTCCGGGTGCAGCGCGTCACCCGCCGCCAACAGGCGCGGCAGCAGGTGCCGTTCCGTGGTCACCGCCCGGAACTGCAGGGCGACGGTGACGTCGTGATCGGGCCGGTGCACGACGGCGATGGGGTCGCCGGCCCGTATCTCACCGGGCTCGATCACACGCAGATAGGCGCCCGGCACCCCCTTGTGCGTGAACCGCTTCACCCAGCCGCGCTCGCCCAGGTGCTCCTGGAAGGTACGGCACGGAATCCGCCCACAGGTCACCTCCAGCACCAGCTCCGCCCCGATCCGCCAGCGCTCGCCGATCCGCGCGCCGGCCACGTCGAGCCCCTCCGTGGTGAGGTTCTCGCCGAACGAGCCGCTCGGCAGCGACCGGCCCAGCTCACGCTCCCAGCCGTCGAGGTCCTCCCGGGCGAACGCGTACACCGCCTGGTCGTCACCGCCGTGGTGCCGCAGGTCGCACACCGCGTCCCCGGCCAGTCCGCTCGCACCGGTCCCCTTCGGCCCGGGCGCGGTCACCCGCACGGGCCCGTCCACCGGCCGCTTGTCGATGCCGGTCAGACCCTCCGGCTGGTCGGTGTAGTCGACGGCCACGGGCCGGCCCACGTTCAGAGACAGAAGCTTCATGCCCGCACGGTAAGGGACCTGTAGTCAAAGCGTCGACGCATTATTCGCGCCCCTACCCAAGGTTCGCTTATGCTCACAGCGTGATCGAGGCTCGACATCTCCGTGTGCTGCGCGCCGTGGCCGCCACCGGCTCCTTCTCGGCGGCGGGGCGCGAGCTGGGCTGCACCCAGCCCGCCGTCAGCCAGCAGATGAAGGCCCTGGAGGGGTCCGTCGGCACGCCGCTGCTGGTGCGCAGCGGTCGCGAGATGCGCCTGACGGAGGCGGGCGAGGCGCTGGTACGTCACGCGGCGGGCATCCTGGCCGGGCTGACCGCCGCCGAGGAGGAGGTCGCCGCCATCGCGGGCCTGAGGGCCGGCCGCGTCCGCCTCGTCTCCTTCCCGAGCGGCAGCTCCGCACTTGTCCCGACCGCGCTCGCCGCCCTGCGCGCCGCGCACCCGGGCACGCGCGTCTCCCTGGAGGAGGCCGAGCCGCCCCAGTCCGTGGAGAGGCTGCGCGCCGGTGACTGCGACATCGCGCTGGCCTTCCGCTACGAGGGCGCGGAGGCGGGCGTCGAGGAGTGGGACGACCTGGTCGTACGCCACCTGCTCACCGACCGGCTCGTCGGACTCGTCCCCGAGGGGCACCGGCTGGCGCGCGCGGAGTCGGTCTCCATCGGTGAACTCGCGGGGGAACCGTGGATCGCGGGCTGTCCCCGCTGCCGGGGACAGCTGGTGCAGGTCTGCGCGAGTGCCGGATTCACACCGCGCATCGACTTCGCGACGGACGACTATCCGGCGGTGGTCGGCCTGGTCGGCGCCGGCCTCGGCGTGGCCGTCCTGCCTGGGCTCGCGGTCGAGTCCGTACGTCCGAGGGGGGTGCGCCCGGTCGCACTGGAACCGGCGGTACGGCGGGAGATCGTCGCCCTCACGCTGCCGGACCTGGCCCAGGTGCCGACGGTGGCGGCGACTCTGGGGGAGCTGGCGCGGGCGGCTGTGCGATAACGGATCCGTGGCAGAGACTCTCGCTTGGCGGCGGGTTCTCGCGCGCGGCGGCGTTCTCGAAGAGCGGTGATGACGCCCTGAGGCGGGTGCGGAACGGCCCCCGGCGATTCCCCCTGAACGGCCCGACCCCGTGAAACGGCCCCCTTGCGGGCGGTGCCTGCCCCCTGAAACAGCCCCCTCGGGGCGGTACAACGCCCCAAAGCCGGGCACATGCGCGTGCCCGTGACAGAAGAAACGTTCCTTCAGTTGGTCGAGGCGGCGTGCCCGTGGCCTCCGCCGGCCGTCGAGGCCGGTACCAGCCGGTTCCGCGCCCGCCCCATGAGCTCCTCGCGCTCGTCCTCGGTCAGCCCTCCCCAGACCCCGTACGGCTCGCGCACCGCCAGGGCGTGAGCCGCGCACTCGGCGCGGACGGGGCACCTCATGCAGACCTCTTTGGCCGAGTTCTCGCGAGCGCTCCGGGCCGCCCCGCGTTCACCCTCCGGATGGAAGAAGAGCGAACTGTCGACCCCACGGCAGGCCGCATGGAGCTGCCAGTCCCACAGATCCGCGTTCGGACCGGGAAGGCGGGAGAAATCTGCCATTGCGTGTCCCCTTGTTGCCGTTCTGGGCGGATATGTGTTCTCGACCGTGCAACGACGATCTTATGAGATGAAAATATGACTCATTGCGAATCTAGCCCCAGACACCAGCTAACGGGAAGAAAAGCGGCTAAATGGGGCATAGGTTGTGATGAAAGTTGGGGGTTACGCTGCGCGTGTCTGCACCGTGTCCGTGCCCTCACGTACAGTGCCGAAGACGGCTTGCTGCACCGTAACTCTTTCGAGTGACCATCGTTGAGAGTGCGGAGGCGGTTGAAAAAACAAGCGCTCGGGCAGGCGTCCGAGGGCGTCGACCGCACAGGTGACGATTCGTACCAGCCTGGAGGCTCAAGGTGACGCGCATCAGCTGCGGAGGGCGGTCATGACATCCGTCCTCGTCTGCGACGACTCCCCGCTTGCCCGAGAGGCGCTCCGCCGCGCGGTGGCGACCGTGCCCGGTGTTGAGCGCGTGACGACGGCGGCCAACGGCGAGGAAGTCCTCCGCCGCTGGGGGGCCGACCGTTCGGACCTGATTCTGATGGACGTACGCATGCCCGGTCTGGGCGGCGTCGAGACCGTACGGCGACTGCTGTCCGCCGACCCCGGTGCGCGCATCATCATGCTCACCGTCGCGGAGGACCTGGACGGGGTGGCGCTCGCGGTCGCCGCCGGCGCGCGCGGCTATCTCCACAAGGACGCCTCGCGTGCGGAACTGCGTGCGACCGTCACACAGGCTCTCGCCGACCCGACCTGGCGGCTCGCGCCCAGGCGGCTGCGCTCGGCCGAGATGGGTGCCGCGCCCACGCTCACCGCGCGCGAGATCCAGGTGCTGGAGGGCATGAGCCACGGCCGTTCCAACGCGGAGATCGGCCGGGAGCTGTTCCTCTCCGAGGACACCGTGAAGACGCACGCCCGGCGTCTGTTCAAGAAGCTCGGCGCTTCCGACCGCGCACACGCGGTGGCGCTCGGCTTCCGGTGGGGCCTGGTCCGCTAAGTGGATCACCGCGGGGGTGCGCAGATCCCCGCCTGCCGCAGGGCGGGCGGGGCACGGCGACCTCAGGGAAGTTCCTCCCTCAAGCCGCCTGGTGAAGGGGCCCGCCGGATGCCCGCTGCTCGTTTCGTCGCGGATGCCGCATCCTTGAGGGTGTGGAGTTCCTCGGGGACGAGTCGATCGAGCGGGAGGGGAGGGCGCAGGAGATGAGTTCCGGCGCACCTGCTCATAACGCTTCGGTGCACAACTACGGACGCGGTGCCACGGACCGGACGACGCCGAGGCACCATGGACCGATGCGCGACGACGAGACAACGCTGATCGGTGCACTCGTCCATCGCGCCGTCGACGGCGACGAGCAGGCGACCCACGACCTGCTCGCCCGCGTCCACCCCCTGGCGCTGCGCTATTGCCGTACGCGACTGTCCCGGCTGCCCGGCGACGCCCGGCACTTCGTCGAGGACCTGGCTCAGGAAGTCTGCGTCGCGGTTCTGCTCGCCCTGCCGCGCTACAAGGACACCGGGCGCCCCTTCGAGGCGTTCGTCTTCGCGATCGCCGCGCACAAGGTCGCGGACCTGCAGCGTGCCGCGATGCGCCACCCCGGCTCGACGGCGGTCCCCTCGGACGAGATGCCCGAACGACCGGACGACTCCTTGGGCCCCGAGGAGCGCGCCCTGCTCAGCAGCGACGCCGAGTGGGCCAAGAAACTCCTCGCCAACCTCCCGGAGAACCAGCGCGAGCTGCTCCTGCTCCGCATCGCCGTGGGCTTGACGGCGGAAGAAACGGGTCAGATGTTGGGAATGTCACCGGGAGCGGTGAGGGTGGCCCAGCACCGGGCCCTGAGCCGCCTGCGGGCGCTCGCCGAGCAGTAGCGAGTTCCCTTCCGCCGCGACAGCGACCGGCCACGACGGCGCAGTTCCGGTGGTGCCGCACTCGGTTGCCCGGGGGGACGAGGCCTTCGGGCCCATGCATGAACAGGTGGCTCACCGACTCCGTAGGAACATACGAAGCCGAGCAGCACCCTCAACCGTGGAATGAGAGCCCCATGCTTCCCGTTAGCATGGACATCCGCACCGATCAAGGCCATTTGGGGAAGGTGTCATGACTGCCAACGTCGACGGAGTGCCCGAGAAATTCGCGACACTCGGGCTGACCTACGACGACGTGCTGCTGCTGCCGGGAGCCTCCGAAGTGCTCCCGAGCGCGGTCGACACCTCGTCCCGCATCTCCCGCAACGTCCGGGTGAACATCCCGCTGCTCTCGGCGGCGATGGACAAGGTGACCGAGTCCCGCATGGCGATCGCGATGGCCCGCCTGGGCGGCGTCGGCGTGCTGCACCGCAACCTCTCCATCGAGGACCAGGTCAACCAGGTCGACCTGGTCAAGCGCTCCGAGTCCGGCATGGTCACCGACCCCATCACCGTGCACCCCGAGGCGACGCTCGCGGAGGCCGACGCCCTGTGCGCCAAGTTCCGCATCAGCGGCGTCCCGGTCACCGACCCGGCCGGCAAGCTGCTCGGTATCGTCACCAACCGCGACATGGCCTTCGAGACCGACCGTTCCCGGCAGGTGCGCGAGGTCATGACGCCGATGCCGCTGGTCACCGGCAAGGTCGGCATCTCCGGCGCCGACGCCATGGAACTGCTGCGCCGCCACAAGATCGAGAAGCTTCCCCTCGTCGACGACGCCGGTCTCCTCAAGGGCCTCATCACGGTCAAGGACTTCGTCAAGGCCGAGAAGTACCCCAACGCCGCCAAGGACGCCGAGGGCCGCCTACTCGTCGGTGCCGCCGTGGGCGCCAGCCCCGAGGCGCTCGAGCGCGCCCAGGCCCTGGCCGAGGCCGGGGTGGACTTCCTGGTCGTCGACACCTCGCACGGCCACAACAGCAACGCCCTCAGTTGGATGTCGAAGATCAAGTCGAGCGTGGACGTCGACGTGATCGGCGGCAACGTCGCCACCCGTGACGGCGCCCAGGCCCTGATCGACGCCGGCGTCGACGGCATCAAGGTGGGCGTGGGGCCCGGCTCGATCTGTACGACCCGCGTGGTCGCCGGTATCGGTGTCCCGCAGGTCACCGCCATCTACGAGGCCTCCCTCGCCGCCCGCCCGGCGGGCATCCCGCTGATCGGCGACGGCGGTCTGCAGTACTCCGGCGACATCGGCAAGGCGCTCGCCGCCGGTGCCGACACCGTGATGCTCGGCAGCCTTCTGGCGGGCTGCGAGGAGTCGCCGGGCGAGCTGCTCTTCATCAACGGCAAGCAGTTCAAGTCCTACCGCGGCATGGGCTCGCTCGGTGCCATGCAGTCCCGCGGCCAGGGCAAGTCGTACTCCAAGGACCGCTACTTCCAGGCCGAGGTCTCCTCCGACGACAAGCTCGTGCCCGAGGGCGTCGAGGGCCAGGTGCCCTACCGCGGCCCGCTGTCCAACGTGCTGCACCAGCTCGTGGGCGGTCTGCGCCAGACCATGGGCTACGTGGGCGCCGCCACCATCGAGGAGATGGAGTCCAAGGGCCGCTTCGTGCGCATCACCTCGGCGGGCCTGAAGGAGAGCCACCCGCACGACATCCAGATGACGGTCGAGGCGCCGAACTACAGCGCCCAGAAGTGACGCACGCGCAAGCGTGAAGGTCGTCCAGAGGGCGGTCCCGGCCTCCGGGGCCGCCCTCGCCGTACCTGTGGAGGGGCGCCGTCGCAGCCGTCGGCGATACTGGAAGACGCTGAAACGCATCAGGGAAAGGCCACAGACGTGACTGAGATCGAGATCGGGCGCGGCAAGCGCGGCCGCCGGGCGTACGCCTTCGACGACATCGCCGTCGTCCCCAGCCGCCGTACGCGGGACCCGAAGGAGGTCTCGATCGCCTGGCAGATCGACGCCTACCGCTTCGAGCTGCCGTTCCTGGCCGCCCCCATGGACTCCGTCGTCTCCCCGGCCACCGCGATCCGCATCGGCGAGCTCGGCGGCCTCGGTGTGCTGAACCTCGAGGGCCTGTGGACGCGGTACGAGGACCCCCAGCCGCTCCTCGACGAGATCGCCGAGCTGCCGGCCGACACCGCGACCCGGCGCCTGCAGGAGATCTACGCGGCCCCGATCAAGGAGGAGCTGATCGGCGCGCGCATCAAGGAGGTGCGCGACTCGGGCGTGGTCACCGCTGCCGCGCTCTCCCCGCAGCGCACGGCGCAGTTCTCCAAGGCGGTCGTCGACGCCGGCGTGGACATCTTCGTCATCCGCGGTACGACGGTCTCGGCGGAGCACGTCTCGGGCTCGCACGAGCCGCTGAACCTGAAGCAGTTCATCTACGAGCTCGACGTCCCGGTGATCGTCGGCGGCTGCGCCACGTACACCGCGGCCCTGCACCTGATGCGCACCGGCGCCGCGGGCGTCCTGGTCGGCTTCGGCGGCGGCGCCGCACACACCACGCGCAACGTGCTGGGCATCCAGGTCCCCATGGCGACGGCGGTCGCGGACGTGGCGGCGGCCCGCCGCGACTACATGGACGAGTCCGGCGGCCGGTACGTGCACGTGATCGCGGACGGCGGCGTCGGCTGGTCCGGCGACCTGCCCAAGGCCATCGCCTGCGGCGCGGACGCGGTGATGATGGGTTCGCCGCTCGCGCGTGCGACCGACGCTCCGGGCAAGGGCCACCACTGGGGCATGGAGGCCGTGAACGAGGAGCTGCCGCGCGGCAAGAAGGTCGACCTCGGCACGGTCGGCACCATCGAGGAGGTCCTCACGGGCCCGTCGCACACGCCGGACGGCTCGATGAACTTCTTCGGGGCGCTGCGGCGCGCGATGGCGACCACCGGGTACAGCGAGCTGAAGGAGTTCCAGCGGGTCGAGGTGACGGTGGCGGACTCGCAGCACCGGCGGTAGCCGTACGGCGTTCAGGGGCCCGGTCCACCCGCAGGGGTGGGCCGGGCTCTTTCGTGTGCTCTGAGCCTTTCCGCAGGTGGGGGCGCGTGCTGCGGCACGGGGGGCGCGCGGTTGCCTCCGGGGCGAACACGCGGGGGGAGGGCGGCGCGCCCCCCGTCACAAGCGATGCGCCGCCCCCGTAGGCGTAGCCCCCCGCGTGTCCAGCAACAACGGCGCCTTCACCGACAGCCCCTGCAGGTCATACGTCCGGTGCTGCTGCAACAGAACTGTCAGGTCCGCCCCGGCCGCCGCCTCGTACAAGGAATCCGCGCGGGGGATCGGCCGGTCGAGGACGCTCCACGCAGGCACGTACGGGTCGTGGTAACTGACCGACGCGCCCAGCTCCATCAGCCGTAGCGCGATCTCCTGCGCGGGGGAGCCGTGCAGGTCGGCGATGTCCGGCTTGTACGTCACGCCGAGCAGCAGGACGCGGGCGCCGCGGGCCGACTTGCCGTGCTCGTTCAGGAGCGTGGCGGCGCGCTGGACGACGTACTGGGGCATACGGCCGTTGACCTGCTGGGCCAGTTCGACCATCCGCAGGGCGCGCCCGGTCGTGCCCGACAGGTCCTGGGCGACGGAGTGGCCGCCGACGCCGGGGCCGGGGCGGAAGGCCTGGAAGCCGAACGGCTTGGACTCCGCGCAGCGGATGACGTCCCACAGGTCGACGCCGAGGTCGTGGCAGAGCACTGCCATCTCGTTGACCAGGGCGATGTTGACCTGCCGGTAGTTCGTCTCCAGCACCTGCACGGTCTCCGCCTCGCGGGGTCCCCGCGCGCGTACCACCTTGTCGGTGAGGCGCCCGTAGAAGGTGGCGGCCGACTCGGTGCAGGCGGGGGTGAGGCCGCCGATGACCTTGGGGGTGTTGGCGGCGTGGAAGTCCCGGTTGCCGGGGTCGACGCGGCTCGGTGAGTACGCGAGGTGGAAGTCGCGTCCGGCGCGCAGCCCGGAGGTCTTTTCGAGGAGCGGGCGCAGGAAACCCTCCGTGGTGCCCGGCGGCACCGGCGACTCCAGGATCACCGTGGTGTGCGGGCGCAGCCGCGCGGCTAGGGTGCGGGCGGCCGCCTCCACCTGGGTGAGGTCGGGCCCGCCGTCGGCGCCGCGCGGGACGGGGGCGCAGATGACGGCGGTGCGGACGCGGCCGAGCTCGGCGGGGTTGGCGGTCGGGCGGAAGCCCCGCGCGAGCATCCGGCGCAGTTCGGCGGCGGTGAGGGAACCGGCCTCGGGGCCGGTCCGGTAGCCGAGCGTGGAGATGTCGGCGGCGACGGCGGCCTGGGCCAGGGGCAGGCCGAGATGACCGAGTCCGATGACGGCGAGATCTGCGGGCATGGCGTGGGCCGTCCTTCCCAATAGCCGAGGTGGGAGAGGTGCGCAAGCGCTGTGGACAGAACGAGCGAGCGCAATGTCAGACTAGGAGTAAATATGACCGATTTGCGGTATTGACTGGTGGCGTTTCCGTGAGTGTTGTCCACACGCCGTGGGCGCGTGGTGGCCGAAGTCGGGCATCACGGTCAGACTTTGGGCATGGGGGAAAGGAGCAGGGCTTCGCCTGATTGACGGGTGCGGCCGGCGCGACCGAGCGGGAGGCAGCGGTGAGGACAGCGGCACTGGGGCCGGCGCAGCGCGCCGAGTCACTGGCGGGAATGGCCGAGCGCGAGCTGGACGTGCTGGTCGTGGGCGGCGGTGTGGTCGGTGCGGGCGTCGCGCTGGACTCGGTCACCCGTGGTCTGTCCACCGGCCTGGTCGAGGCACGTGACTGGGCGTCGGGCACCTCGAGCAGGTCCAGCAAGCTGATACACGGCGGCCTGCGCTATCTGGAGATGCTGGACTTCGCCCTCGTACGTGAGGCGCTGAAGGAGCGCGGGCTGCTGCTGGAGCGCCTGGCGCCCCATCTCGTGAAACCGGTGCCGTTCCTCTACCCGCTCCAGCACAAGGGCTGGGAGCGGCTGTACGCGGGCTCGGGCGTCGCCCTCTACGACGCCATGTCGATGGCCCGCGGTCACGGCCGGGGTCTGCCGCTGCACCGTCACCTGAGTCGTCGTCACGCCCTGCGCGTGGCACCCTGCTTGAAGAAGGACGCGCTGGTCGGGGCGTTGCAGTACTACGACGCACAGATGGACGACGCCCGCTTCGTCGCGACACTGGTGCGCACGGCCGCGTGGTACGGCGCGAAGGTCGCCAACCGGGCGCGGGTGACCGGCTTCCTGCGTGAGGGCGAGCGGGTCGTCGGCGCCAGGGTGCAGGACGTGGAGGCCGGCGGGGAGTACGAGATCCGCGCCCAGCAGGTCGTCAACGCGACGGGGGTGTGGACCGACGACACCCAGGCGATGGTGGGCGAGCGGGGTCAGTTCCACGTACGGGCGTCCAAGGGCATCCACCTGGTGGTGCCGAAGGACCGGGTCAACTCCACGACGGGCCTGATCCTGCGGACCGAGAAGTCGGTCCTCTTCATCATCCCCTGGGGCCGGCACTGGATCATCGGGACGACCGACACCGACTGGAGCCTCGACAAGGCGCACCCGGCGGCCTCCAGCGCGGACATCGACTACCTGCTGGAGCACGTGAACTCCGTCCTGGCGGTGCCGCTCACCCGCGACGACGTGGAGGGCGTGTACGCGGGCCTGCGGCCCCTGCTCGCCGGGGAGTCGGACGCGACCAGCAAGCTCTCCCGCGAGCACACCGTGGCGCACCCGGTGCCCGGCCTGGTGGTCGTGGCGGGCGGCAAGTACACGACGTACCGGGTGATGGCCAAGGACGCCGTCGACGAGGCGGTGCACGCCCTGGACCGGCGGGTCGCCGACTGCGTCACCGAGGACGTCCCGCTGCTGGGCGCCGAGGGCTACCGGGCGCTGTGGAACGCCCGGGCCCGCACAGCCGCGCGCACGGGGCTGCACGTGGTGCGAGTGGAACACCTGCTGAACCGCTACGGCTCGCTGGCGGAGGAGGTGCTCGACCTGATCGCCGACGACCCGTCACTGGGCGAACCGCTGCACGCGGCCGACGACTACCTGCGCGCGGAGGTCGTCTACGCGGCGTCGCACGAGGGAGCGCGCCACCTGGACGACGTGCTGACCCGGCGGACCCGCATCTCGATCGAGACGTTCGACCGCGGCGCGCGCAGCGCCCGGGAGGCGGCCGAACTGATGGCGCCGGTCCTCGGCTGGGACGGTGACCAGATCGAGCGCGAGGTGGAGCACTACGAGAAGAGGGTCCAGGCGGAGCGGGAGTCCCAGCGTCAGCCCGACGACCTGACGGCGGACGCGGCCAGGCTGGGAGCGCCGGACATAGCGCCCTTGTAGGAAGAGCCAGGGAGGCCGGGAAGAGCCAGGGAGGCTGGGAGGGCGCGGGCAGGACCGAGATGACACCTACGGCCTGAAGGCGCGTCAAAGCACTGTGCGGGGGCCTCCGGCGGGCTGGCCGCGGTGGGGCGCGGCAGGGTGCGACGCCGGTGCGGTCCGGTTGCCCGGTGTACGCCCGGTCCGCCGCACCGCCCCCGTCCGCCGCCCCCGAGCGTCCTCCGACCGGGGGGAGCCGTCGAATCAGGGGCACCCTGGGCGTGGGGCGGTCCGCGCGTGGGTGACAATGGAGGCTCTGTCAGGGCGGGTTGCATGAGGGGACGCATGTCGGAGGCGGAGCGGGCGGGGACAACCCGTCAGGACAAGAGCGAACGTCTCCTCGCCGGGCGGTACCGGCTGGGGGACGTACTCGGCCGCGGCGGCATGGGCACGGTGTGGCGGGCCGAGGACGAGACCCTGGGGCGTACGGTCGCCGTCAAGGAGCTGAGGTTCCCGTCGAACATCGACGAGGACGAGAAGCGCCGGCTCATCACACGCACGCTGCGGGAGGCCAAGGCGATCGCCCGGATCCGCAACAACGGCGCGGTGACCGTCTACGACGTGGTCCACGAGGACGACCGGCCCTGGATCGTCATGGAGCTGATCGAGGGCAAGTCGCTCGCCGAGGTCATCCGCGAGGACGGCCTGCTCGAGCCGAAGCGCGCCGCCGAGGTCGGGCTCGCGATCCTCGACGTGCTGCGCGCCGCGCACCGCGAGGGCATCCTGCACCGCGACGTGAAGCCGTCGAACGTGCTGATCGACGAGGACGGCCGGGTCGTGCTGACCGACTTCGGCATCGCGCAGGTCGAGGGCGACCCGTCCATCACCTCCACCGGCATGCTCGTCGGCGCTCCCTCCTACATCTCGCCGGAGCGCGCCCGTGGGCACAAGCCCGGCCCGGCGGCGGACCTGTGGTCGCTCGGCGGACTGCTGTACGCGGCCGTCGAGGGGGTGCCGCCGTACGACAAGGGGTCGGCCATCGCCACCCTGACCGCGGTGATGACCGAGCCGCTCGAGGAGCCGAAGAACGCGGGCCCGCTGAAGGACGTCATCTACGGGCTGCTCACCAAGGACCCGGGGCAGCGGCTCGACGACGCGGGCGCGCGGGCGATGCTCAACGAGGTCATCCACGCCCCCGAGACGGAGGAAGTGCCGGCGGACGCGACGCGGGTCGTGGCGTTGCCGCCGGTGCCGGAGGAGTCCAAGGAGAAGGAGAAGGGGGCGTCGGGCTCCGGGCCCAAGCGGGGCGAGGAGGCCGCGGATCGGCTGCGCGGGGCCCTGCGGTCGATGCGCAGGGCGGCGTCGGCGGGCGCGGCGGCGGCCGGTGCCGCGACGGCCGCGCGGACCAAGGAGTCCGCCCCCGCCAAGGTGGCCGAGAGCGCGGTGGCCGCGCGTGTGGACACGCCCGCGACCGGGGCCTCCGACGCCGGACGCTCGGGGGCCGCCTCGGCGGGCGAACGGCCACACACGGCTGCCGTCGGATCGAACTCCGGTCCGGCGAAGCCGAGTTCGGGGTGGCCCATCCTGCCGGACCCGGACCGGCCGCCGCGGCCGGTGACGCCGCCCCGCGCGCCGCTCACCGACGTGGTGCCCAAGAGGACGCTGGTGATCGTCGCCGTCGTCGTGGTGCTCGCGGTGCTCGGGACCGTGCTCGCGCTCACCCTGCCGGGCGGGGACGACGGCTCGCGGAACGGCTCGAAGGGCACCACCAAGCCCGCCGCGACCGCCGGTGGGGGCAAGGACAGCGGCGGCAAGGGCAGCGGCGGGACCCGCTCGGACAGCGGCAGCACCGGCACGACCACGACGGACGGATCGGACCGGCAGAACGCGGCGGACAGCACGCCCGCCACGAGCGCCGGTGCGCCCGCCTCCGGGGCGGCGGGCGAGGGAGCCGTGGTGACGACGTACAAGGGCGGTCAGGGCTACTCGATCGGGTTGCCGGCCGGCTGGAAGTATGCGTCGTCGGACTCCGCGGGCGATCGTTTCACCGGGCCGAACGGGCAGAAGCTGCTGGTCGCCTGGACGTCCACGCCCAAGGACGACCCGGTGGCGGACTGGAACAGCCAGGAGCGCTACATGGTGCGCCCCCAGTACCACCGGATCGGTATCGAGAAGGTGGACTACCGCGGCTGGAACACCGCCGACTGGGAGTTCACCTACGTGGACTCGGACGCCACCTACCGGGTGATCGACCGCGGATTCGTCGTCAACTCGCACCTGGGGTACGGGCTGATGTACACGGCCAAGGCGGACGACTGGGACGGGGACCTGCGCGAGAACACCTGGAAGACGCTGACCCAGACGTTCCGGCCGAAGTCGTGATGTAGCGAGCGTCCGTCCGACGTTCCGTCCGATCGTGTCGAGGGCAGATATGACATCCCCGGGTTGCGGGTTGCCTCCGGCACGTATCGTGAAGGACGGATCGCGAACCGTACGCATCCGGAACGGAACGCGGGACGAACGGACTTGACCGACCGGGCGGCCGGGGGAGGCATCGTGGACGACTATGCGGGACGGGTACTCGCCGACCGCTACCGCCTGCCGCTGCCCCCCGCCGACGAGTACGAGTTCGCCGAGACCCGGGCCTTCGACACCTACAGCGGGCAGGAGGTCCTGATACGGCAGGTGCCGTTGCCCGAGGTGGTCGAGGCGGAGGTGCTCGACGCGGACGGGCTGCCCGCGGGGTTCGTGGCGCGCGACGGTCTCGGCGGACGCGGCGGTGGTCAGGGCCGGACGACGGCCACGCGCCGGCCCACCGACCCGGCCGTGCGGCACGCCGTCGAGGCCGCGCAGGCCGCCGCGCAGATACCCGACCACCCCCGCATCGACCAGGTCTTCGACGTGTTCGCCGAGGGCGGCTCGCTGTGGATCGTGAGCGAACTCGTGGCCGCGACCCCGCTCGCCGCGCTGCTCGCCGAACAGCCGCTGACGCCGTACCGCGCGGCCGAGGTCGCCTCCGACGTCCTCATGGCGTTGCGCGTCCTGCACGCCCACGGCTGGGTGCACCGCAACGTCACCGCCCGCACGGTGCTCGTCTGCGAGGACGGCCGCGTGATACTGACCGGCCTTGCGGCCGGGGCGGCCGAGGAGGCGCTGTGCGGGTACGACCCGGTGCCGGCGCGGGAGCCGGAGCCGGGGGCCGGTACGCCGGATCGGGACCCCACGGTCCCCGTGCCCGCTCCCCGGCCCGGTGGATCGGGCGGCGGCCCGTTCGGGCCCGGCGGGTCGGTGCGCGGTGTGGACGCCGAGGCCGCGCGGCGGGCCGCGATCGAGGCGCGGGCGAACGGCGCCGCTCCGGGGGCGGGCCCGGCCGGTGCCGGTGTGCCCGCCGTGGCGCCCCGCACGCTGGAGTCCGCGGAGGACGTGCGCGCGGCACGCGCCGGGGCGATCGCGGCCTACCGCGCCGGGGCCCGGGCCGCGGCACGGGTGCAGGAGGAACAGCGCGGCACCCGCACGGCGTTGCCCGCGCCCCGCCCGGCCGACACCGGCCCCGACGCCCCGCCGCGGCCGCCGTCCGGCCAGGGTGGCGACCCCGACAGTGCGCCCCCGGGCCGGGTCGCCGACCCGTACGGGACGGGTCGTACGGCGTCCTGGCACGGCGCCGTCCCCCGCCACACGGCCCCCGCCCCCGACGCCGCACCCGATCCTCAGGGCAGCGGCAGCGGCCCCTACGACAAGGCCGCGCTCCCCGGTTCCGCCACCCCCTGGCCCCACCGCGGCCCCGCCACCCCCCTCGCCGCCGAGCGGGCGCGGCAGGCCCGGATGACCGTGGTCGGACCGGTCACCGAGCGGTGGGCGCCCGAACAGGCCGGGCCCGTGCACGAGAACTGGCAGCTGGCACCGCCGATCGGGCCCGCGACCGATCTGTGGGCGCTGGGCGCGCTGCTGTTCCGGGCCGTCCAGGGGCACGCGCCCTACCCCGAGGAGAACACCGCCGAGCTGGTGCAGTTCGTCTGCTCCGAGCCGCCCGCCTTCGCCGAGGAGTGCGGCCCGCTGCGTCCGGTGGTGGAGTCGTTGCTGCGCCAGGACCCGACCGAGCGGCCCGACTTCGAGGAGCTGCGGGGCTGGCTGCGCTCCCTCGTGCGGTCCGCTCCCGAACCGGAGGCGGGGGCGCACGTCATAGCGGCGCCGCCCGTCGACCCCACCCGGCTGCCGATCGTGCGACGCCGGGGCGAACTGGTCCGCAGGCGGCGCGCCGGGCTGCCCGCGACCACCCACGCCCGTCACAAACGGGCCAGGGACGGCCGCCCCCAGCCGCGTCGCCTCGGCCGCACCCTCCTTCTGCTGATCCTGCTCGCGCTGGCTGCGGCGATCGCGTACGCGATGGCGTTCATGCCGAAGGCCGGGACGAGCAGCGGCAGCGGCACCGCTGGGGAGCGCACCGGCGCCGCCGGGGAGGCGAGCCCCGCCCCGCAGCGGTCGGACACGGGCGGCGCGCGGCAGCCGCAGCAGGGCGGCTCCACCAGCCCCTCGAAACCGGCCGACTCACCGCGGACGCAGGCCACCGGCCCCCAGGTCGCCCAGGGGTTCACCCTGCGCAAGGACTCCGAAGGCTTCAGCGTCGCCGTGGCCAACGGCTGGGACCGGACGCCGAAGAACGCCCAGGGCCAGGTCGTCTACTCCCAGGGCGACTTCCAGCTGATCGTCGTGCCGGGACGCGACACCACCGGCAGGTACGGCAGTGACCCGCTGACGTACCAGCGGGAGTCGGAGCCCGAACTGCAGCCGTTCCGCGACTCGACGTGGGCCACCTCCAGCGGGATGCGGCGCATCGACGTCGGCGGACGGACCATGGCCGAGGGGCAGTTCACCTGGGCGAACGGCAACGGGCAGGAGCTGTTCGTGCGCAACCTCGCCGTCCTCGTCGGTGGCCACTACCACGTGGTGCAGGTGCGCGGCCCCGACGCCGAACGCGACGAGGTGACCCGGCTGTTCGAACAGGCGGAGGCGACCTACAGGGTGACGAACTGACCGATTCCGGCACCCACCGCGGTCCGATTGCGCTGAGTGTGCGGTGGTTCCATCCCCTACGGGGAAGGGAGAACCGTCACAGTGCGGTCTCCGTTACGGCCCCGCCGGTTCCCTGCACGGGGACCGCTCTTTAATGTGACCTCGTCAAGAACATTGCGGGGAAACGTGAATCAGATGCAGGGCCTGCTCCTCGCGGGCCGCTACCGGCTCGTCGACTCGATCGGCAGCGGCGGCATGGGCCGGGTGTGGCGCGCCCACGACGAGGTGCTGCACCGGGCGGTCGCCATCAAGGAACTGACGGCCGCATTGTACGTCACGGAAAGTGACCGAGCCGTACTCCTCGCCCGTACCCACGCCGAGGCACGGGCCGCCGCGCGCATCAACCACTCGGCCGTCGTCACGGTGCACGACGTCCTGGAGCACGACAACCGGCCGTGGATCGTCATGGAGCTCGTCGAGGGCGGCTCGCTGGCCGACGCGGTCAAGGAACGCGGCCGGGTCGAGCCCACCGAGGCCGCGCGGATCGGGCTGTGGGTGCTGCGCGCGCTGCGTGCGGCGCACTCCGCGGGCGTGCTGCACCGCGACGTGAAGCCCGGCAACGTCTTGCTCGCCTCCGACGGGCGGGTGCTGCTCACCGACTTCGGGATCGCGCAGGTCGAGGGCGACACCACCATCACCCGCACAGGAGAGATAGTCGGGTCGGTCGACTACCTCGCGCCCGAGCGGGTCCGCGGCCACGACCCGGGCCCGGCCTCCGACCTGTGGGCGCTCGGCGCCACGCTGTACACGGCGGTGGAGGGCAGGTCGCCCTTCCGGCGGACCTCGCCGCTGACCACCATGCAGGCCGTCGTCGACGAGGAGCCGGAGCCGCCGCGGTTCGCGGGTGCCCTGGAAGCGGTGATCTCGGGCCTGCTGCGCAAGGATCCGGCCGAGCGGCCCGACGCATCGCGACTGGAGCAGATGCTGGCCGAGGCGGTCGAGGGACGGCGGCCGAGGGCGGCACAGGAGTACGTGGCGACGCAGCACGTCGACCGGAGCGGGTTCGCGGACACGACCGCGAACGTGCCGCACCCCCGGCAGGCGCGCGAGGCGCAAACGGCGCGCGGCACGGCGCCCCAGCCGGCCATGCCGCCCGCACACCGGCCCCGCAAGCGGCACCGGGCCCGTACGGCCGCGCTGGTGCTCGCGCTGGCCGCGGTCGTCGGCGCGGGGGGCGCGGTGGCGTGGCAGAAGTGGGACGGGGGCGACCGGCAGGCCGGTGCCTCCGCTTCCTCCTCCGCCTCGCCGTCCCTGGTGCCCAGCGCCAAGGGGACGCAGGAGGCCGACGCGTCGGGCGACCTCCCCGCCGGCTGGGTGCGCCACAGCGACCCCTACGGATTCAGCCTCGCCGTGCCCTCCAAGGACTGGAAGCGGAAGGTGTTCGACGAGGCCACCCATCAGGTCGACTACACCCCCGACGGCGGCGAGCACTTCATCCGCATCGCCGTCGACAGCTCACCCGACTTCGAAACCGCCTACGACCACCAGATCGATCTGGAGCAGCAGCTCCACCGGCTGATCGACTATAAGCGGGTGGTCCTGCGGAAGAACATCTACCGCGACCGCCCGGGCTCCCTGTGGGAGTACACCTGGACCGCGCTGGCGAAGGACTCGACGACCGCCCCCGGCCCGCGCCACGCCGTCGAGGAGACGTACTTCTCCCGCGACGGCGTCGAGTACGCCATCTACATGTCCGGCCCGGAGGCGGACTGGACGACGACACGGCAGCAGTTCCAGGCGGTGCTGCGAGGGTGGCGTCCGCCTACGGATTGACGGGCACCGCACCCGGGCGGGCCGGCGTACGCGGCTCGTGAGCCCACCGGTGAGTCGGTTGTCGGCCACCGTCGCGGCGTCGTCCCGGAGGGCCCCGTCCGGTGCGGCATGATGGGGCGCATGGGGACCGAGGGGGAGAACGGCTGGGTCGTAGCGGGGCGTTACCGGCTTCAGGAGCGGATCGGACGCGGCGGCATGGGCGTCGTCTGGCGGGCGTCCGACGAGCTTCTCGACCGGCAGGTGGCCGTCAAGGAACTCGTCCTCGACCTCTCCCTGTCCGCCGAGGAGGCCCGGCTGCACCGTGAGCGCACCCTGCGCGAGGCGCGCGCGGTGGCGCGGTTGCGGCACCCGCACATCATCGTCGTCCACGACGTCGTCGAGCACGACGAACGCCCGTACATCGTGATGGAGCTGATCGACGGCGGCTCGCTCGCCCAGCGCATCGCCACCCGCGGGCCGGTCGACGCCCGGGAGGCCGCCCGCATCGGCATCGCCCTGCTCGGCGCGCTGCGCCGGGCGCACGAAGCGGGCGTGCTGCACCGTGATCTGAAACCCGCGAACGTCCTGATGGAGGCGGGCACCGGCCGCGTCGTCCTCACCGACTTCGGCATCGCCCAGGTCACGGGCGCCACGACGCTCACCGAGACCGGCGCCTTCGTCGGGTCCCCCGAGTACACCGCGCCCGAACGGATGTCCGGCGAGCGGACCGGGCCCGAGTCCGACCTGTGGTCCCTCGGGGCCCTGCTGTGCACGGCGCTGAGCGGCGAGTCGCCGTTCCGCCGCGACTCGTTGGGCGGCATCCTGCACGCGGTGGTCGCGGGCGAGATCCGCCCGCCCGAGCAGGCCGGGCCGATCCTGCCCGTCATCCGGGGGCTGCTGGAACGCGATCCCGACCGGCGTCTGGACGCGGCGGAGGCGGAGCGGCTGCTGCGGGAGTTCCTGGAGACCGGGCGTACGCCGGGGGCGTCCGCGCCGTACACGCCGACGCAGCGGGACGTGCCTCGCGGCGCCCCGCCGTCCCCGCAGGAGGTGCCCGCGGCGCCGGCCTCCGGCAGGCAGTCCGTGCGGGGCGTGTTCGTGGCGGCCGCCCTGGTCGCGGCCATGGCGGGCGCGGGTGTCTCGGCGGCGGCGCTGCTGCTGCGCGACGGCGGCGACGGCGGGGGAGCGCCGGCGAGCCCGGGTCCGGCGCGCACGTCGGTGAGCCGCGGTCCGACGCTCCCGTCCACTGCGCGGCCCGCGCCCACGGTGACGGTGACCCGTATGCCGGCCTCGGCGACGTCGGAGGTCACCCGCAGGGCGCCCTCCGGGTACCGGCTGGTGCGGGACCCGAACGGTTTCTCGCTGGCCGTACCGGACGCGTTCACCCGCAGTCCGCAGGGCGAGCGGATCTTCTACGTGTCGCAGGGAGGGACCTTCCGCCTCGGCATCAAGGTGGCGGACCCCGCGACGGGCGGCCCCCTCGCGGTGATGCGGCGCTCGGACGTGGACGGGCCGTCCACCAACCCGGGCTACCACGACGGCCGGGTCACCGAGACCTCGCACCGCGGGAACCCGGCGGCGCTGTGGGAGTTCACCTGGGACGGCTTCACCGCGGCCGAGGGCCCGCGGCACACCTACGACCTGTGCTGGGACGAGGGCGGCCGGATGTACGACGTATGGGTGTCGGCGCCGGTGGGGAAGGTCCGGGAGGCGAAGGAGTACTTCGACGTGGCGGTGGACACGTTCGCTCCGGGGTGACCCCGTACGAAGCCCCCGCGTCATGGGTGTGTGACCGGCGAGACGAAGCTGACCCGGCTGGCGGCAACGCCCGGAGAAGGCGCTGGGCGCCACACTCGCCGTGCCCGCCGACTACCAGCCGAGCCGGCCGAAGAAGGACGACACCGACAAGAACTGGGTGACGTACACCGACTGGAGCGGCAGCATCTCGATCGGCCTGCACCTGGCGAGGAAGTCCCAGGACGCCTCCCACCAGATCAAGGACTCGTCGGCGGCCGAGATGTACGCCGACAACGACGCCCTCAAGAACAGCGGCGCCTACCAGTTGGACATGCCCAAGGGCCCGAGGACGGCCCCGAAGGACGGCATCACGTACCACGACGGTAAAGCCGCCGAGAACACCGTCGCCTACACGACCGACGACAGCCTGAATCCGCGCCCGCGCGAGCTGACGATCTTCTATTACAAGAACTCGGCAGGCGACATGCACAAGCTGACGGTCAGTTACCCGGGAAAGGGCGATTTCACGGAACGCGGCCGCGAAGTGGCGCGGACGGCGATAGCGAACCTGGGGATCGACACACTCTGACCCTCATGAGCCTCGCCGTAGGACGGTATGCGTTCGGCGACCGGGACCCGCTTCGACAACTCGTGACCCCGCACGGTACTCATGGGACATGCGTACTGACGCGGGACGTCTGATCGACGGTCGCTACCGGCTGACCGAACGCCTCGGGTCCGGCGGCATGGGCACCGTATGGCGTGCCGTGGACGAGCTCATGGAGCGCGACGTCGCCGTCAAGCAGCCGCATCTGCCCGGCGATCCGGAGGACGAGGCACACCGGCGCGCCGCCCACCGGCTCTACCGCGAGGCACGCGCCGCGGCCCGCGTCGACCATCCCTCGGCGGTGTCGATCCACGACGTGATCGTGGAGGACGGATGCCCCTGGATCGTCATGGAGCTGGTGAGAGGGGAGTCCCTGGCGGACGCGCTGCGCCGCGGGCCGCTGCCGGCCGAGGAGGCGGCGCGCATCGGGCTCGCCGTCGTCGGCGCGCTGGACGCGGCGCACCGCGTCGGCATCGTGCACCGCGACGTGAAGCCGGCGAACGTCCTGCTCGGTCCGCGCGGCCGGGCGGTCCTCACCGATTTCGGCATCGCACACGTCCAGGGCGAGGAATCCCTCACCGTCACCGGGGAGTTCGTCGGCTCGCTCGAGTTCATCGCACCGGAACGGATGTCCGGCCGGAGCGCCGGTCCGGCCTCCGACCTGTGGTCGCTGGGCGTGCTGCTGTACGCCGCCGTCGAAGGATCGTCCCCCTTCCGCCGTACGACGGTGGAGTCCACGCTGGCCGCGATCCTCGCCACCGATCCTCCCGAACCCCGGCAGGCCGGGAGGCTCGGGCCGCTCATCGCACGGCTGCTGGTCAGGGAACCCGAGCGGCGGCCCGACGCGGAGGAGGTCGCCGCGGTGCTGGAGACGGTGGCCGGGGGGTGGCCGGTGCCGGGTGCGGAAGGGCAGGAGTCGACGGGCGCTCAGGACGCCTCTCGGCTGAGGGAGTTCGCCGATGACGTCGGGACGGTGCGGTTCGGAGCCGCGCCGTCGCGGACTGCGGACGACGGCGGCCGCGGCACCGTGGTCGACGGCGGTCCCGGCACGTCACCGGAAGCCGCGCCGCAGGCGGAGGCGGCCTCGCCGTCCCAGCCGGACGCCGCCGAGCCGGAGGTCGTCAAGCCGTCCCAGCCGGACGCCGCCGAGCCGGAGGTCGTCAAGCCGTCCCAGCCGGACGCCGCCGCGCCGTCCGAGCCGGAGGTCCCCGCGCCGTCCGAGCCGGAGGTCCCCGCGCCGTCCGAGCCGGACGCCGCCGCGCCGTCCGAGCCGGACGCCGCCGCGCCGTCCCAGCCGGACGCCGCCGAGCCGTCCGAGCCGGACGCCGCCGCGCCGTCCCAGCCGGACGCCGCCGAGCCGTCCGAGCCGGAGGTCCCCGCGCCGTCCGAGCCGGACGCCGCCGCGCCGTCCGAGCCGGAGGTCGTCAAGCCGTCCGAGCCGGAGGTCCCCGCGCCGTTCGCCCCGGAGACCGTCGCCATGGCGGCGCCGGAGGCGAAGCCGAAGCGCCCCGCCCTTCTCCGCCCGGCCCCCGTCGCCGCGCTCGGCGTTCTCCTCGTCGGCGGCACCTGGGCCGGCGCCTCCTACTTCAGTACCCCCGAGAGCGAGGGGGGCACCGAACACACCGCCACCTACAGTTCGGCCCCGGCCATCGCATCCGCATCCGCCGGCTCCTGGATCGCCCACCGCGAGGCGAAGCTCGACGCGATCGTCTCCCTACCGTCGGACATCGCCCGGGGCACCGCCACGGACCGCACGGTGACCTACGGAGACGACACCGTCCGGCTCCGCCTGACCCGGGAGACATCGGTCCCCACCCCCCTGAAGGCCTGGGCGCGGCAGGACACCGCCTCCTGGCCGGCCGACGACCCCGGCACCCTCTACACCCCCACGAGCTTCCACGGCGACGACGCCATGCTCACCGACACCACCTACACGGTGGGGAAGAAGCGGTACCGCGTCCTGCAGCTGCTGATCGTCACGGCCGCCCGTGAGTACTACGTGCTGCGCGTGGACATGCCGAAGGGCACCCCGGACGAGAAGCGCGGCACCTTTCTCTTCAAGGGCGCCCGGGACCGCCTGAAAGTGGGCAAGGACATGCTGGGGTCCTGACGACGCCCTGATCAGCGCATTCGCTGCCAGCGGTCACTGGCGTGGTGTGGACGCCCCGTGAAAGCGCGTTACCGACGGGTACCCAAACGCTCCGCCCCGGCATACCCTGCGCCTCATGACGGACTCGCAGGCCCCGGAGAAGGCCACCGCACAGACCGGTACGGGCACGGCCGGCACCAACCCCCTCGCTCCCGCCCCCGCCGGCGCCCGTACCGCCGTCGACGTGGTGACGCCGGAGCTGGTCGCCCAGCTCACCAAGGGAGTGGCCGGCTCGGGCCGCACCGCCAACCACACGCCGTTCACCGGCGAGAAGCTGGCCGACCTGCCCGAGTCCACCCCCGAGGACGTCGCCCTCGCATTCGAACGGGCCCGCGTCGCCCAGGTCGCCTGGGCCCGGACCCCCGTACGGCAGCGCGCCGCGGTGCTCCTCCGCTTCCACGACCTGGTGCTGGAGCGGCAGGCCGAGGTCCTCGACCTGATCCAGCTGGAGACCGGAAAGGCCCGTCTGCACGCCCACGAGGAGGTGCAGGCCGTCGCCGTCGCGGCCCGGCACTACGGCCGCAAGACGCCCTCGTACCTGAGGCCGAAGCGGCACACCGGCGCCGTACCGACGCTGACCAAGGTCACCGAACTGCGCCATCCGCGCGGTGTGGTCGGCCAGATCGCCCCCTGGAACTACCCGCTGGAGCTGTCGGTCGGCGACGCGCTCCCCGCCTTCGCCGCGGGCAACGCCGTCGTGATGAAGCCCGACACCGAGACCTGCCTGACCGCGCTGTGGGCGCGCGACCTGCTGATCGAGGCCGGACTGCCCGCCGAGGTCTTCCAGGTCGTCATCGGCGACGGCCCGGTCGTCGGCCCGGAGGTCGTCAGGCACGCCGACTACGTCTCCTTCACCGGCTCCACCCGCACCGGCCGCGAGGTCGCCCAGGGCGCCGCCGCCCGGCTCGTCGGCGTCTCCCTCGAACTCGGCGGCAAGAACGCCATGTTGGTCCTCGAGGACGCGGACATCGAGAAGGCCGCCGAGGGCGCGGTGCGGGCCTGCTTCTCCTCCGCCGGGCAACTGTGCATCTCCATCGAGCGGTTGTACGTCCACGAGTCGATCGCGGACGCCTTCCTGGAGCGGTTCGTCGCCCGCACCAAGGCCCTGCGGCTCGGCACGTCCCTCGCCTACGGCGCCGACATGGGGTCGCTGGTCGGCGAGCGGCAGCTCGAGACGGTGACCCGGCATGTCGAGGAGGCCGTGGCCAAGGGGGCGAAGGTGCTGGCCGGCGGGGTGGCCCGCCCGGACGTCGGCCCGTACTTCTACGAGCCGACCATCCTCGACGGCGTCGAGGCCCCGATGGCGGTGTGCGCGGAGGAGACCTTCGGCCCGGTCGTGTCGATCTACCGCTTCAAGAGCGAGGACGAGGCGATCGAGCGCGCCAACGCAACGCCGTACGGCCTGAACTCGTCGGTCTGGACGAGGGACGGACGGCGGGGGCGCGCGGTCGCGGCCCGGCTGCGCACGGGCACGGTCAACGTCAACGAGGGCTACGCGCCGGCGTACGGCAGCGTCCAGTCCCCGATGGGCGGCATGAAGGACTCCGGCCTCGGCCGCCGCCACGGCTCGGAGGGCATCCTCAAGTACACGGAGGCCCAGACGGTCGCCCAGCAGCGACTGCTGCCGATGGCACCGTCGCTCGGGATGGACGACGAGAAGTACGCGGCGTTCATGAGCCGGAGCCTGAAGGTGATGAAGGCGCTCCGCCTCCGTTAGTGCCCCCACAGGCAACCCCCGTTCTCAGTGAGGAGAGCACGTGTCGCAGGAGAAGTCTGTCCAGACCCGGGACGAGGACGGGTACGACTACGACGTCATCGTCGTGGGCTCGGGGTTCGGCGGATCCGTCTCCGCGCTCCGGCTGACCGAGAAGGGCTACCGCGTCGGTGTCCTCGAGGCGGGCCGCCGCTTCACCCGCGAGACGCTGCCGAAGAACTCCTGGGACCTGAAGAACTACCTCTGGGCGCCCGCCCTGGGCATGTACGGCATCCAGCGCATCCACCTGCTGGGCAACGTCATGGTCCTCGCGGGCGCCGGCGTCGGCGGTGGCTCCCTCAACTACGCCAACACCCTCTACGTGCCTCCGAAGGCCTTCTTCGACGATCCGCAGTGGCGGGGGATCACCGACTGGCAGGAGGAGCTGACCCCGTACTACGACCAGGCCCGGCGCATGCTCGGCGTACGGCTCAACCCGACCATGACCCCCTCCGACGTGCACCTCAAGGCGGCCGCCGAGCGGATGGGGGTGGGGGAGACCTTCCACCTGGCACCGGTGGGCGTGTTCTTCGGTGACGGCGAGGACGCCGACGGAACGGTGAAGGCCCGGCCCGGCGAGGAGGTCCCGGACCCGTACTTCGGCGGCGCCGGCCCGGCCCGCCGGGCGTGCACCGAGTGCGGCGAGTGCATGACGGGCTGCCGGCACGGCGCGAAGAACACCCTCAACGAGAACTACCTCCACCTCGCCGAGAAGGCGGGCGCGGTCGTGCACCCGATGACGACGGTCGTGTCGGTCACGGACGACTCGCGGGGCGGGTACGCCGTGGCGACCCTGCCGACGGACGACCGGCGCAAGGGCAGGGGGCGCGTCTTCAAGGCACGGCAGGTGGTGCTCGCGGCGGGCACGTACGGAACCCAGACCCTGCTGCACCGCATGAAGGCGAACGGCCAACTGCCGTACCTCTCCGACCGGCTGGGCGAGCTGACCCGCACCAACTCCGAGGCGCTGGTGGGCGCGCAGACCGACAACCGGCGCTACCGCACGGCGCACGGCGCGCCGAAGGTCGACTTCACGCGGGGCGTGGCGATCACGTCCTCGATCCACCCGGACGAGAACACGCACATCGAGCCGGTCCGCTACGGCAGGGGCTCGAACGCGATGGGCGGCCTGTCGATCCTCCAGGTCCCCTACGCGGAGGGCCGCTCCCGCGCCCTGGCCTGGCTCACGAACGCGGCACGCCACCCGTGGCTGATGGTCCGCTCCCTGTCCAACCGACGCTGGTCGGAGCGGACCATCATCGGCCTGGTGATGCAGTCGCTGGACAACTCCCTGACGACGTATCTGAAGCCGAACGGCGTCGGCAAGGGACTGCTGACGGCCCGTCAGGGCCATGGTCGGCCCAACCCGAAGCAGATCAGGGCGGCCTCGGAGGCGGCGTCCGTGCTCGCCGCCGAGATCAACGGTTTCGCGGGCAGCAACGTCGGCGAACTGATGGGCACCCCGCTGACCGCCCACTTCCTCGGCGGCTGCCCCATCGGTGACTCCCGCGAGACCGGCGTCATCGATCCCTACCACCGGCTCTACGGCCACCCCGGCATCTCGGTGGTCGACGGCGCGGCGGTGTCGGCGAACCTGGGCGTCAACCCCTCGCTGACGATCACCGCGCAGGCCGAGCGGGCCATGTCGTACTGGCCGAACAAGGGCGAGGCGGATCCGCGCCCGGCGCAGGGGGCGCGGTACGAACGGCTCAAGCCGGTGGAACCCCGTCACGCGGCGGTGCCGGCCAAGGCGTTCGGGGCGCTGCGGCTGCCCTTCCTCGGGATGCCCGCGGTGCCGCCGAAGCAGTAGCGCGGACGGGTCAGGACAGTGAAGAAGGACCTGGGCCCCCCTCCGAGCCCAGGTCCTTCTGTCGTGCTTCAAGGCGTGGTCCGCCCACGCCCGCTACGGTTACGCGGCGGCGTGGCCCCCGGCCTTGCGGCGCCGCACCGCGAACATGACGCCACCACCGGCGACGACGGCGACACCGCCGACGAGCGCGATGGTCGGCAGCGCGGAGGACGAACCGGTGGAGGCGAGGGTGCCGGTCACCTCAGGCGTGCTGCTGCTCGGCTTCGTGTTCGTGACCGGGGCCTTGCCGCCCTCCTGCGGCTTGGTGCCGTCGGTGTCGGTGCCGGCTGCGACGATCTGGAACTTGTACGCGATTTCGCCGTAACCGGTGCACTTCTCGGCGTTGTCGTCGTAGATCGTCGCGCCGAGTGAGAAGCCGGCGCCGACCGGGGCGGACGACGTGACGTTGATGCGCATCGGGATGTCGATCTCGTAGTCGGGCTTGAGCTCGTCGGCGGTGCCGACGTAACCGACCGCGTAGCCGTCCTCGTTGAGGTTCTCCCACTTCTTGCTGTCGGGGTTCCAGGCCTGGAGCTGAACCTGCTTGCTCTTGAACAGGTCGTCACCGCTCTTGTCGGCAGCGGCCCCCGCGAAGAAGCTGAGATTCTCGAGGGTCGAGTCCGAGTTGTTGACCACGCTCAGTGAGAACTTGTGCCAACCGCTGCCCGCGGCGATCTTGCCCGGCAGTCCGCTGATGCTGACGTCGGCCTTGGAGTCCGTGCAGTCGCCGGCGGGCTCGGTGGGCTCATCGCTCGGCTCGGAGGTCTGGCTCGGCGGCGTGGCCGGAGCGGACTGCGAGGCGGAGGAGGAGGCGGACGAGGACGCCGACTGGCTCGCGGACGCGGAGGCGGAAGCGCTCGAGGACGCCGACTGGCTCGCGGACGCGGACGCGCTGGCGGACGACGTGTCGGACGGGGAAACGGTGGCCGACGGAGACGACGTGTCCTCCGACGCGAACGCGGCCGGTGCCGACAGCAGCGCGAGCGGGGCTATGGCAGCCGTCGCCGCCGCGGCGGCCAGGGCACGGCGAAGCTTCATGAAGACCTCGAAGAGTCCGGTGCGCCGCTACGACACGACGCATCTTGGTGGAGCCGCCGCGTGGCGGCGCGGGCGTGGCCCGTGATTCGCCAGATGTGACCTGTGGGCGATGTGAATGGTTGCGCTCTCATTCACAGAATTCTTATGTGTGCTGGGTCACACATTTGTGCGCCCTGTGAAGCGTCTTTCGCCGCACGTGGAACTGACCCTCGTGGGCGCGCATGGTGACCGCGCGGCTGCGGGAGCAGGAGGCGAAGCAGGGCGTGGGACGGCGAAAGGCCCCGCGGCGGGGGGACCCCGGCTCGGCGTGGCCGAGGGCTCGGGGAATCCGCGGGGCCCTTCTCCGTCAGCACCGACGTCAGGGCAGCGCCGGTGCCCGGGGAGCGGCGCCGGGGGGTTGCGCCGCTTGTCTGCTTGACCGCCGGTGGTGCGCTCCGGCGCGCGCGAGGAGCGCGCGTGGTGTCGACCATTGGCAGTCGGTGGGAGGAGCGATGCTGTTGTCTGCCAGGGACCGTGTGGGGGCCGTCGACTCTCTGTTCCTCGCATCGTGCTGGATGGGTCACGGCCTCCGCAACCGTTTCGACCACCCCTGAACAGATTCCGCCGGTCGGCTCCGGGCGTCCCCGGAGCCGACCGTTTACTGGGTGACCGGGCTGCTGTCCCCTGCCGTCCGGTCACATCCCTGGAGCGAGGTCCCACGACGCACAGCACGATCCGTACGTCTCATCGCTCCAGCGGAGCCACGCGTGGTTCTTTCGGGCCCGCCCCTGGCTGGCACGGACGCCCGGCTCAACGAAGTCGCCGCGGGCCCGGTCACGCGCCGTACGGGTGAGGGGGCATGCGCACGTACGTCCGCGGAACGCGGATCCGGGTCGGGGGTCCGGGTCCGGGACCGGCCTCAGATCCGGCCCCGGCACAGCTCGAGCAGGGTCATCGCGAGGGCCGTGCCGGGCTTGCCCAGCGCGTCCCGGTAGTGGCCGAGGACCTCCATCTCGCGGGAGAGGTTCACACGCCGGCCGCCGGAGGCGATACGGGCCTCCTGGATGACGGCGGAGACGGCCATCCGTTCCTGGATGAGACCGATGATGCGGTCGTCGAGCGAGTCGATGCGCTGACGGGCGTCGCTGATCAGGTTCGCGGCGTCGTCGGTGCGGGCGCCGGTCTTCTCGGTGGCTGCGGTGGCGGTCATGCGGGGCTCCTCGTGGACGGGTGCGCGGTGCCCCGGAGCGACAGGACCCGGGAAACGCCAGGCGCCCCGGACCTTGTCGGCCCGGGGCGCCTGGGAAGTCGCTTGTCAGTAGCTCAAGCAGCACGACCATGGCAGCCGGCGGGCCGGTTGCCATAGGTAAAGACGAAGATCGTCGCGTGCGTGAACATGGGGCCAGTATGCCGTGGGGGAGGGCGGCGTCCAAAGCGGCCCGCATGGTGAGACGTGCTCCACAGGCGGCGGCCCTGGCAGCGGCGGGACGGCACCCAGGGCCACCTCGGTAGAATCGGGTGGCACAAGGACCCGCCCAACCGCCGGAAGGCACCCCGTGTCATCAGCGACCCCCGCTGCCGCCGCCCCCGACACCGTCCTGGTCGTCGACTTCGGTGCGCAGTACGCCCAGCTCATCGCCCGTCGCGTCCGCGAGGCCCGGGTCTACAGCGAGATCGTGCCGAGCACCATGCCGGTGAAGGAGATGCTCGCCAAGAACCCGGCGGCGATCATCCTCTCCGGCGGCCCCTCGTCGGTGTACGAGGAGGGCGCCCCCCGTCTCGACCGCGAGATCTTCGAGTCCGGCGTCCCCGTCTTCGGCATGTGCTACGGCTTCCAGCTGATGGCGCAGACCCTCGGCGGCACCGTGGACAACACCGGAGCGCGCGAGTACGGCCGTACGGCCCTCGCCGTCTCCAAGCCGTCGTCCACCCTCTTCGAGGGCACCCCGGCCGAGCAGTCCGTCTGGATGTCCCACGGCGACGCCTGCTCCGCCGCCCCCGAGGGCTTCACCGTGACGGCCTCCACGGACGTCGTCCCGGTCGCCGCCTTCGAGAACGACGAGAAGAAGCTGTACGGCGTCCAGTACCACCCGGAGGTCATGCACTCCACGCACGGCCAGCAGGTACTGGAGCACTTCCTCTACCGCGGCGCCGGCCTGAAGCCCACCTGGACCACCGGCAACGTGATCGAGGAGCAGGTCGAGGCGATCCGTGAGCAGGTCGGCGACAAGCGCGCGATCTGCGGCCTGTCCGGCGGTGTCGACTCCGCCGTCGCCGCCGCCCTCGTCCAGAAGGCCATCGGCTCGCAGCTGACCTGCGTGTACGTCGACCACGGCCTGATGCGCAAGGGCGAGACCGAGCAGGTCGAGAAGGACTTCGTCGCGGCCACCGGCGTCCAGCTGAAGGTCGTCGACGCGGAGGAGCGTTTCCTCACCGCGCTCAAGGGCGTCTCCGACCCCGAGGAGAAGCGGAAGATCATCGGCCGCGAGTTCATCCGGGTCTTCGAGCAGGCCCAGGCCGAGATCATCGCGGACGAGGGTCCCGCGGTCGAGTTCCTCGTGCAGGGCACCCTGTACCCCGACGTGGTCGAGTCCGGTGGCGGCACCGGCACCGCCAACATCAAGTCGCACCACAACGTCGGCGGCCTGCCCGAGGACCTCGAGTTCAAGCTGATCGAGCCGCTGCGCAAGCTGTTCAAGGACGAGGTCCGCATGGTCGGCCAGGAGCTCGGCCTGCCGGACGAGATCGTCCAGCGTCAGCCGTTCCCGGGCCCCGGCCTCGGCATCCGTATCGTCGGCGAGGTCACCAAGGAGCGCCTGGACCTGCTGCGCGAGGCCGACGCCATCGCTCGCGAGGAGCTGACGGCGGCCGGCCTCGACCGGGAGATCTGGCAGTGCCCGGTGGTCCTGCTCGCGGACGTCCGCAGCGTCGGCGTCCAGGGCGACGGCCGCACGTACGGCCACCCGATCGTGCTGCGCCCGGTCTCCTCCGAGGACGCCATGACCGCCGACTGGTCCCGGCTCCCCTACGACGTCCTGGCGAAGATCTCCACCCGGATCACCAACGAGGTCAGCGACGTCAACCGCGTGGTCCTGGACGTCACGTCCAAGCCGCCGGGCACCATCGAGTGGGAGTGAGCCCGCAGGTCACGTCCGTTTGAGAGTGCGCACCGGCTCTCCGGGCCTCCAGATCTGGACGACGAGATACGTGTCGTCCTCGACGCAGGTCCTTGTGACCTCCGTCAGCTCGGTGCGGAAGAGGTGGAACGGCTCCGGCGGTTCCACCTCTTTCACGTACGCGCCCTTGGTCCTGCCGTCCTCGACCTCCACGGCGCGCCCGCTGATCCGCACGTCACCGCCGCCCATCCCGGTGCCCGGCCCCGGGTTCGCCTGGAGCGCGAAACGGGGGTCGCGGCGCAGGTCGAGTGCCTTGAGCGAGCCGGGCATCATGCCGAGCCACAGCTCGCCGTTCAGGAAGCGGACCTCCAGACCGGTGGTGCGGGGCGAGCCGTCCCGGCGCAGCGTCGCCAGGACGTGGTGGGTGAAGGATCCGAAGCGTTCCTCGACGGTCCGGGCGAGGGCCGGTTCCGCTTCCGCGAAAGCCGCCCAGTTCGTTGACATGCTCGTTGCCATACGGCGAGTCTGACGCCGATACCCGACATCCTCTGTCCGGTATCGGATCCGCCGGGCTCGGGGATCGGATCCGCAGGTCGCCCGGCTCGGGTCGAAGCCGTGTCCCGGCACCACCTGCGCCGCATCTTTACCAACCAGCGCTGTCATCCTCGCCTGACCGGCGGTACCTTCCGGCCCGTTGACGAAGTCAAGTGCCGGAGGACCCATGCACGGCCCCACTCCGCCCCCGCCCCTGCCCACCGACCAGCTGCGGTTCGCCATGCCGCCGATGTACGAGTCGGTCGAGGACGAGCGACGGCACCGCAAGGAACGGCTCGCGGGCGCCCTGCGGATCTTCGGGCGGCTCGGTTTCGAGGACGGGGTGTCCGGACACATCACCGCACGCGACCCGGAGTTCACGGAATGCTTCTGGGTCAACCCCTTCGGAATGTCGTTCCGGCACGTCACCGTGAGCGACCTGGTGCTCGCCAACCAGGACGGGCAGGTGATCGACGGCCGCTACCACGTGAACCAGGCCGCCTTCACCGTGCACGCCCAGGTCCACGCCGCCCGTCCCGATGTCGTCGCCGTCGCCCACTGCCACTCGGTGCACGGACGGGCCCTTGCCGCACTCGGCGATCTGCTGGACCCCATCACCCAGGAGTCCTGCGCCTTCTACGAGGACCACGCCGTGTACGACGCCTACACCGGTGTCGCCGTCGACGCCGAGGAGGGCCGCCGGATCGCGGCGGCGCTCGGCAGCCGCAAAGGGCTCGTCCTGCGCAACCACGGGCTGCTGACCGTCGGCGACTCGGTGGACGCGGCGGCCTGGTGGTTCCTGTCGATGGAACGCTCCTGCCAGGTGCAGCTGACCGCGAAGGCCGCGGGACGCCCCGTCCTCATCGACCACCGACAGGCGGTGGCCACCCGGGAGCAGCTCGGCGGTGACCTGGTGGCCTGGATCAACTACCAGCCGCTGTGGCAGGACATCACCCGCAGCGAACCGGATCTGCTCGGCTGACCTGCCGGCGCCGCAACGCTCGGAGACCCGCGCAGCACGAGGTCGGCCGACGGCGGCGCGGCGGCGCGGCGGAGCGGCGGCACGTCGGTGGCGGGTCGCGGGCGCTCCGCAGGGCCGACGGCTCGGCGAGGTCAACCGGGGGTTCGCGCTTTCACCCGCCCTGACCGGACCTGACGGACGCGGAAGGTGTTCCGTACGGCACAATTCGCTGTCGTCACACGACAGTTGTACGGCGGGGCCGGGTGGCTCCGGTGAATCGTACGTCCGGCCCGATCGGCGGCCGGGCGCGGTGTGGTGTGGTGTTCGGGCGCGGGGAAGGTGGCAGCGGGCGTGGCGGTACAGGAGGCCAGGCAGGGCGACCGGCGCGGGAGCGGCCAGGGTGCGCACGAGGGTGGTTGCACCTGTGGGGACTGCCCGCACGGCGCACGCGAGGGGCACCGGCGCGCGGTCGCCGAGTTCCTGGCGAAACGGGAGGAGTTCGCGTCCGGGCAGGGGCTGCCCGCTGCGGTCGCGCACTCCGCGTCCGCGTCCCGTCAGTGGGTGTCCGACGAGCTGACGCAGTCCGCCGCGGCCGTCGCCGAGCGCGGTCGCGCGGACGCCGAGGCATGGCTGGGCCGGCTGTGGAGGCGCACGGCGATCGCGGTGTGGGGTGCCGTCGGCGTCCTGCTGCCGGCGCAGGCGCTCACCGCGATCGGCGCCGGGTGGACCGTGGCGCGCACGGCCGGGCTGGTCGCGGCGGTGCTGGTGGGAGCGGTCCTGACCGCCGCCGGGTATCTGCACCGGGCGCGCGGCGGGGTGTTCGCGCCCGTCATCGGAGAGGACAACCGGCTGTCGACCTCCCGTGCGGTGGCGGCGGGCTGGGTGTTGTTCGTCCTGTACGCGGTGCTGGTGCTGGTCGTTGAGCTGACGGCGGCCTCGGCCGAGGGCCGGCGCGACGAGCTGATCGCCGGGCTCGGCCTCGCACGCGGCGCGGGTGTGGTGACCGTGGTCGCCGTGGTGTGCGGGATCGCGGTGCTGGTGCGGCGGGTGGTGGGGCTGCGGGTGCTCGGCCAGCGGCTGCAGAAGGTGCGCGCCGACGGGCCGCGCGCGGCGGACCTGCTCACGGACGACTCGGGGCGGGGCAGCTTTCCGGACACGCAGTATGTGATCGTCAGCGCGGTCGCCCTGGTCTTCGCGGTGGTACGGCTGGCCCGCCGGCCCGACCAACTGCCCGATCTGCCGTGGGGGCTCGCGCTGCTGGTCCTGGTCTCGGCGGCCACCTACCTCGCCGGGAAGTATGCGGAAGGCGGACGTCCGGTGATCCTCTCGGTGGTCCGGGCGCGTGAGGCGGGGGACCTGGACGCGCCGATCCGCACGGGTGACGACATCGAGATCCGCGGCGCCGGTTTCGTACCGCCCGGCGCCCAGAACGCGGACCGGCTGTCCCGGATGGTGGTCCGTATCGGCGCCGTGCACGTCCATGTCCCGCTGGTCCCGGTCACCGGCGGCTTCAGCAACCCGACGGACAGCCTGCTGACGGTGCCGGTGCCGGCGGATGTGGAACCGGGCAGGGTCGAGGTGCAGGTGGTGACGGCTGCCGGGGTGGAGACCAACCGGGTGGCCATCGACGTGACGGAGTGACCGGGCACGGGCTGGGCGAGCAGGCTCCGGAGTCTCCTGAGCGCCGGGCGCGGTGCCCCGTTCGGCCGAGCCGGGGTGCCTCCGGGCCCGCCCTGCCGAGCGGGGCGTCCTCCCGTCGGTCCGGGGCCGATGCGGGACTCCCGGACCAAGGAGCGGGAAAAGTGTGTGCGCACCGGTTGAGCGGTTGCCCCCTTTCGTACGTATGGTCTGTTGAGGGGTCAGGGCTGGGCACTGCGGGCGAGAGGCGGCGGCACGATGGTTCATGGCATTCGCACGGACTCCCACACCTCCTACGTCGACGAGAGCAGCACCTGGCGGGACACCGCCGTGCGGTACGCACTGCTTCCGCTGCGCGTCTTCCTCGGCATCACCTTCATCTACGCGGGCCTGGACAAGCTCACCAACAGCGCCTTCATGCATGCCTCCGGCTCCGGGTCCATCGGCGAGCTGATGCACTCCGTGCGCGGCTCGTCGGCGATCCCGGCCCTGGTCGACCTGGCGTTGAAGAATCCCGTCGGCTTCGGCTACGCCATCGCCTTCGGTGAACTCGCCGTCGGAATCGGCACGCTCCTCGGCCTGTTGGGCCGCCTCGCCGCGCTCGGTGGCGCGCTGATCTCGCTGAGCCTGTGGCTGACCGTCAGCTGGGCCTTGACCCCCTACTACTACGGCAACGACCTCGCCTATCTGATGGCCTGGATCCCCCTGGTCCTCGCCGGCACCCCGGTCCTGTCCCTCGACGCCGCCCTGCGCGCCCGACGACGGCAGCGTACGGGCGGCTACCGCTGAGCCGGCGGCACCGCGGCCGCCCTCGCCTCCTCCGGTTCGGCCTGCCGGCCGGCGCGGGGCGCCCGGTGCCTGCGTATCGCCCGGGCCAGCAGGCCGGTCACGGCCGCGAGACAGAGGCCGCCGATCACGATCGGGATGATCGCGAACCACGGTGTCTCCCACGCCCCGCCGGCATCACCCAGGTAAGCGACGCCCGCACCGGCCAGGAAGATCCCGGCCACGAGCCGGCCCGGCTGGAACTCATGACGCAGCACGGTCCACCTCCACCTGACCCACGCCGATCTCGAGGTCGAGGCGCAGCGTGGCCGTCTTCTTCGTCCCCGCCGCGGGGGTGAGCGTCACCTGCCGGTGCTTGCCCGGTTCCACATCCACGTCCTTGTGGGTCTCGCCCGGCAACCGGATGTCGCCGACACCCGTGTCGATGTTCAGTTCCACCGTCGCCTCCCGGGGGACCACCACCTTCAGCAGGCCCACGCCCACCTCGGCCCGTGTCGTCACCGTCTGGTTCCCGGCGAGCCGGAGACGGCTGAGATCCAGAGTGCCGACGCCGGTGCCCAGGTCGTACTTCTCCCGCACGGCGGCCACCGAGGCCGGCGTCCAGGTGGCATGCCTCCACTGGGTGCCGATGTCCTTCGGGACGGCCGCCGAGGCGGCGAGCAGGGCCGCCGTGAGCACCGCGAGGAAGACCGAGCCCGCCCCCGTACGGCCCAGGAACGAGCTGACCGCGATGCCCACGCCGAACACCACCAGCGCGCACGCCAGGCCCGTCTGCAGACTTGTGCCGAGTGCCCGGTCGTTCCAGGTCAGAAGGGTGCCGAGGCCACCCGCGAGCAGGGCGAGGAGAAACACCCAGCCACCTGTCCAGCGCGGCGCCCGCGCTCTGGGCCGCGGCTCGGTGGGTATGCGCTGGGCGGACGACGAACCGCGGGCGATGACGACCGCCGCGGCGACGTCACGGCCGGCGGTGTCGCTCGGCCCCCACAGATAGCCCGTGCCGCCCACATGGGTACCGTCCTTGACGATGGGGTCGCGCCACCAGGAGGGGTAGGAGGCGGGGACGGGCGGTGCCGTGGCCTCCGGCGGGGCGTCGGCCACGGCCTGCGCGGCAAGGGGGTCGGGGCCCGGGACGCCGCGCTGACGCGACCAGTACCCGGCACCGGCGAGGAGCAGGGACAGGACGGCGGCGAAGGTCAGCACGCTGCCGTTCCTGAGCATCGACAGGAAGATCCCGCAGCCCACCAGGGCGAAGAGCACGGCGGCCAGGGCCTGACCGTCGACGCGGCCGGTCAGCAGCTTGCGGATCTCGTTCTCCTCCTCGTCCTCGTAGGGCACGAGGAGCCAGACGAAGCCGTAGAAGATGAGGCCGAGTCCGCCCGCCGCCGAGAGCACCGCCAGCACGATCCGGAAGATCACCGGATCCATGTCGCACTGCCGGGCCAGGCCCGAACAGACCCCGGCCAGCATCTTGTGCCGGCGGTCACGCCGGAACCGGCCGGGCTCCTCGGCCATCGCCGCGTCGTCGGGCGTGGCCGTTCCGCCGCGTCCGGGCGTGTTCTTCCCGGCGCCGGTCCGCCCGCGCGCCGCCCCGCCCGTGCGGGCGCCCCGCTCCCGGTGTCCGGCCGCGTCCTGACCCATGCCGGCGTCCTCGCCTCCGTTCTCGCCCACGGCCGCATCCTGCCGCACGGCCGCATCCTGTCCCAGGGCAGCGCCGGTCTGCGCGCGCACCTCGTCCGCAGCGGCCGCGGCAGGACCGGACGCGGGCACGGCGGGCTGCCGGGCGGCGTCCGGCGCGCCGTCCCCCGGCGACCGGCCACCCCGCTCCCCGCCGGGGCCGTGCCCCGCGGTGGAGGCGTGCCCCGCACCAGGGCCGTGCCCCGCTGCCGCGTGCTGCTGATCTGTCATGCGTCCATGGTCGCCGCCGCGGGCGCCGGGCGGCAGTCGGGACGACCCTGGCCCAACCCTGAAATCTGCCCCGACAGGCCGCCGGGGGAAGTGTTCGATCACCCGGCTCCGAACATCAGGGGCGTCTAAGGGGCCGACCCTGATGCCCGGCCGTTCCTGTCGTGTGACCATCGTTGGCATGCCGGACGCCGCAACGATGCCCCTCGCCGATCCGCGGCCGCCGCGCAAGCTCTACCGCAGCAGCGACGGACGCTGGCTCGGGGGCGTGGCGCGGGGGCTCGCCGGGCATCTCGGGCTGCCGGTGATCTGGGTGCGCCTCGTCTTCGTCGGCCTGTTCCTGGCACACGGCTTCGGCGCGCTGCTGTACGCCGCGTTCTGGTTCTTCGTCCCGCTCGGGGTCGGCGGCGTCGACGACCGGCGCTCCCCGTCCCCGGTCGGCACCGGGACCTCACCCCACGGCCGCCGCAGACTGGTCGCCCGCAAGCCCGACCGGGGTCAGATCGTCGCTCTGCTCCTGATGGTCGTCGTCGCGCTGACCTTCGTGGGCAGCATGAAGCTCGACGGCGTCGCCAAGGTCTACCTCATACCGGCCGTTCTCGTCGCCGCCGGCGTCGCCCTGGTCTGGCGCCAGGCGGACAACGCGCGACGGGCCCGCTGGATGGAGGTCGGCAGCCGCCGCCGCACGCTCACCCTGCTGCGTGCCGCGGCCGGTGTCCTGCTGGTCACCGCGGGTGTCTCCGGCATGTTCGTACTGCAGGGCTCCGCCGCCCACCTCGGCTCGGTCCTGCAGGCCGCGCTGGCGGTTCTCGTCGGCACCACCCTGCTCGCCGGACCGTACCTGGTGCGGATCACCCAGGACCTGTCCGAGGAACGCCTGATGCGCATCCGCGCCCAGGAGCGCGCCGAGGTCGCCGCCCACGTCCACGACTCGGTGCTGCACACACTGACCCTGATCCAGCGCAACGCGGAGAACGCGAACGAGGTGCGCCGCCTCGCCCGCGCCCAGGAGCGCGACCTGCGTGCCTGGCTGTACAAACCGGAAGGCAGCGGCAGGGACGAGACCGAGGAGCCGGACACCCTGGCGGAGGCGGTCCGGCGCAACGCGGCGGAGGTGGAGGACAAGCACGGCGTCCCCATAGAGGTCGTCATCGTCGGCGACTGCCCGCTCGACGAACGGATCGGCGCACAGATGCAGGCCGCGCGCGAAGCGATGGTGAACGCCGCCAAGTACGGTGGCGAGGGCGGCGCCGTCCAGGTCTACGCCGAGGTCGAGGGCAAGGCGGTGTTCGTGTCCGTCCGCGACCGCGGCCCCGGCTTCGACCTCGACGCGATACCCGCCGACCGCATGGGTGTCAGAGAATCGATCATCGGCCGTATGGAGCGCAACGGCGGCACGGCACGGCTGCGCGCCGTACCGGACGGCGGCACGGAGGTCGAGCTGGAGATGGAGAGGGCGGAGACGACGTCATGAGCGACGCGAACGGGGAGGCCGCGGTGTCCGGCGGAAACGCGGAGCGGCGGGTGCGGGTCGTACTCGTCGACGACCACCGTATGTTCCGTACGGGAGTCCAGGCCGAGATCGGGCAGACGGAGCTGACCGGCGTCGAGGTCGTCGGGGAGGCGGCGGATGTCGACCAGGCGGTCGCCGTCATCACCGCCACCCGCCCCGAGGTCGTCCTTCTCGACGTCCACCTGCCGGGCGGCGGCGGGGTGGAAGTGCTGCGCCGCTGCGCCTCGCTGACGGCCGACCCCGAGCAGCCGGTGCGGTTCCTGGCGCTGTCGGTGTCGGACGCCGCCGAGGACGTGATCGGTGTGATCCGCGGTGGCGCCCGCGGCTATGTGACGAAGACGATCACCGGCTCGGACCTCGTCGACTCCATCTTCCGCGTCCAGGAGGGCGACGCCGTCTTCTCCCCGCGCCTGGCCGGCTTCGTCCTGGACGCCTTCGCCTCGACCGACGCGCCGCCCGTCGACGAGGACCTGGACCGCCTCACCCAGCGCGAACGTGAGGTGCTGCGCCTCATCGCGCGCGGCTACGCGTACAAGGAGATCGCCAAGCAGCTGTTCATCTCGGTAAAGACGGTCGAGTCCCATGTCTCGGCGGTCCTGCGCAAGCTCCAGCTGTCGAACCGGCACGAGCTGACACGGTGGGCGACGGCACGCCGGCTGGTGTGACCGTCCGCCGGCTCACACCACCCGCGTGGCCCCCGCGAACGGCATCTCGTCGATCGGTGCCAGGCGGACCGGTGCCGACGGGTTCGGGGCGTGGATCATCTGGCCGTGGCCGACGTAGATTCCCACATGGCTGATCCCGGAGTAGAAGAACACCAGGTCACCGGGGAGGAGTTCGGAGCGCGGGACGCGCCGGCCCGCGCCGATCTGGGAGTAGGTCGTCCGGGGGAGCGAGATGCCCGCCGAGCGGTACGCGGCCTGCACCAGGCCCGAGCAGTCGAAGGCGTTAGGGCCGGTCGCGCCCCAGACGTAGGGGCTGCCGAGCTTGCCGTACGCGTACGCCACCGCGTCCGCCGCCCGGGCGTCCGGCGCCTCGGCTGTCGCTGTCGCGGCCGGCACGGCGCCCAGCGGATCGTGCCCCGCGGACCGCGACGCCCGCCCCACGTCCCCGTCCGCCGAGGCCCCTGCCCGCTGCCCCTGCGTGAGCTGGGACAACAGCTGTCGTGCTTCGCCCAGCTTTTCGGTGATCGTCTGCTTCTGCCGCCGTAGCTCCGCCTGCCGGGACGTCAGCGAGGCCAGTTCGACCCGTGCCGCACCGCGCAGCCGTTCGATCTCCCGCAGCTGCTCGCGTACCCGCGTCACGGCCGCCGCCTGCCGGCTGTCCACCCGCTCGGTGAACGCGGCGTTGTCGAGGTACTGCCCGGGATCCGAGGAGAGCAGGAGCCGCACCGCGGGGTCGAGGCCTCCGTCGCGGTACTGCGCCGCGGCCGCGTAACCCAGGGCATTGCGCGCGGAGTTGAGCCGGTCCGTGCGGCGGGCCGCCTCGTCCCGCAGGGCGTTCAGCCGTTTCTGCGCCTCCTGGGCCTGCTCCTTGGCGCCGTCGTACTTCTGGGTGGCGGCCTCCGCCTCCTGGTACAGCTTGTCGACCTTGGCCTTGACCTGGGCCGGCGAGAGCGGCGGCTCGGCGTGCCCCGTGCCGTCGAAGCCGGTCGCGGTAGCCGCTCCCGCGAGGGCGATCGTGGCGGCGGTGCGGGCCGTGCCGCCCCCGAGCGAACGCTGTCTGGGCTTGCGGTGCGCTGCCACCTGGACGTCACGTCCTTTCGTACGACCGCCGGGGCCACGGGCGGTGTCACGCGTCCGGCGGCGGTCCGCACAGGGGGAACAGGCCGCCGCCGGACCTTCTCGGCGGTGGTGCCCGACGGCCGCCCCTGGCCCGGGCGGCGATGGGGAGCCGGACACCTGGGGGAGGACGCTAAACCCGTCCGTGATGGCCTCGTGACCGGATGTACGGAAGTGGCGCGACCGGACTGACGGTGACCGTATGTGACCGTGATCCGGATGCCGGGTCGGCTTCTTCACGCTCTGCGATGACCAATGCGGCGGATCCGACGCACGGGCGGCCGCCGAGTGCTATAGGGCGCATATATGCGGCCGGTTCGGAGGGATCGGCGAGCGGCGTCACATCCGCCGGGGCGGTGTCAACGGGCACGGGCGAGCTGATTAGGCTCCGGCCCCATGGACGTACTCATCCACCTCTTCGTCGGCCTGCACATCGTCGGCATCGCCGCGCTCCTCGGCGGCTTCCTCACCCAGATGAAGGCGATGGGCCAGGGCGCGGCACGCTTCGTGCCCGCCATGCTGCACGGCGCGCTGACCATGCTGGTCACAGGGGTGGTGCTGGTCGGCCTCAACCAGGCGGACCACCACTCGGTCAACACGATCAAGATCGGCATCAAGCTGGCCCTGCTGATCGTCATCCTCGGCCTCGTCTATGTGAAGCGGGACGAGGAGAGCGTCGAGAAGCCCCTCTTCGGCCTCGTCGGCGCCGCGACCCTGGCGAACATTTTCATCGCCGTGCTCTGGACCTGACGCTGTCCACGGCGGACGCGACGGCTCCCGCGAGGACCAGGAGCCAGGCGGCCACCGCGATCCACAGCAGTACCCGGCCGAGCCCGCGCAGCCACGGCACGCCGACGGAGGAGGCGACGGAAAGCGCCGCCACCGCCGTCATCCCCATCGGGAACACGGTCGACCAGCGCCGGACGTCGTAGCGGAACCGGGGCCGCACCACCTCGGCCACCGCCAGGACGACGTAACAGGCCAGGGCGAGGACGAGGAGGGCGACGGTCACACCGCGCAGGACGCCGCTGTCGTCGTTGTTCCACAGGTAGAGCCCTTTGCGCGCGGCGCTCATGAGCTGCGATCCGGCCAGCGCCGAGAGGGCGAGTGCGCCGCCCGAGATCCACTGGTCGCCCGGCCCGGTCACCACCTGCCGAGGGTCGAAACAACCCAGCCCGATCAGGTAGAACACCAGCCCGAGCCAGAAGAACACCATCGCCGTGTGGGCGAGCCACGCCACTCCCACGGCCGCCGCGAGCACCGCCCCGAGCGCCGCGATCCCCTCCGTCGCCACACACCCGAGGAACACCGCGCCGGGCATCCGGCGCCCCCATTCCGGCACGGTCAACGGGACCAGGCAGGCCCAGAGCACCACGGCCAGTGCGAGCAGTGCTTCGGCGAGCGGCTGCCCGTTCAGAGCGGACACTCCTGAGCCCAGCACAGTGGTCGCCGGCACCATGGTGAGCGCGGCCGGCGAGCCGGCCCGGGCCCGCCACTGCTCCCGGTCCCACAGCAGTTGCAGGGCGATGTCGGCGGCGAGCCCCAGCCATGCGGCACCCGCCAGGACCAGGGCGAGGCGGGAGAGGACCTGCTGGCCGGTCAGGTGCAGCCCGAACGACAGGATGCCGGTCGCCATGACGGCGGACCCGGTGGCGGGCGGACGCGGCGCCCACCAGGTGCGCAGCGCGGAGGTGCCTGACATGCGCCCGATGCTAGGGACGCGTGCACGGGTTGCGTACGGGGGCACGCGCGCGACGACGGAAAACAACCCCACGCGCGCGGCGGACGGCGGGCGTCCCTACGCGCGCGTGCCCGACGAGTGTGGGCTCAGGCCGACCGCACCACGCTCTGGATGATCGACGCGCCCCGTAGCAGATCGACTCCTCGCGGACGCACGCCCCGATACGTTTTTGTGTCCTTCACGGTGGACTCGCCCGGGTGCGCAGGTCGAGCGGTTGATCCCGGCCGGTGGCAAGGGCTCCTGCCGCCGCTTTCGAGGCGGAGTTTCCGGGGTGGCGGCGGGCTGTCGGTGGGGCGGCCTAGACTCGGAGAGCGATGAGCAGCCTCTTTGACGACAGCTTCCTGGCGGACCTCAAGGCCACTCCGGCCCCCGAGGAGGAGCCCCCGCCGCCCGAGGACCATCACGCTCCGGAGCCGGTTCCGGACGATCTGTTCGGCGGGAAGTTCGACCTGCCACCGGACAGGGACGCGTACTACCGCAACGGCGCGCACCGCCCGGCCGTCGACATGGAGGCGCTGCTGGAGGGGCTGAACGAGAACCAGCGCGCGGCCGTCGTGCACGCCGGCTCCCCCCTGCTCATCGTGGCCGGCGCCGGCTCCGGCAAGACCCGCGTGCTCACCCACCGCATCGCGTACCTGCTGGCCGAGCGGGGCGTCCACCCCGGGCAGATCCTCGCGATCACCTTCACCAACAAGGCCGCGGGCGAGATGAAGGAGCGCGTCGAGCAGCTCGTCGGCCCGCGCGCGAACGCGATGTGGGTGATGACCTTCCACAGTGCCTGCGTCCGTATCCTGCGCCGGGAGAGCAAGAAGCTCGGCTTCACGTCCTCCTTCTCCATCTACGACGCCGCCGACAGCAAGCGCCTGATGGCCCTCGTCTGCCGTGACCTGGACCTCGACCCCAAGCGCTTCCCGCCCAAGTCCTTCAGCGCCAAGATCTCCAACCTGAAGAACGAGCTGATCGACGAGGAGGACTTCGCCGCCCAGGCGTCCGACGGCTTCGAGAAGACCCTCGCCCAGGCCTACGCGCTCTACCAGTCCCGTCTGCGCGAGGCGAACGCGCTCGACTTCGACGACCTGATCATGACGACGGTCAATCTGCTGCGCGCCTTCCCGGACGTCGCCGAGCACTACCGCCGCCGCTTCCGCCACGTCCTCGTCGACGAGTACCAGGACACCAACCACGCCCAGTACGCCCTGGTGCGCGAGCTCGTCGGCACCCGCGCGCACGACCAGGACGTCCCGCCGAACGAGTACGACGTCCCGCCCGCCGAACTGTGCGTCGTCGGCGACGCCGACCAGTCGATCTACGCCTTCCGCGGCGCGACCATCCGCAACATCCTCCAGTTCGAGGAGGACTACCCGGACGCCACGACGATCCTGCTGGAGCAGAACTACCGCTCCACGCAGACGATCCTCTCCGCCGCCAACGCGGTCATCGAGCGCAACGAGTCCCGCCGCCCGAAGAACCTGTGGACCAACGCGGGCGCCGGCGCCCGGATCACCGGCTACGTCGCCGACACCGAGCACGACGAGGCGCAGTTCGTCGCCGACGAGATAGACCGCCTCACGGACGCGGGCGAGGCCAAGGCCGGGGACGTCGCCGTCTTCTACCGCACCAACGCCCAGTCCCGTGTCTTCGAAGAGGTCTTCATCCGCGTCGGCCTGCCCTACAAGGTCGTCGGCGGCGTCCGCTTCTACGAGCGCAAGGAGGTCCGGGACGTCCTCGCCTATCTGCGGGTGCTGGCGAACCCGGAGGACTCCGTGCCGCTGCGGCGCATCCTGAACGTGCCCAAGCGGGGCATCGGCGAGCGCGCCGAGGCGATGATCGACGCCCTCGCTCAGCGCGAGAAGATCAGTTTCGCGCAGGCGCTGCGCCGCGTGGACGAGGCCTACGGCATGGCGGCCCGCTCGACGAACGCGGTCAAGCGGTTCAACGTGCTGATGGAGGAGCTGCGCACGATCGTGGAGTCGGGCGCCGGACCGGCCACGGTCCTCGAGGCCGTGCTCGAACGCACCGGCTACCTCGCCGAGCTGCAGTCCTCGACCGACCCCCAGGACGAGACCCGGATCGAGAACCTCCAGGAACTCGCCGCCGTGGCCCTGGAGTTCGAACAGGAGCGCGGCGAGGGAGCGGAGACCGCAGGGGCTGCCGCCCCGGGCGGCACCCTGTCCGACTTCCTGGAGCAGGTCGCACTCGTCGCTGACTCCGACCAGATCCCCGACGAGGAAGAGGGCGACGGCGTCATCACGCTGATGACCCTGCACACCGCGAAGGGCCTCGAGTTCCCGGTGGTCTTCCTCACCGGCATGGAGGACGGCGTCTTCCCGCACATGCGCGCGCTCGGGCAGACGAAGGAACTGGAGGAGGAGCGGCGCCTGGCGTACGTCGGCATCACGCGTGCGCGTGAGCGGCTCTACCTGACACGGTCGGCCCTGCGCAGCGCCTGGGGCCAGCCGTCGTACAACCCGCCCTCGCGGTTCCTGGAGGAGATCCCGGAGCAGCACGTGGAGTGGAAGCGGAAGGGCGGTTCCTCCGCGGCGCCGCCGTCCGGGCCGCTCTCGGCGGTGGCGGCCTCGCTGTCGTCGTCTCGTTCGCGCTCGTCGGCGGCGGGCGCGTCCGGGTTCGCCACGCGCCGGGGCGGTGCGACCGAGCGGCCGGTGGTCTCGCTGGCGGTGGGCGACCGTGTCACCCATGACCAGTTCGGCCTGGGCACGGTCGTCGCCGTGAAGGGCACGGGGTCGAACGCGGAGGCGACGATCGACTTCGGGGACGAGAAGCCGAAGCGGCTGCTGCTGCGGTACGCGCCGGTGGAGAAGCTGTAGCCGCGCTTCCGGGCCCTCGCTGAACGGCGGGGGCTCGCCGCGGAGTCGGTCGGTCGGGGAGCCGATCGGTAACCGGTCGGTCGAGGAGCGGGTCGGTCAGGTCGGGTCGAGCCCGTGGCTCCGCAGCCATGGCAGTGGGTCTATCGCGGCGCCGCCGCTGGGTCGTACCTCGAAGTGGAGGTGCGGACCGGTGGAGTTGCCCGAGTTGCCGGAGTAGGCGATCGGCTGACCGGCCTTCACGGTCGTGCCGGCGGGGACCTGGTAGCTGGAGAGGTGGCAGTACCAGGTCTGCGTGCCGTCCTTGGCGGTCAGGATCAGCATGTTGCCGTACGCGCTGTTCCACTTTGTCTGCACGGTGCCGTCGGTCGCGGCCATCACAGTCGTCCCGTACGCCACCGGGAAGTCGATTCCGGTGTGCACGGACATCCAGTTGACGCCTGCCTGACCGAAGTAGGCGCTCAGGCCTCTCTGCAGGACCGGCAGCGCGAACTTGGGGCGCAGCCGCTCCTTGAGCGCCGCCTCGGCCGCCGCCTTCTTCTTCTCGGCCGCCTGCTGGGCCTTGAGGTCGATACGTTCCTGGGTGCGACTCGCCCGGTCCGCGAAGTCGGTGGCGCCCGCGGAGAGGTTCGCGAGCTGGGAGTCCAGCTTCTTGTTGGCGGCGGACGGCTTCACCGGCGTCTCGGCGGCGCTCGCCGTGGTGTCCTTGCCGTCGTCCCCGCCCACGCCGACGGTCGCCGCGGCGATCCCGGCGACCCCCACCACACACACCGACGGCACCGCGACCGTGAGCAGCGCGGACCGCTTCGCCGGGCTGCGGCGCCGGGAACGGCTCGCGGCGCGGGATGCGGTACGCGAGGAGGGGAAGGGCGTGCGCTCTTCCTGGTCGTCGAGCAGTGAGACGTCGTCGGCCGCTCCTGACGCGGCGTCGTCGGTGCGCCGCTCGGACGGGAGCTGGTCGAAGGTGGCGGTGGCTGCCTGGTGTTCGAAGGGCTCGGCGTCTGCGAAGGGCTCGGCGTCGGCGAAAGGCTCGGGGACGGCGTTCTCGAAGACGCCGGTGGCCGCTTCTTCCGACTCGTGTTCCGGGCTTCCCGCCGAGTTCCACTGCGTGGCGTCGTACGTGCCCGTGTCGAAGGTCTGCGTCCCCCATTCCCACTGCTGGGTGAGGACCGCCGACTGCTCCGCCTCGAACCAGGCCTGCGCGTCCCACTGGCCGGTGGCGTCGGGGGCCGGGGCCTGCGCGGGAATGGCGGCCAGCTGCTGGTACCCGGCCGCCCACGCCGCCGTGTCATGGGCGCCGGTGTCGAACGCGGCGTGGTGCTGGGCGGCGTACGGGTCGTAGTGCAGCGTCTGGTGCGTGCCGGTGCCGAACGTCTCGTGGCCGACGGTGTCGTGGCTGCCGGTGGACCACTGGCCGGTCTCGTAGGAACCGGTCCCGCCGTCACCCGGAAGGTCCCCGAAGAGGGGATCGGTCGCGAAGGTCGCGGTGGAGTCGGCGTAGGTCGTGAACTCACCGTACTGGCCACCCTGCGGGCCGTACGGCGCGTACTGCGCCGAGGCGGCATCGGGGGCCGGAGTCGGGGGAGTTGCGGTCCCCGACGGGTGACGGTCGTGCACCGACTTCTCTTTCGCCTCGACAACATGGGCTGCCAGAGCAGTGCGGCGACTGTACCCGGCAGTATGCGGGCGCGACAATCTTCCGCAGGTTTCCGGTGGGCAGGAAACGGGCAATCGGCCGTGTTTCGGCGGTCACCGCACAAGGCCTTGGTGCTGCGTTCGATGAATGTTCGAGAATTTGTGGGTGTCCGAGAGGTGTCGGCGGCCGTACCGGTGCTGTTTCGAGCGCGGGTGCTGGGTGCTGGGTGCTGGGTGCTGGGTGCTGGGTGCTGAGTGCTGGGTCGGGCGCGGTCGCTGGGTGCTGAGTCAGCCGTCGCGCGCGGTGGGGCTCACGCCACCGTGAGGCCACCGGTGTGGGCCACGGCCGCCGTCGGCTCCTCGAGGTCCAGGGCCTGCCGTATCCCGGCCGCGACCGCGGGGTGCACCGGCAGGGCCAGATGGCCGATGCCGCTCACCCGAATGTTCTGCGCCACCAGGTCCGGATGGTCGACGCACGCCGCCTCGAGCGGATCCATCAGCGGGTCCAGATCGCTCCAGAAGCTCACGAAGTGGGTACGGCAGCCGGGTGCCGGCTCACGCAGTTCCTCGATCAGCTCAGAGCCCGGACGCATCTGGCGGACGATGGGGTGCGCGTTCGCGAGCGGGGCGACGCGGGTGCCGGAGTGGGGTGTACCGAGCGTGACGAGCCTGCGGACGCGGAGGTCGCCACGGAGCCGCTGCACGTAGTACCGGGCGATCAGACCGCCCAGGCTGTGTCCGACGATGTCCACCTGCCGCTGCCCGGTGCGCTCGCAGATCTCCTCCACATGCCGGCCGAGCAGCTCGGCCGCGATGCGGATGTCACACGTCAACGGAGAGTAGTTGAGTGACTCGATGTGCTGACGGCCGTGCTGTGCGAGGTTCCGGCGCAGGAGGACGAAGACCGAGCGGTTGTCGATGAACCCGTGCAGCAGGATCACTGGAGGCTTGGCCTCGGTGGGGAGCGTGGCGGTGTCCGGAGGGGGCGGGAGCGGGGCGCAGCGGCGCTCCTGGATGATGCCCGACGGGTAGAGGAGCAGATGTCCGGCGAGAATCGCCAGCTCCAGGGCGGTCGCCTTCAGCAGCGCGATGGAGAGTCCGGCCAGTCTGCTGGGGAACAGGCGCTGGCACAGCGGAACCAGAGGCTCTACTACCCCGGTGACCTTCATTGGCCGACCTCCCGTCGGCACGCGCGAGGACGTCTCCGTGCCCCCGTGTGCCCTCATGGAAAGCCGTGGCGGTGGCCTGTGGGGCAGGTGCCGCGGGTTCGGCCGCGCCGCGGGTGCGGCGCGTACAGCGCCGGTGACGCAGACGGACGCTGTTTTCGTCGTGGTGACGCGAACCCGCCCGTCCTCGTGGCGCGGTGTCCCGTCCTCCTCGTACGGGTGGTGCTCCCCGCTTTCGTGCCCTTGCATTCCTTTCGCCGGCGTACCCCACCACCACGGCGCCCCGCTGGCGCGGCGGTGGTGCGGCCGCCTCGGTGCGGCTCTCCTTGCGCACGATCCCCTCGGTCCACGGCGCTCGAGCCGCTGCTGCGGCGCGTGTGCCGCGGGGAGGGGGGACCCTGCGCGGCGAACGTGTCCCATTGTGTGATTTCCCCCTCGGTCACCACCGTGAAACTGCCGGTTGCGGGATGCTGGCGATAACGTTCGTTCACTTCCCGGGTCGATACGGCGCGGGTCGCCGGTGCCGACGGGGTGATCCGCCGGTTCGAGGCGTGCCGACCGTGCGGTCCGTGTGTCCGCCGATACGGTGATGTGGCGGCAGGCGGTCCATCGGTACAGGGTGTGTTGTAGTCGCTTCATGGAGGCAGTGATGGGTGTGGCAGCCGGTCCGATCCGCGTGGTGGTGGCCAAGCCGGGGCTCGACGGCCACGATCGCGGGGCCAAGGTGATCGCGCGGGCGCTCCGCGATGCGGGAATGGAGGTCATCTACACCGGTCTCCACCAGACGCCCGAGCAGATCGTCGACACGGCGATCCAGGAGGACGCCGACGCGATCGGGCTGTCGATCCTGTCCGGCGCGCACAACACGCTGTTCGCCGCGGTGATCGACCTGCTGAAGGAGCGCGACGCGGAGGACATCCTGGTCTTCGGCGGCGGCATCATCCCCGAGGCCGACATCCCCCTGCTGAAGGAGAAGGGCGTCGCGGAGATCTTCACGCCCGGGGCGACGACCGCGTCGATCGTGGACTGGGTACGGGCGAACGTACGGCAGCCGGCCGGGGCGTAACGCTGCGTAGCCGGCGTCGCACGGCCTCCGTAGGTGCCACCTGGCGGAGGCCGAGCCCGCCGGCCGCGGCGGGCTGACCGGCGTCCGGAGCGGAGGGACCGAGGACCGAGGCGCTGGGGTGGACCCACGGCTCACGCATCCCGCAGCTCCTCCGCCATCGCCGCCCGCAGCCGCAGCGTCGCCGACAGGCGCTGGAACGCCTCCGCCCAGTAGCCGCCCGCACCCGGCGACGCGTCCTCCGGCTCGTCCGGTACCGCCGTCAGCGCGTCCAGGCGACTCGCCTCCGCCGGGTCCAGGCACCGCTCCGCCAGCCCCATCACCCCGCTGAAGCTCCACGGGTAACTTCCGGCGTCCCGCGCGATGTTGAGGGCGTCGACGACGGCCCGGCCCAGGGGAGCGGCCCAGGGCACCGCGCACACCCCGAGGAGCTGGAACGCCTCCGACAGGCCGTGCGTGGCGATGAACCCGGCGACCCAGTCGGCCCGGTCCCCGGGGGCCAGCGTCGACAGCAGCTTCGCCCGCTCGGCCAGCGAGACCGCCCCCGGGCCCGCGGCCTCCGGTGCGGACGGCGGGCCGAGCAGGGCCCGTGACCATGCGGCGTCCCGCTGCCGTACCGCCGCCCGGCACCAGGCCGCGTGCAGTTCGCTCCGCCAGTCGTCGGCCACCGGCAGCGCGACGATCTCCTCCGGCGTACGCCCCCCTAGCCTGGCCGGCCATGTACCGAGCGGCGCCGCCTCCACCAACTGGCCCAGCCACCACGACCGTTCGCCCCGCCCCGCCGGTGGTTTCGGCATCACCCCGTCGCGCTCCATGCCCGGATCGCACTCGTGCGGTGCCTCGACCACGATCGTCGGCTCCCCCTGGGTGGGGTCGACCGCGACGCAGGCCGACGCCCGCGCCGCCATCCGCCCGGCCAGGGCCGAATCCGGCAGTGCGGACAGCAACTCCGCCGCCGTGGCCCGCACATTGCGGCTGCGGTCGGAGAGCGCCTGCTCCAGGAAGGGCTCGTCCGCGGGCTGAAGTCCCGTGCGCAGCGAGTCGAGGAACATCAGGCGGTCCTCGGCCCGCTCCGTCGCCCACGTGCCGGCCAGCAGGTCCCGGGCGAGAGCGGGATGCCGTGTGCGGAGCGCGGTGAGCAGGGCCACCCGCTCGGCGAACAGGCCTTCCTGCCACAACTGGTGGACCTGGTCCGGCTCCTGAGGCGGCGGAAGATCGGAACCGCCACCGGGCACGGAGCGCAGCGCGAAGCGCCACTCCGGGTTCAGCCGGGCCAGCCACAGGGCGCGTGGGCCTGCGAAGGCCAGTGCCGCCGGTCGCAGATCCGTGCGGGCGCGGGCCGCGTCCAGCAGCGCCGGCAGCGCCTGCGGAGGCGGCGCGTAGCCGCGTTCGTTGGCCAGCGCCAGCCACTGCGGCAGCAGCTCCACGAGGTCGGGTGCCGACCCCCGGCGGCCGCCGCCGCCCGTGCCGGGGCGGTCGGACAGCAGCAGGGCCAGTCTGCGGGCCGCGGCGGGCGGCAGCGGTGGGCGGGGGTCCGCCGCCGCGGGCTCCGGGCGCGGTCCGGCCGGTGCGGGGCGCAGCCCGGCCCTGCGGCGGACGGCCTCCACGGCGGCCAGGTCCAGCAGCGCGGCCGGGGCCTGCGGGCCGGGCGGCAGCCAGGGCGGGGTGCGCCGGTCGGTGCCCAGCAGGGCCACTGTGACAAGCTCCTCCCAGGGCACGGCGGGGGACGTGCCCTGGGGAGCGGGAGTCGCGTTCATGTCGGCCCCTTCTGGGTCGATACCGAGTCGCTCGGGTGTCGTCAGCACAGTGGGACCGCCTCTCCGGCACCCTCCGGCCAGGCGGTGAGCGGAGTGAAGCCGCGGTGGCCGCACTCGCCGAAGACCGTGACCGGGGCACCGCCCGACAGCGCCACCAGTCGCCACAGGCCCGGTCGGCTGCCCGCCGACGGCGTCACGGGCAGCGCCGTGCCGCCGTCCGCGTCCGCCAGTTGCCAGGAGCCGTCGAGCGGGGTCGGTATGACCCGGCCCAGCGTCACGGGGTACGAGTCCAGCCACGGATCGGCCCTGAGGGCTTCGCCGTACCGCGCCGCCGCGTCCCGCGTGGTCACGCCCGGCGGTCTCGTCGCTGCCGGGGCCGGGGCCGGGGGCGTGAACTCCTCGCCCAACGCCGCCCGCAGTTGCCCCGCGCCCGGGTAGGGCGACACATCGGCCTCGAAGGTCAGCCCCACCGGTAGGGCCAGGTCCGGCGCGCGCCCAGCCGCTCCATAAGAAAGAAGGAGCACCGTGCGGTCGGACTTCTCCCCGTACAGCCAGATCCGGCGTGTGGTCAGTCGGCCGTCCGAGGTGTCGTACCGCGCCAGCACCAGCCAGCGGTCGCGGACGGGCGAGCCGTCGGGCGAACCCGTCAGGCCGACGCGCGAACGGACCGTCGCCGCCAGCCCCTCCGGCAGCCGCTCACGCCTCAGCCAGCCCTGGTCCAGGAGGTGCAGCAGCGCGCACTCCTCCAGCAACCGCACCGGCCAGCCCGGCCCCGACGCCGGAAGTGCCCCCAACTCCCGCACCCGCCCGGCGAGTCCCGGAGCCTGCGCGTCGACCATGCGGGCTGCCGTCTCCTCCCACAGTCCGTACCCCGCCTGCTCCGCCGCGGCCAGGCCGCCGCGCAGCAGGTCGGCCAGGCGCTGCTCCAGCTCCGTCGCCCCCGCCGTGATCCGCTCGGCCCGCCGCTCCGCCCTGCGCCGGGCCGCTTCCGGATCGGCGGACGCGGCCGACGGGGAACCACCGGCCGCCCGCTTCTCCTGCGCCCGCTGACGGCGCCCCTCTATCCACTGCTCCGCCCAGTCCGGCTCCTGTCCCCGCGGCACCGCGCCGTCCCCGCCCGCCCAGAGCAGCAGCAGCCCCAGCGCGTGCTTGCACGGGAACTTCCGGCTCGGACAACTGCACTTGTAGGCAGGCCCGGCCGTGTCCGCGATGTCGACGACCGTCTGATACGGCTTGCTGCCACTGCCCTTGCACAGCCCCCACACCGTCCCCTCGTCGGAACTGCCCGCCTCCGACCACGGCCCGGCCGTGCCGAGTTTGCTTCCCGCTTTGCGTGACGCCGCATCAGGTGCCAGTGCCAGCACCTGCTCCGCCGTCCAGCGCGCCCCCTGCCAAGTCATGTCGTCGACGGTAGGTCCCGGCACTGACAACTGGCCCTCACGACCGCGTTTGTGCAGGTCACCACGCATTGTCAGTGGTGTGGTGCACGGTTGGTGACAGATCCGAACCGGCCGAGCTGGAGGGGGATACGGCCATGCGTGCGTCCGTTGACCAGAAGTCCGTCGAAACGAACCCGAGCCCGTCCGCGCCCGCGAACGGAAGCGGGGACGCAAGCCCCGGCGTGCCCGAGCCGGCACCCGCGCCCACACCCGGGCAGGAGAAGGGGACCGCGCCCGCGGAAGCGCTGCGGCCGCACGCCGAGGACGCCTTCGCCCACGAACTCACCGCGCTGGCCGCCCAGGACGACCGGCCGCGCCCGGCCCGCTGGAAGCTGTCGCCGTGGGCCGTCGCCACCTACCTGCTCGGCGGCACGCTGCCGGACGGCACCGTGATCACACCGAAGTACGTGGGCCCGCGCCGCATCGTCGAGGTCGCCGTCACCACGCTCGCCACCGACCGCGCCCTGCTCCTGCTCGGCGTGCCCGGCACGGCCAAGACCTGGGTGTCCGAGCACCTGGCGGCGGCCATCAGCGGCGACTCGACCCTGCTCGTGCAGGGCACCGCCGGGACCCCGGAGGAGGCGATCCGCTACGGGTGGAACTACGCGCGGCTGCTCGCACACGGCCCCAGCCGCGACGCGCTGGTGCCGAGCCCCGTCATGCGGGCCATGGCCGAGGGGATGACCGCCCGCGTCGAGGAACTGACCCGCATCCCGGCCGACGTCCAGGACACGCTGATCACGATCCTGTCGGAGAAGACGCTGCCGATACCGGAGCTGGGCGAGGAGGTGCAGGCCGTCCGCGGCTTCAACCTGATCGCCACGGCCAACGACCGCGACCGCGGAGTCAACGACCTGTCGAGCGCGCTGCGCCGCCGCTTCAACACGGTGGTGCTGCCGCTCCCGGACAGCGTGGAGGCCGAGGTCGACATCGTCTCCCGCCGGGTCGACCAGATCGGCCGCTCGCTCGACCTGCCGGCAGTGCCCGACGGCGTCGACGAGATCCGTCGCGTGGTGACGGTCTTCCGCGAACTGCGCGGCGGGGTCACGACGGACGGCCGGACCAAGCTGAAGTCGCCCAGCGGCACCCTGTCCACCGCGGAGGCGATCTCCGTCGTCACCAACGGACTGGCGCTGGCCGCCCACTTCGGCGACGGCGTGTTGCGTCCGAGCGACGTCGCCGCGGGCATTCTCGGCGCTGTCGTCCGCGACCCGGCGGCCGACCGCGTCATCTGGCAGGAGTACCTGGAAGCCGTGGTCCGCGAGCGCGACGGCTGGACCGACTTCTACCGCGCGTGCCGGGAGGTGACCGCGTGAAAGACTCCGGCTCCCCGCGGAGGGGACCACTGCTGCTCGGGGTGCGGCATCACGGGCCGGGATCCGCGCGGGCCGTGCGGGCGGCGCTGGAGGCGGCGCGCCCCGGGGCGGTGCTGATCGAGGGGCCACCGGAGGCGGACGCCCTGATCCCGCTCGCGGACCACCCGGACATGCGGCCGCCCATCGCCCTGCTCGCTCACGCCGTGGACGAGCCCGGGCGATCGGCCTTCTGGCCGCTGGCCGAGTTCTCCCCGGAGTGGGTGGCGATCCGCTGGGCCCTGCGCCAGGGGGTTCCGGCCCGGTTCATCGACCTGCCGGCGGCGCACACCCTGGCGTGGGACAAGGAAGAAGCCACGGGGACCGAGGCCGAGGAGCCCGGCACGGTCGACGGCTCCGACGCCACCGTCCGTGTCGACCCCCTCGCCGTGCTGGCCGAGGCCGCCGGGTACGACGACCCGGAGCGATGGTGGGAGGACGTCGTCGAGCACCGGGGCGTGGGGACGGGGGACCCACTCGCGCCGTTCACCGTGCTCGGGGAGGCCATGGCCGCCCTGCGGGAGGAGTACGGCGCCGGGGGACACGAGCGGGACCTCGTGCGGGAGGCGCACATGCGGCTCCAGGTCCGCGCGGCACAGCGGGACTTCGGGACCGACGTGGCGGTGGTGTGCGGGGCCTGGCACGTGCCCGCGCTGCGCGAGCGGACCTCCGTCACCGCCGACCGCGCGCTGCTGAAGGGCCTGCCCAGGGTGAAGACGGACATGACCTGGGTGCCCTGGACCCACCGCAGACTCGCCCGGGCCAGTGGGTACGGGGCGGGCATCGACTCGCCCGGCTGGTACGGGCATCTGTTCCGCGCTCCTGACCGGCCCGTCGAGCGATGGCTGACCAAGGTCGCCGGGCTGCTGCGCGAGGAGGACCGGATCGTGTCGTCCGCGCATGTCATCGAGGCGGTACGGCTGGCCGAGACGCTCGCCGTCCTGCGCGGGCGTCCGCTTCCGGGCCTGTCGGAGACGACCGACGCGGTGCGGGCGGTGATGTGCGAGGGCTCGGACGTGCCGCTGGCGCTGGTGCGCGACCGGCTGGTGGTCGGCGACGACATGGGGGAGGTGCCGGAATCGGCCCCCGCCGTACCGTTGCAGCGGGACCTCGCGCGGCTGCAGAAGCGGCTCAGGCTCAAACCCGAGCCGCTGGAGCGGGAGGTGGACCTGGACCTGCGCAAGGACACCGATGCCGAGCGCAGCCGACTGCTGCACCGACTGCGGCTCCTCGGGATCGGGTGGGGGGAACCCACGGCCTCGCGGGGCAGTACGGGGACGTTCCGGGAGACCTGGCGGCTGTGCTGGGAACCGGAGCTCGCGGTGCGGATCGCCGAGGCCGGGGTGTGGGGGACGACCGTGCTCGCCGCCGCGACCGCCAGGGCCGAGGCGGACGCGACCGCCGCGCAGGCCCTCGCCGACGTCACCGCGCTCGCCGAGCGGTGCCTGCTGGCGGAACTGCCGGCGGCGCTGCCCGTGGTGATGCAGGTCCTCGCCGACCGAGCCGCCCTCGACGCCGACGTCGGCCACCTCGCCCAGGCCCTGCCCGCCCTCGTCCGTTCCCTGCGCTACGGGGACGTGCGCGGTACGGACACCCGGGCCCTCGCGGACGTCGCGGCCGGTCTCGCCGAGCGCGTGTTCGTCGGGCTGCCACCGGCGTGCGCGGCGCTGGACGCGGAGGCGGCCGAGGAGATGCGGCGCCACGTGGACGCCGTTCACGGTGCGGTGGGCCTGCTCGGGGACGGCATCGCGGCGGACCACGGCGACATACGGGGGCGATGGCGTGCCGTCCTGAGGGTGCTCGGCGGACGGGACACCGTGCCCGGGGTGATCCGCGGCAGGGCCGTGCGGCTGCTCCTGGACGAGGGGGAGCTGGCGCAGGGCGAGGCCGCGCAGCTCATGGGACTCGTGCTGTCGCCGGGGACGCCACCGGCGGACGCCGCCGCGTGGATCGAGGGGTTCGTCGGGGGCGGCTCCGGCGGCGGGATGCTGCTCCTGCACGACGAGCGGCTGCTCGCGCTGGTGGACGCCTGGCTCGCCGGGGTGCCGGCGGAGGCGTTCACCGACGTACTGCCGCTGCTGCGGCGGACGTTCTCGGCGTACGAGCCCGGCGTGCGGCGCACCGTCGGCGAGTTGGTGCGCCGCGGGCCGGACGCGCGGGGAAGCGCGGCGGCCACCGGCGCGGGTGTCCCCGGGTTCGGTCCCGGCCTCGACAGGGGACGGGCGGACGCCGTGGTCCCGCTGCTGCGCCTGCTGCTCGGCCTGGACGAACCCGACGGCAGTGATGTCGACGACCTGGTGGGGGTGGCCGGATGAGCACGCACACGACCGACGGCACGAACACCGCCGGAGCCGACGAGCGGCTGCGGCGCTGGCGGCTCGTCCTTGGCGGAGACGCGGCGGACGGCACCGGGTACGCGCTGAGCGGGCAGGACGCGGCGATGGACGGGGCACTGACCGCGCTGTACGGGAAGGGGGACAGGCCGCAGCAGGGGCGGGACCGTTCGGCGGGGCTCGGGGCGTCCGCGCCGTCCGTGGCGCGCTGGCTCGGCGACATCCGCACCTACTTCCCCTCGTCCGTCGTCCAGGTCATGCAACGTGACGCCATCGACCGGCTCGGGCTGTCCACGCTCCTGCTCGAACCGGAGATGCTCGAGGCGGTCGAGGCCGACGTGCACCTGGTCGGCACGCTGCTCTCGTTGAACAAGGCGATGCCGGAGACCACCAAGGAGACGGCACGGGCGGTGGTGCGCAAGGTCGTCGAGGATCTGGAGAAGCGGCTCGCCACCCGCACCCGGGCCACGCTCACCGGCGCCCTCGACCGCAGCGCCCGCATCACCCGCCCCCGCCACCGGGACATCGACTGGAACCGCACGATCGCCGCCAACCTCAAGCACTATCTGCCGGAGTACCGCACGGTGGTGCCGGAGCGGCTGATCGGATACGGGCGGGCGTCCCAGTCGGTGAAAAAGGAGGTCGTCCTCTGCATCGACCAGTCGGGGTCGATGGCGGCCTCGGTGGTGTACGCGTCCGTCTTCGGGGCGGTTCTGGCGTCCATGCGGTCCATCGCCACCCGGCTCGTCGTCTTCGACACGGCCGTCGTGGACCTCACCGACCAGCTCGACGACCCGGTCGACGTCCTCTTCGGCACCCAGCTCGGCGGCGGCACGGACATCAACAGGGCGCTGGCGTACTGCCAGTCGCAGATCACCCGGCCCACGGAGACGGTCGTGGTCCTCATCAGCGACCTGTACGAGGGAGGCATCCGCGACGAGATGCTCAAGCGGGTGGCGGCGATGAAGGCGTCGGGGGTGCAGTTCGTGGCGCTGCTCGCGCTTTCCGACGAGGGCGCACCCGCGTACGACCGGGAGCACGCGGCGGCGCTCGCGGCGCTGGGAGCGCCGGCGTTCGCGTGCACGCCCGACCTCTTCCCGGAGGTGATGGCGGCGGCGATCGAGAAGCGGCCCCTGCCGATACCGGAGGCGGTCTGACGGCGACGAGCAACGGTCTGACGGCGACGAGGAAGGAATTTCCGAGCGGGATGTGGGGTGTGCGCTGCGGGTCGTGCTGGTGCTGGGTGGGTTGTTCGCGCCGGGATGCGCCGGTCGGTCCCTATTGGGGTGGCGTTCGGCCGCCCCGAGCCCCTTCCGGGTTCTTCAAGGGGCCTCACCGGGTCGACCCCAGCCCGGTGAGCCCCTTCACTCGTGGCACGCCGTGCCAGAGAGCGCGGCATCATGTGACAGGTATCACCGCTCAGGTGTGACCCCCGATTTATGGAGGCCCCGCGAGCGGCGATAACCTGCGAGACGGACATGCCGCGCGCTCGGACACCGTGTGCGCCTCCCTTGTGACAGAGCGGACGTCACGTTGCCCTTCGCGGCACGCCCACGCATCCAACGAACCGCGAGATCACTGATAGGGACGGAAGCGCGTGGACCTGTTCGAGTACCAGGCGAGGGACCTCTTCGCCAAGCACGGTGTACCGGTGCTGGCCGGTGAAGTCATCGACACGCCTGAGGCGGCGCGCGAGATCACCGAGCGGCTGGGCGGCAAGTCGGTCGTCAAGGCGCAGGTGAAGGTCGGTGGCCGCGGCAAGGCCGGCGGTGTCAAGCTGGCCGCCACCCCGGACGAGGCGGTCGCCCGCGCGACGGACATCCTCGGCATGGACATCAAGGGCCACACGGTCCACAAGGTGATGATCGCCGAGACCGCTCCGGAGATCGTCGAGGAGTACTACGTCTCCTTCCTCCTCGACCGCGCCAACCGCACCTTCCTCTCCATCGCCTCCGTCGAGGGCGGCATGGAGATCGAGGAGGTCGCGGCCACCCGCCCCGACGCCGTCGCCAAGATCGCGATCGACGCCATCGACGGTGTGGACAAGGCCAAGGCCGAGGAGATCGTCGCCGCGGCCAAGTTCCCGGCCGAGGTCGCCGACAAGGTCGCCGACGTCCTGGTCAGCCTGTGGGAGGTCTTCATCAAGGAGGACGCCCTCCTGGTCGAGGTGAACCCGCTGGCCAAGGTCGCCTCCGGTGACGTCATCGCCCTCGACGGCAAGGTGTCCCTGGACGAGAACGCCGAGTTCCGTCACCCCGAGTTCGAGGAGCTCCACGACAAGGCGGCGGCCAACCCGCTGGAGGCCGCGGCCAAGGAGAAGAACCTCAACTACGTCAAGCTCGACGGCGAGGTCGGCATCATCGGCAACGGCGCGGGTCTGGTCATGTCCACCCTCGACGTCGTGGCCTACGCCGGCGAGAAGCACAAGGGTGTCAAGCCCGCCAACTTCCTCGACATCGGCGGTGGCGCCTCCGCCGAGGTCATGGCGAACGGCCTGGAGATCATCCTCGGCGACCCGGACGTCAAGTCCGTGTTCGTGAACGTCTTCGGCGGCATCACCGCCTGTGACGCGGTCGCCAACGGCATCGTGCAGGCCCTGGAGCTCCTGGAGTCCAAGGGCGAAGAGGTCAACAAGCCGCTGGTCGTGCGCCTCGACGGCAACAACGCCGAACTGGGTCGCCAGATCCTGGACGACCGCAACCACCCGCTGGTCCAGCGTGTGGACACCATGGACGGCGCGGCCGACAAGGCCGCCGAGCTGGCTGCTGCCGCGAAGTAAGGGACGAGGTCACACACAACCATGGCTATCTTCCTCACCAAGGAATCCAAGGTCATCGTCCAGGGCATGACCGGCTCCGAGGGTCAGAAGCACACCCGCCGCATGCTCGCCTCCGGCACGAACATCGTCGGTGGCGTGAACCCGCGCAAGGCGGGCCAGACCGTCGACTTCGACGGTACCGAGATCCCGGTGTTCGGCTCGGTGGCCGAGGCCATCGAGAAGACCGGCGCCGACGTCACGGTCATCTTCGTGCCGGAGAAGTTCACCAAGGACGCGGTCGTCGAGGCCATCGACGCCGAGATCCCGCTCGCCGTCGTCATCACCGAGGGCATCGCGGTGCACGACACCGCGTCCTTCTGGGCATACGCCGGCAAGAAGGGCAACAAGACCCGCATCATCGGCCCGAACTGCCCCGGCCTGATCACCCCGGGTCAGTCGAACGCCGGCATCATCCCGGCCGACATCACCAAGCCGGGCCGCATCGGCCTGGTCTCGAAGTCCGGCACGCTGACGTACCAGATGATGTACGAGCTGCGCGACATCGGCTTCTCGACCTGCGTCGGCATCGGCGGTGACCCGATCATCGGCACCACCCACATCGACGCGCTCAAGGCGTTCCAGGACGACCCCGACACCGACCTGATCGTCATGATCGGTGAGATCGGCGGCGACGCCGAGGAGCGGGCCGCGGCCTTCATCAAGGAGAACGTGACCAAGCCGGTCGTCGGCTACGTCGCCGGCTTCACCGCGCCCGAGGGCAAGACCATGGGTCACGCGGGCGCCATCGTCTCCGGTTCGTCGGGCACCGCCCAGGCGAAGAAGGAGGCGCTGGAGGCGGCGGGCGTCAAGGTCGGCAAGACGCCGACGGAGACCGCGAAGCTCGCGCGGGAGATCCTGGCCGGCTGAACTCCGCCTGGCTGAACGCGTTGGTGGGCCCGTACCCCCCGGGGTGCGGGCCCACCGCGCTTTCCGGGAGCCGCCGCAGCGCCTGACCGGCTCAGCGGGGCTGCGGTGTCAGCCGGGCCGGACCGTGGTGCGGGGCCGCCATCAGCTTGCCCCGCAGGGCTGTCTGCGGCCGGGACAGGGGACCCTGGGCCAGGCGCGGGGGAATGTCCTGGACGGGAGTGCCCCGGCCCACCGGGGGCTCGTAGTGGTTCTCGGCGGTGCGCAGGGTCAGGGTCGTCGTGCCGATGACCGCCGCCGTCAGGGCGATCGCCGCGCGGGCGCAGTGGCGGCCGCGACGTTCGCCGTGGGAGCGGACCGAGGACGCCTCGGGGGCGCGGAGCTGCTCCGAGGAGGCCAGTTCGGCAAGTCGGCGGGACAGGACCTCCGGTTCCGCCTGGTTTGGGACGAGCCTGGCCAGCGTGGCGCGGGCGCGCAGCAGACGGCCGGCGGCGGCCGGGGTGCTCGCCTCCGTCTCGGCCGCGACGTCCGGCAGGTCGAGGCCGAGGCCGTCGTAGAGCAGCAGGGTGCGTCGTCGGGTCGGCGGCAGTTGCAGGAGCGCGTGCAGCAGGGCGCGGTTCGAGGGTCCCGGGGGCGGCGGCTCCGGGAGTCGGTGGCGGAGGCGGAAGCGGTTCCAGGGGGAGAGCGCCCGGTCGTGCACCGCTGCCCGTACCCAGCCCGCGGGATCCCGGTCCACGGCCACTTCGGGCCAGCACTGCCACGCCAGCTGGAAGGCACGCTCGACTGCCTCACGGGCCAGGTCGCGCCGGCCGGTGAGCAGGTACGCCTGCCGTACGAGCGAGGGGGCGCAGTACCCGTACAGCGCGTCGAAGGCCTGTTGAGGGGTCAGGGTCTGCCTCATGAGGCGGCCCGCCGTGCCGAAAAGTACATAAAAGTATTTTTAGCGACACCTCCGTGTTTCACGCGTTACGCCGGGAAAGCGCGTGTCGTTGGGAGCATGGCGGCGTGACTCAATGGACCGACCGCCGCATTCCGTTGCCCTCCCTGCTCGCCCGGTCGCGCGCCCGGTGGCCCGGGCTGGGTACGAGCCTGCTCGGGGGAGCCCTCGCCGCGGTGGCGGGGCTCGGTGCGTTCGCCCTGCTCGCGATCGTGCTGTGGATCAGTGCGCCGTACCCGGACGACGGGCCCTATGGCGCGCTGAGGGTGGCGGCAGCGTTGTGGCTGCTGGCGCACGGTGTGGTCCTCTTCCGCACCGAGACGCTGTCCGGAGTGCCGGCACCCGTCGGTATCACGCCGCTGCTGCCGGCCGTGGTGCCGGTGTGGTTGCTGTACCGGGCGACGCGGGAGGCGACGGACGGTGAGGCCGCGGAGGGCCCGGAGACCGTGAAGGACATGGAGGGCCCGGGGGGCACGCAGGGCACGGAAGGGTCGAAGCCCGTCGCCATCGGGCCGGCGTGGTGCGGTGTGGCGGCGGGCTACGTCGGGGTGGGGCTGGTGGCGGCTCTGTACGCCTCGGCGGGGGCGCTGCGGCCGTCGTGGGTGTGGACCCTCGTCTGCCTGCCGCTGGTGACCGTGGTGTCGGCGGGGGTGGGGGTGTGGAGGGCGTACGAGCGGCCGTCCGGGGCGCTGCGCGTGCTCAACCGTGACGAACAGGAGTTGCTCTCGAGCGCCGGACGGGCTGCCCTTGCCGGGGCGGCCGTGCTGGTCGGCGGGGGCGCGCTGCTCGTGGGCCTGTCGCTGGTGCGGCACGGCGAGGTGGTGCGGGAGTCGTTCCTCCAGATCACGCAGGGGTGGGCAGGACGGGGAGCGGTGCTGCTGCTGGCGGTCGCCCTGGTGCCGAACGCGGCGGTGTGGGCGGCGGCCTACGCGCTGGGGCCCGGGTTCCTGCTGGGGGCGGGGCACGGCATGGGGCCGTGGTCGGCGGCGACGGCCCCGTCGCTGATGCCGCCGTTTCCGCTGCTGGCGGCTGTGCCCGGGAGCGGGGGCCAGGGCGGGCTGCTGGGCTGGGCGGTGGCGGTGGTGCCGGTCGCGGCGGGGGTGGTGGTGGGGTGCTTCATGGCGCGGGGTGCTTGCGCCGGGCGGGGGCGGGCTGCGGCGGTGTGGTCCGTGGGGCGGACGGTGACGGGTGTCGTGGGCGCGGCGGTGATGTGCGGCCTGTTGCTCGGAGGGCTCGCGGAGGTGTCCGGGGGGCCGCTCGGGGTCGCGGCGTTGGCGCGGTTCGGGCCGGTGGGGTGGCAGGTGGGGGCAGCCGCCGCGGGATGGATCGCGGGGGCGGGGGTGCCGGTCGCGGTGGTCGTGCGGTGGTGGTCTCTGCGGGGGGCGGAGGGGCGGCGGGCCGAGGTCCCGGGGAGGGAGGCCCGGGAGATGGATGAGCGGCGGGCCGAGGGTACGGTCGCGTCCGCGGCGACTCACGTGCCGGCGCCGGTGGCGTCGGAACCGCCGGGGGCACGGGCGGACGGCGCCTGGGAGGACCCGGACCTGTTCCCGTACGAGGTGCTGGCGACGGACGTGGATCCGTTCCTGCCGGACGGGCCGGACGGGCCGGACGGGCCGAATCCGACGCCCACCCCACCGCAAGAGTCATGACCGCGGTCCGGCAACGGGACCGGAGGCGCTCACCGTGCCGGAGGGGATTCCGTCCACCGAGCCGGAGGGGATTTTGTCCACTGGACCGAAGGGGGCCCGGAAAGGTCAGCCGTTCGTCCCCAGAACCCCCCGCAGGTCCTTCGGCAGAAGGTCGTTGCAGGACTGCTTCGACGCCGTCGTCAAGGCGTCGTTGACGCACGTGTAGTAGTCCCGGTAGACCAGCTGGGCCGCGAACGTGGTGGCCACCAGCGCCAGCGCCAAAGACGCCGTGACCAGACCGCTGATCGCTGCCGTGGTCTGGGGGCGGGCCGGAGACGTGGGGCTGCTCGGGTCCGGGGTGCGGGGCTTCGCTCGCAGGGCGCTCACGCCCCAGTACAGCGAGAGCGCGCCCAGCAGCAGCGCCACGTACTGCCAGCTGAACAGCGCGAAGAAGAACGCCCAGATACCGCCCAGCAGTGCGTACCGCGCACGGCGCTGGACCGGGTCCGTGGGGTCCCAGCGCAGTCCCGCACCGGGGCCGCCGGAACCCGGACCCTCAGGGCCGCCCTGTCCGCCCGCGCCGCCCGGGCTGCCCGGGCGCTCGCCGAAGCGGCCGCCCGCCGCGGGGCCCGGCTGCCGGTCGCTCCACTGGCTGCCCCAGCGCGAACGCCCGCCTTCGCCGGAGCCGCCCTGCCCCTGGTCGGGGCGGCGCGGCCGCCAGGGCCGGTCCGGTGCCCCCTCCGGCGGTGGCGCGAACGGATTGTCGTCCGCCGGTGCCTCCTCGGGCCTCCGGCCGTCCCCGACGGATCCGCCGCCCGCGGACGGTGCCCCGTCGCTCTCCTGCGGCGGCACAGGCGAAGGGTGCCGCTCGCGCAGCAGCAGCGGAGGGAGTCGGAGACTGCGGTCCGGCATCAGGTGTGCGTCTTCCCCTTGGTGGTACGGGCGGGCGGTGCGTCCACGGAGCTCGCCGTGCGGCGGACGCGCACCGCGCAGGCGGTGCCGCGGGCGTCCCCCTCACCCGGTCAACGTCCCGCGCAGGTGCGGCGTTCCCCGCCTGCGACCGCTTTCCGGGCCGCATCTCCGGGTGGCTCCTCCCCAGACGCTACCTTCCGGCCACGCCCCCGTCGCCCGGGGGCCTGCCGGTGTGCCGGTATCGTTGCTGACGGTCGGCCGCTTCGTAGACTTCCCCGTATCCCGGGGCGCGAAGCATTCGTACGACCGTACAAACGCTCTCCCGAGCGACCGCACGCACACTTCGCCGAGAAAGGCCCCGCCGTGCCCGAGTCCGTGGCCGAGACCGTCACCGAGTCCGCGGCCAAGCGCCTGGTCGTCCTGGTCTCCGGTTCCGGCACCAACCTGCAGGCGCTTCTCGACGCCATCGCCGAGGCCGGGCCCGCCGCCTACGGGGCCGAGGTCGTGGCCGTCGGCGCCGACCGCGACGGGATCGCGGGCCTCGCCCGCGCCGAGCGCGCCGGGCTGCCCACCTTCGTGTGCCGGGTGAAGGACTACGAGAGCCGGGACGCGTGGGACGCGGCCCTCACCGAGGCCGTCGCCTCCTACGGGCCCGACCTCGTCGTCTCCGCCGGGTTCATGAAGATCGTGGGCAAGGAGTTCCTCGCGCGGTTCGGCGGGCGGTTCGTCAACACCCACCCCGCTCTCCTGCCCAGCTTTCCCGGAGCCCACGGTGTGCGTGACGCGCTCGCGTACGGCGCCAAGGTCACCGGTTGCACCGTCCACTTCGTCGACGACGGCGTCGACACCGGGCCGATCATCGCGCAGGGCGTGGTGGAGGTTTGGGACGAGGACGACGAGAGCGCTCTGCACGAGCGCATCAAGGAAGTCGAGCGAAGACTGCTCGTCGAGGTCGTGGGGCGGATCGCCCGCAACGGCTATCGCATTGAGGGACGAAAGGTAGTTATCCAGTGACCGCCGAGAGCACCAAGCGGCCCATCCGGCGCGCGCTCGTCAGCGTCTACGACAAGACCGGGCTCGAAGAGCTCGCCCGTGGCGTGCACGAAGCGGGCGTGGAGCTCGTCTCGACCGGTTCCACCGCCGGCCGTATCGCCGCCGCCGGCGTCCCCGTCACCAAGGTGGAGGAGCTGACCGGCTTCCCCGAGTGCCTGGACGGCCGGGTCAAGACCCTGCACCCGAAGGTCCACGCGGGCATCCTCGCCGACCTGCGCCTCGAGACCCACCGGCAGCAGCTCGCCGAGCTGGGCGTCGAGCCGTTCGACCTCGTCGTCGTCAACCTCTACCCGTTCCGCGAGACCGTCGCCTCCGGCGCCTCTCCCGACGAGTGCGTCGAGCAGATCGACATCGGCGGCCCCTCCATGGTCCGCGCCGCCGCCAAGAACCACCCGTCGGTGGCCGTGGTCACGAGCCCCGACCGGTACGCCGACGTGCTCGCCGCGGTCCGCGACGGCGGCTTCGACCTCACCGCCCGCAAGCGGCTCGCCGCCGAGGCCTTCCAGCACACCGCCGCCTACGACGTCGCCGTCGCCTCCTGGTTCGCGTCCTCGTACGCGCCCGTCGACGACTCGGTCTTCCCCGACTTCGTCGGCGCCACCTACGAGCGCCGCAACACCCTGCGCTACGGCGAGAACCCGCACCAGCCCGCCGCCCTCTACGTCGACGGCACGGGCGGCCTGGCGGAGGCGGAGCAGCTGCACGGCAAGGAGATGTCGTACAACAACTACACGGACACGGACGCCGCGCGCCGTGCCGCGTACGACCACGCCGAGCCGTGTGTCGCCATCATCAAGCACGCCAACCCCTGCGGCATCGCGATCGGCGCGGACGTCGCCGAGGCGCACCGCAAGGCGCACGCCTGCGACCCCGTCTCCGCCTACGGCGGCGTCATCGCCGTGAACCGCCCGGTGAGCCGGGAGATGGCCGAGCAGGTGGCCGACATCTTCACCGAGGTCATCGTCGCGCCCGACTACGAGGAGGGCGCGCTCGAGGCGCTCGCCAAGAAGAAGAACATCCGGGTCCTGAAGGCCCCGAAGGCCCCCGAGAACCCCGCCGAGATCAAGCAGATCGACGGCGGTGCGCTGCTCCAGGTCACCGACCGCCTCCAGGCCGACGGCGACGACCCCGCCAACTGGACCCTGGCCTCGGGTGAGGCGCTGAGCGCCGAGGAGTTGAAGGAGCTCGCCTTCGCCTGGAAGGCCTGTCGCGCCGTCAAGTCCAACGCCATCCTGCTGGCCAAGGACGGTGCCTCCGTCGGCGTGGGCATGGGCCAGGTCAACCGGGTGGACTCCTGCAAGCTCGCCGTCGAGCGGGCGGGCGAGGAGCGGGCGCGCGGCTCGTACGCCGCCTCGGACGCCTTCTTCCCGTTCCCCGACGGCCCGGAGATCCTGATCGCCGCGGGCGTCAAGGCGATCGTGCAGCCCGGCGGTTCGATCCGCGACGAGCAGGTCGTGGAGGCCGCGCGGAAGGCGGGCGTGACGATGTACTTCACGGGCACGCGGCACTTCTTCCACTGACACCGGCGGTGCGGGCCGGCGGGCGCCGTCGAGCGAACGCCGGCCCCGCCGCGGCATCTCACCCCCTGACGCGGGCTGCACCCGACGCAAAAGGGCCGTGCCTCCCCCTGCCCGGGGCGAGTCACGGCCCTTGGTGCGGTGCCTGCGGTCAGTTCTGGACGACCATCGTGCCCGCGGCCTTGTCGTGCCAGCCCTGCTGACGGCCGGACTTGTCCCAGAACGGGGACAGGTAGACCAGGAGCTGGCCGATACCGCAGGCGATGGAGCCGACCATCGGAATGATCCAGCGGATGAAGGACTTGCCCAGCCCCGGCTTCTGGCCCGTCTCGGCGTTCACCACGTGCAGGCCGAGGGCCATCTTGCCCAGGGTGCGGCCCACCAGGCCGACCATCAGCCACTCGTAGAGCAGGCCGATGATCGCGAGGATGCCGATCACGGCGCCGAACTTGGCCACGAAGTCCGAGCTCGCGTTGTTGATGCAGGTGCTGTAGTCGGCGGCGTTCGGGTCGCAGTCCTTGGCCGCGCCGACGGCACCGGCGGCGCCCGCGACGGCGAGGATGATGTAGATGACGCCGAAGACGACGCCGTCGATCAGGCGGGCGCCGAACCGGCGGCCCATCGACGCGACCCGGGGAGCGGGGGCGCCGCCGCCCGCGTAGCCCGGCTGCTGCGGGTAGCCGTAGCCTCCCTGCGGCGGCACGCCCGGCGCCTGCGGGTAGCCGTAGCCGGGCTGCTGGCCCTGCTGGGGGTACTGCTGGCCCTGCTGGGGGTAGCCGTACCCCTCCTGGGGGTTCTGCGGCTGTCCGTAGGGATTGTTGGGCGAGCCGAAACTCATGGCCGGTTTCCTCCGTTGACGCAAGCGGGGACGGTGCGGATTGCGCGGAGGAACGTCACGAACCGAGCGGTTGCCCCCCGAACACGAACCGCAGAACTGCGCCGTTCATCGTTCTAGCAGCGGCGACAATTTGTCCAGTCGGCGGAAACATGTGTTGTGCAGTCGCAATGTGCGCGATCCTCCCGGTCCGGGCGCGCCCGCCGACGACCGTCCGAACCGGTTCCCACCCGGATTGGAACCGGGGGCGGGTCATCCGCGAGGATGGGACCATGACCGCCCAGATTCTCGATGGCAAGGCCACCGCAGCCGCGATCAAGTCCGATCTGACCGCCCGCGTGGCGGCGCTGAAGGAGAAGGGCGTCACGCCCGGCCTCGGCACGATCCTCGTCGGGGACGACCCCGGCAGCCGCAAGTACGTCGCGGGCAAGCACCGCGACTGCGCCGAGGTCGGCATCGCGTCGATCCAGCGCGAGCTGCCGGCGACCGCCACCCAGGAGGAGATCGAGGCGGTCGTCCGCGAGCTCAACGAGGACCCGACCTGCACCGGCTACATCGTGCAGCTGCCGCTGCCCAGGGGCATCGACGAGAACCGGATCCTGGAGCTGATGGACCCGGCCAAGGACGCGGACGGCCTGCACCCGATGAACCTCGGCCGTCTCGTGCTGAACGAGCCGGCCCCGCTGCCCTGCACCCCCAACGGCATCCTCACCCTGCTGCGCCGCTACGGCGTCGAGATCAAGGGCGCCGAGGTCGTGGTCGTCGGCCGGGGCGTGACCATCGGGCGCCCGATGCCGCTGCTGCTGACGCGGCGCAGCGAGAACGCCACGGTCACCCAGTGCCACACCGGCACCCGCGACCTCTCGGCCCACCTCAAGCGCGCCGACATCATCATCGCCGCGGCCGGCTCCGCCCACCTGGTCCGGGCCGAGGACGTGAAGCCGGGCGCCGCCGTCCTCGACGTCGGTGTCTCGCGCAACGCCGAGGGGAAGATCGTCGGCGATGTCCACCCGGACGTCGCCGAGGTGGCCGGCTGGATCTCCCCGAACCCGGGCGGTGTCGGCCCGATGACCCGCGCCCAGCTCCTCGTCAACGTGGTCGAGGCGGCGGAGCGCAGTGTCGGCTGAGGCCAGGCCCGCGGGCGACCCCGAGAAGGGGGCCGCGGGGGAGCGCGAAGCCGACGCCGAGCCCGTGGTGACGGACGCGGTCAGCGCGCCCGACGCGGACGGTGTGCCACGGCGCGTGACCCGGCGGTTCCCGCGGATCACCCGGGACACCGCGCGGCCCGAGGGCGGGGGCCGGGCCGCGCCCCGTGACGCTCCCGCGCCCGCCCGGCAGTGGCCGATCCTCGCCGTGCTGGCCGTCATCGGCCTCGGGCTGCTGCTGACCGCGCTGGACGCGTTCCGCTCCGGCACGATCCTGATCGGCGTCGCGCTGCTGGGCGGCGCCGTGATGCGCTGGGCGCTGCCCGACGTGGGCATGCTCGCGGTACGGTCCCGCTTCACGGACATGATCACGTACGGCGTCCTGGGCCTGGCCATCGTGCTGTTCGCGATGATGGCGCAGCCCCACCCGTGGCTGGAGATACCGTTCCTGGACGACACGCTGCACTTCACGGTCCGTACCTGAACGAGCCGTAACCGAACGGGCCGTTGAACGGTCCGCACCTGAACGGGCGGTTGAACGGGCCGTACTTGGATGATCCGTACCGAACGGGCCGTACCGAACGGCCCCCAACGCACAGTCCGTGTCCCATCTCGGGCGGCGCCCGGTCCCGACCCCCGTTCGGAACCGGGCGCCGGAAACACCTTCATGTACATGCTGGAGCTGTTCAACACCTGGCAGTTCCCTGTGGCACGGAAGTGACCGTTCCGCTACGGTTCCGCGCCGCGCGACGGAACCGGCCTCGCCCCTGACGTCGTCAATCGAACGGAAACACGCTCTTTGACCCGATGACGCGGAGGGGTGAGGGATGGGCGCCTGGCAGCCGCTGCCGGACGATCTGCCGCCGGAGGTACGGCACTTCGTGGAACAGCTGCGGCTCCTGAAGGACCGCACCGGGCTCAGCCTCGTCGCGCTCGGCGCCCGCACCGCGTACAGCAAGTCCTCCTGGCAGCGCTACCTCAACGCCACCCAGCCACCGCCCCGCCCGGCGGTCACGGCGCTGTGCCGGGTCGCGGGTCTCGAGGCGGAAGAGACTGAACGTTTCGGTGTGCGCTGGGAGCTGGCGGTGCGCGCCTGGCCCCGGCAGCCGGCCCCGGCGCCCGCGCCGGTGGGAGGTCCGGCCACCGCTTCCGTCCCGGGGGAGTACGAAGAGGAGCCCACGATTCCGTGGTGGGACCGGCTCGAGGAGGAGCCCGAGCCGCGGCCCGCCGGACGCCGTCTCCTTCTCGCCGCGGTTCTGGGGCTGCTGGCGTTGCTCGTCGTCGCCGTCGTCGGCGCGGTGACCTTCGGATCGTGACCTTCGGATCGTGCCTTCGCGTGAGGTGACCGGGCTCTCCCTGGGCCCCCTGAGCCGCCTGCGTCCGCTGAGGTCGCCGCTGTGTCCCCGTTGTGTCGATGTGTTGACAAGTTCGCGCATGGACCGCGAACCATTCGTACATGGCGGCTAACGTGTCCAATCGGGACGGTCCGGGGCGTCCCGCACGGTGAACCGGGCGTTCTGTTCGGCCGTACGAGCAGGCGGTGGGCACTGGTTCGGAGACCCACGGGGGCGTGCGACGGCGCTCGCTCCCGTCCGACTGCCTCCGTGCGCCCCCCGTTCCGGGGAGGGAAGGCCCGGCCGGGCGCCTCCGGCGTGGGTAGCCACAACGGGGACCGGGAGCGGGCACCACGCACGGGGAACAACAGGATGTACCGGGGGAAGAGGGGGGAAGCAATGCCTCGCTGGAAGGCCTTGCCCGATGAACTCGATCCGCAGGTCAAGGAGTTCGCGGCACAGTTGCGGCGGCTCGTGGACCGCAGCGGTCTCAGCGTCTCCGCCGTGGCCGACCGCACCGGCTACAGCAAGACGTCCTGGGAGCGGTACCTGAACGGCCGACTGCTCGCACCCAAGGGCGCGATCGTCGCGCTGGCCGAGGTGACCGGCACCCCGCCCGTCCATCTGACCACCATGTGGGAGCTGGCCGAACGGGCCTGGAGCCGGGCGGAGATGCGCCACGACAGAACCATGGAGGCGATCCGGATCTCCCAGGCGCGCGCCGCGCTCGGCGAGTTCGGGGCGGCCACCGAGAACCAGGGCCGTGGCGGCAGGGCGGCCCGCAGCGCCACGGTGGCCCCGGGCATCGCGGGCCCTGCGGGCGTGTCCCCGACGGTGCCGCCGCAGCCGACGCCCGAGCAGACCCCGGACGCGGCGGGCGACTCCGGCGCGGCGCGCGGCGGTACGGCGGGCCCCGGCTCGAGGGGAGTCGGCTCGACGGGTGGCAACTCCTGGGGACTCGCCGGGTTCAACGGGCCGTCGGGGACCGGCCGCCGCCCGGCCGCCGCGCCCAAGTCCGGCACACCCGCCCCCGCACCCGTTCCCGCACCGGACGCGCCCGGGCCGCACGGACCGGCGCCCTCCGACGCCCGGGCGGACGGCGGCGGGTCCGGCAACGCGCGCCGCAAGCGTCGGCCGACCATGTTCGTGGCAGGTCTCGTCGGGGCGCTGCTGGTGATCGCGGCCGCCTTCTACCTCACCGGTGGCGACGACAAGAAAGCCGCCGCTCCCAAGCCGTCCGCAGCCTCGCCGAGCCCGGACGCCGACCTGCCGCCCGGCGTCAAGTGCGCCGGCGCCGGCTGTACCGGCAAGGACCCGGAGACCATGGGCTGCGGTGGCACACAGGCCACGACCAGCACCAGCGTCACCGTCGGCGGCACCCTCGTCGAGGTCCGCTACAGCAGGACCTGCGGCGCCGCGTGGGCCCGCATCACCAGGGCGGCGCAGGGCGACACGGTCGAGGTGTCCGCGGCCGGGGCGACGAAGCAGACCGGCTCGGTCACCACGGCAGGGGACACCGACGCGTACACCCCGATGGTGGCCGTGAAGGGCGGGGCCGCGGCGAAGGCCTGCGCGACGCTGGCATCGGGGCAGAAGGGGTGCACGAAGTAGCACGGCGGCGACAGCGAGGGGCGCGCGGACGGGTGCCGTGCGTCTCTCGCGGAAAAGAATCACGCCACGACACGCATGAGCGTCCCCTCGCGGGGCAAGCGGACCGTACACCCCCACGGGAGTCCGGCAGCGCCGGAGGGCCGACACCCCCTTCCGGTAGGACATCCCCCACGGCGGCCGCCGCTCAGCCCCCCCTCATCGAGCAGGCGGCCGCCGCCTCATGGGGGTTGTGGGCCGGGCCACACGGACCCGGCCGTCCGGGATCCCGGATGCGCGATAGCCTGACGGCTGGATCTCTCTTGACGCCAAGAGATCGATCATTCGTACCGGTGATCGATCATCGCGGCGGGCGCCGGCCACGAGCCGGTGACGGGGATCCCTCACCCCGGGGCGACGACGCCCCACCGCCAGCTGTCATACGGAGAACGCCATGACCCGCACTCCCGTGAACGTCACCGTCACCGGCGCGGCCGGCCAGATCGGCTACGCACTGCTCTTCCGCATCGCCTCCGGCCAGCTGCTCGGCGCGGACGTGCCGGTCAAGCTGCGCCTCCTGGAGATCACCCCGGCCCTCAAGGCCGCCGAGGGCACGGCCATGGAGCTCGACGACTGCGCGTTCCCGCTCCTGCAGGGCATCGACATCACGGACGACCCGAACGTGGCCTTCGACGGCACCAACGTCGCCCTCCTCGTGGGCGCCCGCCCGCGGACCAAGGGCATGGAGCGCGGCGACCTCCTCGAGGCCAACGGCGGCATCTTCAAGCCGCAGGGCAAGGCCATCAACGACCACGCCGCGGACGACGTGAAGGTCCTGGTCGTGGGCAACCCGGCCAACACCAACGCGCTGATCGCCCAGGCCGCCGCGCCGGACGTACCGGCGGAGCGCTTCACCGCGATGACCCGCCTGGACCACAACCGCGCGCTGACCCAGCTCGCGAAGAAGACGGGCAGCACGGTCGCCGACATCAAGCGTCTGACGATCTGGGGCAACCACTCCGCGACCCAGTACCCGGACATCTTCCACGCCACGGTCGCCGGCAAGAACGCCGCCGAGGTCGTGAACGACGAGAAGTGGCTGGCCGAGGACTTCATCCCGACCGTCGCCAAGCGCGGCGCCGCCATCATCGAGGCCCGCGGCGCCTCGTCGGCCGCCTCCGCCGCCAACGCCGCCATCGACCACGTGTACACCTGGGTCAACGGCACCGCCGAGGGCGACTGGACCTCCATGGCCATCCCGTCGGACGGCTCCTACGGCGTCCCCGAGGGCCTGATCTCCTCCTTCCCGGTCACCACCAAGGACGGCAAGTACGAGATCGTCCAGGGCCTGGACATCAACGAGTTCTCCCGCGCCCGCATCGACGCCTCCGTCAAGGAGCTCGAGGAGGAGCGCGAGGCGGTGCGCGGCCTCGGCCTCATCTGACACGTCGGCGCCCATGCGCCACGGGCCCCCTCCGGTTGCGTCCGGAGGGGGCCCGTTCTTCGTGCCACGGGCCCAGTCCTCTCCGTCAGCTCCGCGACGGCTGCGGAACCCGTGAGATGTCCACCGTCTGGCCGGCGGGCGGGGTCGTCCTCGGCACCGGCACGTTGTAGCCCGTGAAGGTCAGGCTCAGATCCGTGTCCGGGCCCTTCTGGGCCGCCCGGTAGAGGCGGTGGTCCTTGCCCGTGGTGACGTACAGCGTCGAGGTGAAGCCGTTCACCTGGAAGGACAGGGGGACCACCCGGGTGCCGTTCAGGGTCGTCGCGAGGCCCTCCTTCAGGGAAGAGGGTGCGGAGACCTTCGAAACCTCCTGGATTCCACGGAGGTCACAGGTGCTCGCGATGCCGGCCAGCAGGTTGCTGGACGTGGAGCCGTGGATGTAGCGGTTGCTGAACGTCGTGGCCAGGCCGGCACCCCGCTTGCCGGGGTACTCCGCCTTCCAGAACGACGCATCCGGCTTCAGCCACACGTCGGTGCCCCGCTTGACGATCTGGACGGTGCCGCCGCGTCCGCCGAGCGTCATGGTGCCTGCGCAGTTGCCGGCCCGGTCGAGGGCGAGGTCCATCGCCGTCGGCAGACGCTTGCTCGACCTCGCCGTCGCGCTGCGGTCCTCGTAGACGAGCCGGACGGATGTGGCGTTCCGCAGCCCCCGCTCCGCCTGCGCGGCGAGCTCCTGCGGGCTCTGGTTGCCTCCGGTCCGGGCAGGGACGGCGGCGCTCGTCGGCGGACAGAGCAACATCGGGGGCAACAGCAGCGCCATCGACACGGCGCTCGTAGCGATCGCGAAGCCATGGGTTCGGGACATCACGTCACCTCCAGTGGCTCAGCGTACTTTTCACCCTTTTCGACCGCATTTTTAGTGACGCTCCGCACTTTCGGCCGCAGGGCCCGCATGTATCGACGACCCGGGGGCAGGCGCGCATCCGGCCCCGAAGTGACACCGGTGTGACACAGGGGTACCGCACAGGAACGGAAGGCAGTACCGATCATGGCCGGACAGCAGGCACGGCAGGCAGAGCAGACGATCCACGTGGCAGGGGAGTGGCGCACGGCCCTGTCCGGTGCCACGCGCGAGGTCCTCGACCCGGCGGATGCCACGCCGTTCGCGGTGGTCGCGGAGGGTGACGAGCGCGACGCCGACGCTGCGGTGGAGGCCGCACGCCGGGCCTTCGACGAGGGGCCGTGGCCGCACACGCCCGTCGCGGAGCGTGCCGCGCTGCTGCACCGCGTCGCCGATCTTCTCATACGCGATCGCGAAGAGTTGGGCCTGCTGGAGAGCCGGGACGCCGGCAAGACCGTCGAGGAGGGCCGGGTCGACATCGACTGCGTCGCCGACGCCTTCCGCTACTTCGCGAACCTCGTCGCCGCCGAGGGCGCCGGCCGGGTCGTCGACGCGGGCTCGCCGGACATCCACAGCGTCGTCGTACACGAACCCGTCGGCGTGTGCACGTTGATCACCCCCTGGAACTACCCGCTCCTCCAGGCCAGCTGGAAGATCGCCCCGGCTCTCGCGGCCGGCAACACCTTCGTGGTCAAGCCGAGCGAGATCACCCCGATGACGACGATCGCGCTGATCGACCTGCTGGTCGAGGCCGGGCTGCCCGACGGGGTGGCGAACATCGTCACCGGCCCCGGGCACTCCGTCGGCGCCCGGCTCGCCGAGCACCCCGGCGTCGACCTGGTCTCCTTCACCGGCGGCCTGGTCAGCGGCACGAAGGTCGCGCAGGCCGCCGCCGCGGGCGTCAAGAAGATCGCCCTGGAGCTCGGCGGCAAGAACCCCAACGTGGTCTTCGCCGACGCCTGCGCCACCGAGAAGGGCTTCGACACCGCCGTCGACCAGGCCCTCAACGCCGCCTTCATCCACAGCGGCCAGGTCTGCTCGGCGGGCGCCCGGCTCATCGTGGAGGAGGCCGTCCGCGACCGCTTCGTCGCCGAACTCGCCCGCCGTGCCGAGAAGATCAAGCTCGGCCGCGGCACCGAGAAGGGCGTCGAGTGCGGCCCGCTCGTCTCCGAACAGCAGCGCACGAAGACGGAGGCGTACGTCGCCTCCGCGCTCGCCGAGGGCGCGGTGCTGCGCTGCGGTGGCAAGCGGCCCGAGCCCAGTGAGGTCCGGCCCGCCACCGGCTACTTCTACGAGCCGACCGTCCTCGACAGCTGCCACCGGGAGATGAAGGTCGTCCGGGAGGAGGTCTTCGGGCCCGTCCTCACCGTCGAGACCTTCCGCACCGAGGACGAGGCGGTCGCCCTCGCCAACGACACCGAGTACGGCCTCGCCGGTGCCGTGTGGACCGCCGACACCGGCCGTGCCCGCCGCGTCGCCGGCCGGCTGCGCCACGGCACGGTCTGGATCAACGACTTCCACCCCTACCTCCCGCAGGCGGAGTGGGGCGGCTTCGGCAAGAGCGGCATCGGCCGCGAACTCGGCCCCGCCGGCCTCGCCGAGTACCGCGAGACCAAGCACGTCTACCAGAACCTCGCCCCCGAGCCGGTGCGGTGGTTCGCGGGCTGAGCCCCGCCCCGCGACCGATCACCCCCGACCTCCACCTCCGTCCCCACCTTCCCCCCGACCTCGCACTCCCCCCACCTCCCCGTATCCCTGGAGCACGACGCCCATGTCCCAGTCCACCCACGAGTACGACTACGTCGTCATCGGTGGCGGAACCGCAGGCTCCGTCATCGCCTCCCGCCTCACCGAGAACCCGGACGTCACCGTGGCCGTCATCGAGGGCGGCCCGAGCGACGTCGGCCGCGACGACGTCCTCACCCTGCGCCGCTGGACGGGCCTGCTCGGCGGCGAACTCGACTACGACTACCCGACCACCGAACAGCCGCGCGGCAACTCCCACATCCGGCACAGCCGTGCCCGCGTCCTCGGCGGCTGCTCCTCGCACAACACCCTCATCGCCTTCAAGCCGCTGCCGTCCGACTGGGACGAGTGGGAGGCGGCCGGCGCCGAGGGCTGGGGCGCCGTACCGATGGAGGCGTACTACGCCCGCCTCAAGAACAACATCGTCCCGGTCGACGAGAACGACCGCAACGCCATCGCCCGCGACTTCGTGGACGCGGCCCAGGCGGCGCTCGGCGTGTCGCGCATCGAGGGCTTCAACAAGAAGCCGTTCACCGAGGGCGTCGGCTTCTTCGACCTCGCCTACCACCCCGAGGACAACAAGCGCTCCAGCGCGTCGGTGGCGTATCTGCACCCGGTGATGGACGAACGCGCCAACCTCACCCTGCTGCTGGAGACGTGGGCGTACAAGCTGGAGCTGGACGGCACGCGCGCCCGCGGGGTGCACGTGCGCACCAAGGAGGGCGAGGAGATCCTCGTACGGGCCCGGCGCGAGGTGGTGCTGTGCGCCGGCGCCGTCGACTCCCCGCGGCTGCTGCTGCACTCAGGGATCGGCCCCAAGGCGGACCTGGAGCAGCTCGGCATACCCGTGGTGCACGACCTGCCGGGCGTCGGTGAGAACCTGCTCGACCACCCGGAGTCGGTCATCGTCTGGGAGACGCACGGCCCCATCCCGGAGAACTCCGCGATGGACTCCGACGCCGGACTCTTCGTGCGCCGCGACCCCGAACACGCGGGCCCGGACCTGATGTTCCACTTCTACCAGATCCCGTTCACGGACAACCCGGAGCGCCTCGGCTACGAGCGGCCGGAGTTCGGCGTGTCGATGACCCCGAACATCCCCAAGCCCAAGAGCCGCGGCCGGCTGTACCTCACCAGCCCGGACCCGTCCGTCAAGCCCGCCCTGGACTTCCGCTACTTCACCGACGAGGACGACTACGACGGCCGCACCCTCGTCGACGGCATCCGCATCGCCCGCGAGATCGCGAAGACCGAGCCGCTGGCGGGCTGGCTGAAGCGGGAGGTGTGCCCCGGCCCGGACATCACCGGTGACGAGGAGCTGAGCGAGTACGCCCGCAAGGTCGCCCACACCGTGTACCACCCGGCGGGCACCTGCCGCATGGGCGCCGAGACCGACGACCTCGCCGTGGTCGACCCCGAGCTGCGTATCCGCGGCCTGGACGGCATCCGTATAGCCGACGCGTCCGTCTTCCCGACCATGACCGCCGTCAACCCGATGATCGGGGTGCTGATGGTCGGGGAGAAGGCCGCCGACCTGATCGGAGGTGGTGCGTGATGAGCACCCCGGTTTCGAGCACACCGGTCTTCTCCGTGGACGGCCTGTGGAAGGTCTTCGGGCCCAAGGCGGACCGCGTCCCCGCCGACCCGGAACTCGGTGCGCTGAGCCCCGCCGAGCTGCGCGAACGCACCGGCTGCACGGCCGCCGTGCGCGATGTGAGCTTCGACGTCCGCAAGGGCGAGGTCTTCGTCGTCATGGGTCTGTCCGGCTCCGGCAAGTCCACACTGGTGCGCTGTCTGACCCGCCTGATCGAACCGACCGCGGGCACGATCGTCATCGACGGCGAGGACGTCCGCGCCATGGACAGGTCCCGGCTGCGCGAACTGCGCCGCCACCGGGCCGCGATGGTCTTCCAGCACTTCGGCCTGCTGCCGCACCGCACGGTCCTCGACAACGTGGCCTACGGTCTGGAGATCCAGGGCCTGGGCAGGTCCGAACGCCGCGAGAAGGCCGCCGAGGTCGTCGCGAAGGTCGGCCTGGAAGGCATGGAGCACCGTCGACCCGCCCAGCTCTCGGGCGGTCAGCGGCAGCGCGTGGGGCTCGCCCGGGCGCTCGCCGTCGACCCCGAAGTGCTCCTGTTCGACGAGCCGTTCAGCGCGCTCGACCCGCTGATCCGGCGCGACATGCAGGAGGAGGTCGTCCGGCTGCACCGCGAGGAGGGCCGCACGATGGTCTTCATCACGCACGACCTCAACGAGGCCCTCAAGCTGGGCGACCGCATCGCCCTGATGCGCGACGGCCGCGTGGTCCAGTTGGGCACCCCCGAGGAGATCGTGGGCTCCCCGGCCGACGACTACGTCCGCGAGTTCGTCCGGGACGTCCCGCGCGAACAGGTCATGACGGTCCGCAGCGCCATGCGGACCGCGTCCCTGGAGGAGGCGGGCAGCGGCCCGGCCGTACCGCCGGACGCCACGGTCTCCGAGGCGATCGAGGCGGTGGCCCGGGCTGGCGCCCCGGCACGGGTCGTGGACCAGGGCCGCTGCGTGGGCCTGGTGGACTCCGATGCGCTGCTCGGTGTGGTCGCCGGGGTCGAGGCGGGCCAGGAGACGCCGGCCGGGAGCGCGACGAGCGAGGAGACGTCGGCCGTGACGGCTCGGGCCAGGAAGTCCGCGGCCGGGATGGCCGCCGTGGCCGCGGGCAAGCGTGCCGCCGTGGCGGCGCAGGTGGGCGAGGCGGGCACCTCCGCGCGAGCCAAGTCGGGTGGGACGGACGCACCCGGCAAGCAGGGCCCGGCGCACCGCCCGCCGCTCAGCACCAGCAAGGAGGACGCTTGATGGCCACGGTCACCGCAAGCGCCCCGCGCGCCCTGCTGCCCGGCTTCGTCAAAACCCGCGCCGCCCGCAAACTCCTGGTGCTCGCGGTCATCGCCGCGCTCCTCGCACCGCTGGTGAACTCCCGCTGGCCGGGCGCCGCCTGGCCCGGCGCCCTCACCGTCGACCTTTCCAAGCCACTCACCACGGCCAGCAACTGGATCATCGACAACCGGGACAGCCACCCCCTGTTCCTGTACTTCTTCGGCTACATCAGCAACGCCGTCGTCCTCTCCGTGCGCGCCGTCTACCTCGTCCTGCTCGCCGCGGGCTGGCCGGGCGTGACGGTCGCGGCCGCCCTGGTCGCCTGGCGTGTGGCCGGTGTGCGCCTCGCGCTCGGCACCGCCGCGGCGATCCTCGCCTGCGGCCTGCTCGGTATGTGGGTGGCGACCATGCAGACGCTCGCCCTCATGGTGGTCGCGGTCCTCGCCTCGGTCGCCGTCGGCGCGCTGCTCGGCCTGGGCGCCGGTCTGTCCGACCGCGTGGACCGCGCCCTGCGCCCGGTCCTGGACACCATGCAGGTGCTGCCGGCGTTCGCCTACCTCCTCCCCGTGGTCCTGGTCTTCGGCATCGGTGTGCCCGCCGCCGTCCTCGCCACGGTCGTCTACGCCGCCCCTCCGATGGCCCGCCTGACCGCCCTCGGCCTGCGCGGCGCCGACAAGGAGGTGCTGGAGGCGGTCGACTCCCTCGGCGCCACCGCACGGCAGCGCCTGCTGACCGCCCGCGTCCCGCTGGCCCGCAAGGAGCTCCTGCTCGGCCTCAACCAGACGATCATGATGGCGCTGTCCATGGCGGTCATCGCCTCGGTGATCGGCGCCGGCGGTCTCGGCGACCGCGTCTACCAGGCGCTGGCGTCGGTCGACGTGGGCGCCGCGCTGTCCGCGGGCATCCCCATCGTGCTGCTGGCCGTCGTCCTGGACCGGGTGACCTCGGCTGCGGGCAACCGGATCGGGCAGGAGCAGCGCAGCGCGCGCCCCTGGGCCTACGCGGCCCTCGCCGCCGTCGCCGTGGCCCTCGCCGCGCGCCTGACGGGCCGTCTCGACTGGCCTGCGGGCTGGACGGTGAACATCGCCGAGCCCGTCAACCGCGCCGTCGACTGGATGACCGCCCACCTGTACTCCGGCGTGCCGGTCGTCGGCGGCACCGCCGACTGGGCGGGCCACTTCACCACCTGGGTCCTGGACCCGGTCCGCTCCGGTCTGCAGTGGCTGCCCTGGTGGTCGGTGCTGCTGATCGTCGCCGCCCTCGCCTGGCTGATCGGCACCTGGCGCACCGCGCTGACCGCCGTCCTCGCGATGGCCGCGATCGGCGTGCTCGGTGTGTGGAAGCCGTCGCTCGACACGCTGTCGCAGGTGCTCGCCGCCGTCGCCGTCACCCTCGTCCTCGGCTTCGCGACCGGCATCGCAGCGGCCCGCAGCGACCGCTTCGAGCGGCTGCTGCGCCCCGTCCTCGACGTCTTCCAGACGATGCCGCAGTTCGTGTACCTGATCCCGGTCGTCGCGCTGTTCGGCGTCGGCCGTGCCCCCGCCGTCGCCGCCGCCATCGTGTACGCCCTTCCGGCGGTCGTCCGGATCACCACGCAGGGCCTGCGCCAGGTGGACCCGGCGGCGCTGGAGTCCGCCCGCTCGCTCGGCGCGACCAGCGGGCAGCAGCTGCGCCAGGTGCAGCTTCCGCTGGCCCGCCCGGCCCTGCTGCTCGCCGCCAACCAGGGAGTCGTCCTGGTGCTCGCCGTCGTCATCATCGGCGGCCTGGTCGGCGGCGGCGCGCTCGGCTACAACGTCGTCTTCGGCCTCGCCCAGGGTGACCTGGCGACCGGTCTGGTGGCCGGGATCGCGATCGTCTGCCTCGGCCTGATGCTCGACCGGGTGACCCAGCCCACCGAGCGACGCGCGGCGAAGGGAGCGTGACATGACACTGAACCGCAGGACGGCGCTGATCGCCGCGACGGCGGCCGCATGCTCGCTGCTCGCCGGCTGTGGCGCCGCCGACATGACCAAGCAGGCCTCGCCGTTCGCGAACGCCGGGGGCTCGAAGTCCGTGACCCTGTCCGTGCAGTCCTGGGTGGGCGCCCAGGCCAACGTGGCCGTGGCGCAGTACATCCTGGAGCACAGGCTCGGCTACCGCGTCGACACCGTCCAGGTCGACGAGGTGCCCGCCTGGGACGCGCTCAGCCAGGGCCGGGTCGACGCGATCCTGGAGGACTGGGGCCACCCGGACCAGGAGAAGCGGTACGTCGAGGACAAGAAGACGATCACGCGCGCCGGTGGCCTCGGGGTGACCGGGCACATCGGCTGGTTCGTGCCGACGTACCTGGCCAAGCAGCACCCGGACATCACCGACTGGAAGAACCTGAACAAGTACGCCTCCCTGTTCCGCACGGCGGAGAGCGGCGGCAAGGGCCAGCTGATGGACGGCTCGCCGTCGTACGTCACCAACGACAAGGCGCTGGTGAACAACCTGAAGCTGAACTACCAGGTGGTCTTCGCGGGTTCGGAGGCGGCGCAGATCACGCAGATGAGGCAGTTCGCGAAGGAGAAGAAGCCCTTCCTGACGTACTGGTACGCGCCACAGTGGCTGTTCAAGAAGGTCCCCATGACGGAGGTGCAGCTGCCGCCGTACAAGGAGGGCTGCGACGCGGACCCGGCGAAGGTCGCCTGCGCGTACCCGCACACACCGCTGCAGAAGTATCTCAACGCCGACTTCGCGAAGAAGGGCGGCGCCGCGGCGCGGTTCCTGAAGAGGTTCAGGTGGACGACCGAGGACCAGAACGAGGTCGCCCTGATGATCGCCGATCAGAAGCTGAGTCCGGACGAGGCGGCGAAGAAGTGGGTGGACAGCCACGAGTCCACGTGGAAGGCGTGGCTGGCTGGGTAGTGCGACGCCGGGTGCCCCGCAGCCGCGGGGCACCCGGCCTTCACAGACCCACGTCGCGGCCGACGGCGTGCGGCATCGCGGCCGGCCTGCACGCGGTCCTTCAGCTACCCGTGGGCACGGAGGCGTCGGTGGTCAGGGCGGCCACCTGGCAGGGCCTGTCGGTCCAAGGCCTGTCCCGCCACCGCCACCCGTCCGCCACCACCGGCCCACTGGACGCCCTGGTCGTGGGCTACGGAACACCGCCGGACCACGCCTGGGCGGGAACGCTGGAGGCGTTGTGCCGGGTACTGCCGTGACCAGCGGCGGTTCCCGTCACGCCTCCCGAACCGGCGCCTCCCCGAACCGGGCCAGCGCCAGCGCACCCGCGACCGCCACCGCGAACCCCAGGACGGCCAGCCAGCTCAGCCCCTCCCGCGTGCGGTCGCCCAGCCACACGACGCCCACCGCGGCCGGCCCCACCGTCTCGCCGACCACCATGCCCGCCGTCGCGACCGTCACCGAACCCCGCTCCAGCGCCGTCGTCAGCAGCACGAACGCCGCCCCGCCGCCCACCACCAGGGCATACGTCGCCGGATTGGCGAGCAGCCCCCACGGCGCCAGCGAGTCGATCAGCCGCACCGCCACCTCGACCACTCCGAACCCGAACCCGGCGCCCAGCCCCAGCACCAGCGAACGCCCCCGCCCCGGCAACCGCCCCCCGGCCAGCCCGAGCGCCAGCACGCACACCGCCGCCGCCAGCAGCGCGTACCGGAGCCCGGCCGACCCGCCCCGGTCGCCCTCCGCCCCGGACGCCAGCCCCAGCATGGCCAGCCCCGCGCACACCACCGCCACCGCGCCCCACTCGCTCCCGGTCAGCCGTACCCGCAGCAGCCGCGCCGCGACCACCGCCGTCACCGCCAGGCTGGACGCGAGTGCCGCGCCCACCGCGTAGATCGGGATCGACCGCAGCGCCGCGATCTGGAACAGGAACCCGAGCCCGTCCAGCGCGAGCCCCGCGAGATACCGCCACTGCCGCACCGACCGCAGCAGCAGCGCCGCGTCCCCGCCACCGCCCGTGCCCGCCGCCCGCGCCGCGACCGCCTGCAACACCGTCGCCGTACCGAAACAGACCGCCGCGCCGAGCGCGCACACCATTCCCACTAGCACAGAGCGACTGTAGGAGACATCCCGCGGACAGGGGGAGGCGGGAACGCCACGACGGCGGTCTCTAGTCTGATAGCCGCACAGTCTCACCGACAGCTCAACGAATTCTCACTCGACGGGGGATCAACGAACATGGCGGACACACGCCGGCGACTGCGCTCGGGTACCGTCGTCCTCGGCGGCATGGGACTCCTCGCCGCCGCCCTCACCGCCTGCTCCTCGGACCCGGACAAGCGCTGCGTCGACCGGGACAGCTACACCCTCGGCAAGGGCTACAAGGTCGTCTCCGACAAGAACTGCACGTCCACCAAGACGTCCGTGAACGGTGGCTGGTACTACGGCGGCAAGAAGAAGGGCGGCTTCGTCACGGGCGGTTCCTTCACCAAGTCCCGCAAGGGATCCGGCGGCTCCGGAAGCCACGGCGGCGTCGACCGCGGCGGCTTCGGCAGCGGTCACGGCAAGTCCGGCGGCTGAGCCGCCGTGGAACGCCGTACGACCCGGCCCCGTCCCGGCTGGCAGCAGACCGTCGAGGCACAGGGCCTAATCTACCCCCTCACCCGCTACCCGGACGACTCGCTGCGCCCCTACTGGGACGAGAGCGCCTACTACGTCTTCACGCTCGACGAGGTGGAGGTCCTCGAAGAGGTCGTCGAGGAGCTGCACGGCATGTGCCTGGCCGCCGCCGGGCACATCGTCGCCACGGACCGCTTCGCCGACCTCGGCATCACCGACCCGCGGGTGGCCGCCGCGGTCGCCGAGGCCTGGCACCGCCGCGCCGAACTCCCCTCCGTGTACGGCCGGTTCGACCTGCGCCACGACGGCACGGGCCCGGCGAAGCTCCTGGAGTACAACGCCGACACGCCCACCTCGCTCGTGGAGGCGGCGAGCGCCCAGTGGTTCTGGATGCAGGACCGCTTCCCCGGCGCCGACCAGTGGAACTCCCTGCACGAACGCCTCGTCGCCGCCTGGAAGAGGCAGGCCACGCTGCTCCCGCCCGGTGGCCCGCTGTACTTCGCGCACTCCGCCGACGACGAACTCGGCGAGGACCTGATGACGGTCGCCTATCTGAAGGAGACCGCCGACCAGGCCGGTCTCGACACCGACTGGATCTCCATGGAGGAGATCGGCTGGGACCCGCTCTCCGAGCGCTTCGTCGACAACCGGCTCCGCTTCATCCGCAGCTGCTTCAAGCTGTACCCCTGGGAATGGCTCACCACCGACCGCTTCGGCGGCCACGTCCTCGACACCCTCGACAACGGCGGCGGCACCGGCAGCACCCTGTGGATCGAGCCCGCCTGGAAGATGCTGCTCAGCAACAAGGCCCTGCTCGCGATCCTCTGGGAGCTGTACCCCGGCCACCCGAACCTGCTCCCGGCCCACCTGGACGGCCCCCGGGAGCTGGCCCGCACCGCGGGCTACGTCGCCAAGCCGCTCCTCGGCCGCGAGGGCGAGGGCGTCACGGTCCACGCGCCGGGCGCCACGCCCGTCGTGCGGGAGGAGCCCTGCTGCTACCAGGAACTGGCGCCCCTGCCCTCCTTCGACGGCAACCACGTCGTCCTCGGCGCCTGGGTCGTCGAGGACGAGGCGGCGGGCCTCGGCATCCGCGAGTCGTCGGGCCTGGTCACCGACGAGTACGCGCGTTTCCTGCCGCACGTGATCCTCTAGACGCGGTCTCTCGGACGCCGAGCACCGCCCGCAGCCGGCCCGCAGCCGGGCCGACCCCTTCCGGCCGCAGGCGGGCGTGTGCCCCTTGCCCGTCGTCGCTCGCATGATGGACACGGGAACGGACGGCGCCGCGACGCCCGGTAGGCTGATCGACGGGCCGTGACTGGCGCGCTGGGATGGGACCGACCATCGGGGAGCGGCCCGGATGCGAGCGAGTGCCGTGCGCCTGGGCCAACCGTGAACCGTGAACGCTTCAAGCCACGCCGCCCGGAGGCCGACATGACAGAGCAGCAGTCCCTCTCCACCGAGTCCACCGCCTTCCGCGCCGCCCTCGACGTGATCCGCGCGGTCGAGCCCCGGGTCGCAGACGCCATCGGTCAGGAGGTCGCCGACCAGCGCGAGATGCTCAAGCTGATCGCCTCCGAGAACTACGCCTCCCCGGCCACCCTGCTGGCGATGGGCAACTGGTTCAGCGACAAGTACGCCGAGGGCACCGTCGGCCGCCGCTTCTACGCCGGCTGCCGCAACGTGGACACCGTCGAGTCGCTGGCCGCCGAGCACGCGCGCGAGCTGTTCGGCGCCCGCCACGCCTACGTCCAGCCGCACTCCGGCATCGACGCCAACCTCGTCGCCTTCTGGGCCGTCCTCGCCCAGCGCGTCGAGACCCCGGCCCTGGAGAAGGCGGGCGTCCGCCAGGTCAACGAGCTCTCCGAGGAGGACTGGGCCGAGCTGCGCCGCGCCTTCGGCAACCAGCGCATGCTCGGCATGTCCCTGGACGCGGGCGGCCACCTCACCCACGGCTTCCGCCCGAACATCTCCGGCAAGATGTTCGACCAGCGCTCCTACGGCACCGACCCGGCCACGGGTCTCATCGACTACGACGCCCTGCGCGCCCAGGCCCGCGAGTTCAAGCCCCTGATCATCGTCGCCGGCTACTCCGCCTACCCGCGCCTGGTCAACTTCCGGATCATGCGCGAGATCGCCGACGAGGTCGGCGCCACGCTCATGGTCGACATGGCCCACTTCGCGGGCCTGGTCGCGGGCAAGGTCCTCACCGGCGACTTCGACCCGGTCCCGCACGCCCAGATCGTGACCACCACCACCCACAAGTCGCTGCGCGGCCCGCGCGGCGGCATGGTCCTGTGCGACGACTCCCTCAAGGACCAGGTCGACCGCGGCTGCCCGATGGTCCTCGGCGGCCCGCTCCCGCACGTGATGGCCGCGAAGGCGGTGGCGCTCGCCGAGGCCCGGCAGCCCGGCTTCCAGGACTACGCCCAGCGGATCGTGGACAACTCCCGGGCGCTGGCCGAGGGCCTGATGCGCCGCGGTGCCACGCTGGTGACCGGCGGCACCGACAACCACCTGAACCTGATCGACGTGGCCACCTCCTACGGCCTCACCGGCCGCCAGGCCGAGGCCGCCCTGCTGGAGTCGGGCGTCGTCACCAACCGCAACGCCATCCCGGCCGACCCGAACGGCGCCTGGTACACCTCCGGCATCCGCATCGGCACGCCCGCGCTCACCACCCGTGGCCTGGGCACGGCGGAGATGGACGAGGTGGCGGGCCTGATCGACCGGGTCCTCACCACCACCGAGCCGGGCACCACCAAGTCCGGTGCCCCGTCCAAGGCGGCCCACGTCCTGGACGAGAAGGTCGCCCAGGAGATCGCCCAGCGGGCGACGGACCTGGTGGCGGGCTTCCCGCTGTACCCGGAGATCGACCTGGGCTGACCGCCGCCGGTCACCCGAGCTCGCCGAGATCGATGAGCTCCTGCCGCGGCGGCTCGGCCACGCGCCGAGCCGCCGCGCGCCGGCGTACGGCCACCGTGCCGCCGGCACCCAGCGCCAGCCCGGCCCCGAGCCCCACGGCCGCCCAGCGCAGGTCGTCCGGAAGACCACCTCCGGGCGCGGCGGGCCCGGCGCCCAAGAGCCCGTCCCGCTCCAACCGCCCGAAGACGTCCTTCGGCACCCGCCGCCACCGGATGTCGTCGTCGGCCACGTCCGGCGCCGGGTCCGACCGCACCCAGGGCGTCCCGTCCGCCGCCAGGAACACCTGGTCCTGCCGCTCGATGGCCACGTCGCCCCCGGGTGCCCGCCGCGTGTAGGGCCACCCCCCGATCCCGGTCAGTGCCCACACCACCGTGGCCCGCGCCCGCGGATACCGCCCCCGCTGCCACGCCTCGGGCACCCGCTCCGTCCGCGTCTCCGTCGGCGCCAGCAACTGCCACAGCAGCGCGAACCGCCGGTCACCCGAGCGTAAGGTCGTCGTGCGGCCCGAATCGCCCGCCACGACCAGCGCGAGATCGGGTATGTCCCTGCTCATGGCCCGCGCCTGCGCCGCCGGGCCGCCCAGCGCCACCACCGCGGCCAGCACCGTCGTCACCAGTGCCCCCACCAGCCCGCCGAGCCCGCGCACGCCACCCCCTCGGTTGTCATGTTCTTTGTTACACCGTCGCAGAAAGATCGGATCAGAGCTGTTCCCGGTCAGTTCCAGCCCGGCCCCCCGGACCTGAGAGAATGGTGAACATGGCCTCTGACAGTCCTCGCGTGCTCTCCGGTATCCAGCCCACCGCGGGCTCGTTCCACCTCGGCAACTACCTCGGCGCCGTCCGTCAGTGGGTGGCCCTGCAGGAGACCCACGACGCGTTCTACATGGTCGTCGACCTGCACGCGATCACCGTCCCGCAGGACCCGGAGGACCTGCGCGCCAACACCCGTCTGGCCGCCGCCCAGCTGCTCGCGGCCGGGCTCGACCCGGAGCGGTGCACGCTCTTCGTCCAGAGCCACGTCCCCGAGCACGCCCAGCTCGCCTGGATCATGAACTGCCTCACCGGCTTCGGCGAGGCCAGCCGCATGACCCAGTTCAAGGACAAGTCCGCCAAGCAGGGCGCCGACCGCGCCAGCGTCGGCCTGTTCACCTACCCGATCCTCCAGGTCGCCGACATCCTGCTGTACCAGGCGAACGAGGTCCCGGTCGGCGAGGACCAACGCCAGCACGTCGAGCTGACCCGCGACCTCGCCACGCGCTTCAACGGCCGCTTCGGCGAGACCTTCACGATCCCCAAGCCGTACATCCTGAAGGAGACGGCCAAGATCTACGACCTGCAGGACCCGTCCATCAAGATGAGCAAGTCGGCGTCCACGCCGAAGGGCCTGATCAACCTGCTGGACGAGCCGAAGACCACCGCGAAGAAGGTCAAGAGCGCGGTCACGGACACGGACACCGTGATCCGCTACGACGTGGAGCAGAAGCCCGGCGTCAGCAACCTGCTGACGATCTACTCGACCCTCACCGGAACCCCGATCGCGGTCCTCGAGCAGCAGTACGAGGGCAAGGGCTATGGCGCCCTGAAGACGGACCTCGCCGAGGTCATGGTCGAGTTCGTGACGCCGTTCAGGGAGCGCACCCAGCAGTATCTGGACGACCCCGAGTCCCTCGACTCGATCCTGGCCAAGGGCGCGGAGAAGGCCCGCGCCGTCGCCGCGGAGACGCTGGCGCAGGCCTACGACAAGGTGGGCTTCCTGCCCGCCAAGCACTGACGGCCGGGACCGGCGCCGACCGGCGCACGGACGCGCCACGGCCAAGAGCGCTGTACATCACTGCGGTTGCGCCTGCCCACCGGGCGGTCGTGGCCGTACAGTCGATAGCCGGACGGCTGTGCACGAATCCGACACGACGACCGACACGACGACAGGGAGACGACGTGGGGACCGTAACGATCGGTGTGTCGATCGCGGTCCCGGAGCCTCACGGCAGCGAGCTCCAGGAGCTGCGCGCGGGCTTCGGCGACGCCGCGGCGCGTTGCATTCCCACACATGTCACCCTGCTGCCGCCGACGGAGGTGGACTCCGCGGATCTGCCCGCGGTCGAGGCGCACCTCGTCGACGTCGCGGCGGCCGGGCGCCCTTTCCCGATGCGGCTGGCCGGCACGGGCACGTTCCGGCCCCTGTCGCCGGTGGTGTACGTGAAGGTCGTCGAGGGCGCCGAGGCGTGCTCCCGGCTGCAGCGGCAGGTCCGGGACCCCGCCGGGCCGGTGGCGCGCGAGCTGCTGTTCCCCTACCACCCGCATGTCACGGTGGCGCACGGCATCGACGACGCGGCGATGGACCGGGCGTACGAGGAGCTCGCGGACTACGCGGCCGAGTGGTCCTGCACGGGCTTCGCGCTGTACGAGCAGGGCGCGGACGGCGTCTGGCGCAAGCTGCGGGAGTTCCCCTTCGGCAGCGCGGTCGTACCGCCGCAGGCGGCCGCCCCGGCCGAGAACGCCACCCTGCCGACCCTCTAGGGGGTGCCTGCCCCGGGGGCCGTCCGAGACCCTAGAGGGGCAGCCCCGGGGCCGTCCGAGACCCTAGACGGGCAGCCGCCGGAACAGCGGTCGCGGAAGGTGCCGCAGGACGGCCATGACCAGGCGCAGGACGCCGGGGACCCACACCACCTCCGAGCGTCTGCGCAGCCCCAGCTCGATCGCCGTGGCGACCTCCTCCGGCGTGGTGGAGAGCGGCTCCGGTTCCGTGGCCGCCGTGCCGCTCGTACGGACGTGCGCGGGGCGTACGACCATGACGTGCGCGCCCGTGCCGTACAGCGCGTCGCCCAGGCCCTGCGCGAACACGTCGAGCCCCGCCTTGCTGGAGCCGTACAGGAAGTCCCGGCGGCGGGCGCGCTCCCCGGCGGCCGACGACAGCACCACCATCGAGCCATGGCCCTGCGCCTGAAGGGCCCGGGCGCACACCAGCCCCGCCGTGACCGCGCCCGTGTAGTTGGTCCGGGCGACGCGCGCCGCGGCCACCGGGTCGCGTTCGTCGGTCGCCTGGTCGCCGAGCACGCCGAAGGCGAGCAGCACCAGGTCGATCTCTCCCTCCGCGAACACCTTGCCGAGCGCGGCCTCGTGCGCTTCGGGATCAAGGGCGTCGAAGGCGACGGTGCGGGTGTCGGCGCCGAGCGCCCGCAGATGCCCGGCGGCGGCCTCCAGGCCGGGGGAGGGCCGCCCCGCCAGCCATACGGTACGGGTGCGGCGGGCGACCAGGCGGCGGGCGGTGGCCAGGGCGATCTCCGACGTGCCGCCCAGGATCAGCAGGGACTGGGGCAGGCGGTGGGCGTCCTTCGCGGCAGACATGACCGCGACCGTATCGCGATGAAACAGGCATAACCTTCTCATATCTCTCCTCTGTGCGGCTCCTCACTGAAATGGGCGATGCGGGGAAGCCGGATACAGACCGGAGTACCGGGGTACAGACCGGGTTCACGCGGGGAGGGACGGATCATGGACTGGCTGAAAAGACTCCCCGGCATCGGGCCACTGGTCACGCGACTGATGGCCACGCACGCCTGGCGCTCCTATGAACGCCTGGACCGCGTGAAGTGGACCCGGCTCGCCGCCGCGATGACGTTCGTCAGCTTCGTGGCGCTCTTCCCGCTGCTCACCGTCGCCGCCGCGATCGGCGCCGCGACGCTCAGCCAGGCCCAGCAGAACACCGTGCAGAAGAAGATCGCCGAGCAGTTCCCGGGCATCTCCAGCCAGCTCGACATCCACGGCCTGGTGCAGAATGCCGGTACCGTCGGCGTGATCGCCGGGGCCGTGCTGCTGTTCACCGGCATCGGCTGGGTGGGCCAGATGCGGGACTGCCTGCGCGCGGTGTGGGAGCTGCCGGACGACACCGCGAACCCCCTGGTGCGCACGCTCAAAGACGGGCTGGTGCTGGTCGGTCTCGGCGGCGCGGTCGTCGTCACCCTCGCCACGTCCACCGTCGCCACCGCGCTGGTCGACTGGATGGCCGGGCAGCTCGGCCTCGACCGGGGCGGCTGGGGCAGTGTCCTGCTGCGGATCGCCGCCTTCGCCGTCTCCGTCCTCGCCGACTTCCTCGTCCTGCTCTACGTCCTCACCCTGCTGCCCGGCGTGGAGCCGCGGCGGCGCCGTCTTCTCGTCGCCGCGCTGATCGGCGCGGTCGGCTTCGAACTGCTCAAACTGCTGCTCAGCGGGTACATCCAGGGCGTCGCCGGAAAGAGCATGTACGGCGCCTTCGGCGTGCCCGTCGCGCTGCTGCTGTGGATCAACTTCACCTCCAAGCTCGTGCTGTTCTGCGCCGCCTGGACGGCGACGCAGAGCAAGGAGGAGGAGGCGGAACAGGTCAGGGACGCGTCCGGCGACGTACCAGATCGGGCAGCGGCCAGCGGCGGTTCACCAGGAACGCCCCCGCGCCCAGCAGCACCAGAAGGCCGGCCGTGATGGCGAGTGCCACGCCCACCCCGCTGGAGCCGCCCTCCCGCACCGAGGCCGCCACCGGCTTGCCGGGCCCGCCGGCCGCGGCGGCGGGGGACGGCGTCCCGCTGGGGTCCGTGCCCGTGGCCGCGCTCTTCGGCGCGACCAGCTCGCCCACCGGCGTCACCTTGCCGGCGGCGCCGAAGCCCCAGTCGAGCAGCCGGGCGGCCTCCTTGTAGACCTCGTTGTGGTCGTGCTTCTCCGGGTTCATGACCGTCACGAGCAGCACCTTGCCGTTGCGCTCGGCGACCCCCGTGAAGGTCGCGCCCGCGTTGGTGGTGTTGCCGTTCTTCACGCCCGCGATGCCCCGGTAGGGGGTCATGTCGTAGTCGCCGGCCAGCAGCCGGTTGGTGTTCTGGATCTCGAACGACCCGCGGGACTTCTTGCCGCCCTTCTGGGTGGTCTCGTCCGGGAAGGTGGCCCGCACCGTCGAGCAGTAGTCGCGGAAGTCCTTCTTCTGAAGTCCGGAGCGGGCGATCAGGGTGAGGTCGTACGCCGACGACACCTGCCCCTGGGCGTCGTAGCCGTCCGGGCTGACCACGTGCGTGTCGAGCGCCTGCAGCTCCTCGGCGTGCGCCTGCATGTCCTGCACGGTTTGCGGGACACCGCCGTTCATCGCCGACAGCGCGTGCACGGCGTCGTTGCCGGAGCGCAGGAACACGCCGAGCCACAGGTCGTGGACGGTGTAGGTCTCGCCCTCCTTTATCCCGACCAGGCTGGATCCGGTGCCCATGCCGGCCAGATCGGAGGGGAGCACCTTGTGCGTCTCGCTCGCCGGGAACTTCGGCAGCACGGTGTCCGCGAACAGCATCTTCAGGGTGCTCGCCGGGGGCAGCCGCCAGTGCGCGTTGTGGGCGGCGAGGATGTCACCGGACTCGGCGTCGGCGACGATCCAGGAGCGCGCGGTGACGTCCTTCGGCAACACCGGGGCACCGCTGCCCAGGTTCACCTGGGTGCCCGGCTTGCCGAGCTGCTCGCCGCCGACGGTCGACATCACGGCCGGAGGGGCGGCCGAGGGCGACGCCGCCGGGGTCTTCGGGGCCGCGAACGCCGTCGCGGGTGCGGCGAGCGAGAGGGACAGCACGACGGCGGAGGCGACCGGCAGGCGACGCCCGACGATCTTCTTCAAGGCGGACACGACCGCGAAGGTACCGGGCGCCGACGGGGAAGTCCCGCCCCATCCCGGCCGTTGCCGCGCACCCGCGGCCGAGTGCCCGCCCGCGACCCGCGATACTGAAGGTATGAAGCTCAGCCGCCCCGTCTCCTGGTTCCTGCTCGCCTTCGGGGTGTGGAGCTGGGTCATCTGGATCACTTTCGTCAAGAACCTCTGGAAGGACGGCAGCGGACTCGCGTTCGACGACGCGGGGAATCCGACGGCGTACTTCTGGGTGCACCTGACGCTCGCCGTCGTCTCCTTTGTCCTTGGGACTGTCATCGGCGTCATTGGGTTGCGCGGACTGCGCGCGCTGCGGCGAACGTCATAGCGGACGGGGACAACACCGTGGTCGTCGTCCTCGCGTTGGTCGCGCTCGCCGTCCTCGCCGCGCTCGTCGCCCTGCACTGGTACGCGTGGCGCCGGCTGGTCCGCGATACGACCCGCGGTCCGGGCCCGGCCCGCCGCACCGGCACGGCGGTGCTCGTCGCCGGACCGGTACTGATGGTCGCGGCCCTGGTCGCCGAGCGCGCCGGGGCCCCGTTCTGGCTGCAACGCGTCCTCGGCTGGCCCGGCTTCCTGTGGATGGCGCTGACGCTGTACCTGCTGCTGGCGCTGGTGGCGGGGGAGTTGGTACGACCGCTGGTGTGGCGCCTGGTGGAACGCGGGGCGCGAGCGGAGGAGAAGGTACCGCTACCGGCAGCGGTGCCGGCGGGACCGGCGCCCGCGGAGCCGGCGCCCGCGGAGCCGGGACCCGCGCCGCCACAGGAACGGTCCGCCCCGTCCCGGCGCCTGTTCGTCTCCCGGGCCGTCGGTGGAGCGGTGGCCGCGGCCGCGGTCGGCACGGTGGGCTACGGCACCTACGGCGTCCTGCGCGGCCCCGCCGTGCAGCGGGTCACGGTGCCGCTGGCCAAACTCCCGCGCGCGGCGCACGGCTTCCGGATCGCGGTGGTGAGCGACATCCACCTGGGCCCCGTGCTGGGCAGGGGCTTCGCGCAGAAGGTCGTGGACACGATCAACTCGACCCAGCCCGACCTCATCGCGGTCGTCGGCGACCTGGTCGACGGCAGCGTCAAGGACCTGGGCCCGGCGGCGGCCCCGCTGTCCCGGCTGAAGGCCCGTCACGGCAGCTACTTCGTCACGGGCAACCACGAGTACTACTCGGGCGCGGACCAGTGGGTGGAGGAGGTGCGCCGGCTGGGCCTGCACCCCCTGGAGAACGCCCGCACGGAACTGCCCGCGTTCGACCTGGCCGGGGTCAACGACCTGGCGGGCGAGAGCGAGGGCGAGGGCCCCGACTTCACCAAGGCGCTCGGCGACCGCGACACCTCACGCGCGGTGGTCCTCCTGGCCCACCAGCCGCTGCAGATCCACGAAGCGGTCAGGCACCACGTGGACCTCCAGCTCTCCGGCCACACCCACGGCGGCCAGCTCTGGCCGGGCAACTTCGTCGCGGCCGCGGCCAACCCCACGGTCGCCGGTCTGGACCGCTACGGCGACACCCAGCTGTACGTGTCCCGGGGAGCGGGGGCATGGGGACCACCGACACGGGTGGGCGCCCCGTCGGACATCACGGTCATCCAACTGGCCTCCCACCAGGCCTGAGCCTTGGCCGAAACCTGACGGAAACAACCCCTGGGTAAGTTCTCTCTCATCTTCAACTAATGCCTCTTCCCCCACTTGAAACACTGTGATTAGGTGACCCTCACCACAGGGGAGTGGTATGCGCTGAGGGCCTGGGGAGGGGCGCCGATGCGATCGGTTCGCATGCGGATTCTCGCGGCTTTGCTGGTGTTGGCAGGTGCGGGAGTGGGCGGGTGGCAGTTGCTGCCGGCCAAGGAGAACACCAACAGGACCATCACGGTCGGGACGACGGACGCCGTCACGTCGCTCGATCCGGCGGGGGCCTATGACGCCGGATCGTGGGCGTTGTTCAGCAGCGTTTTCCAGTCACTGCTGACCTTCGAACCGGACGGCGTGGAACCGGTGCCGGACGCCGCCCAGAGCTGCGCATTCGTGGGCACGGACCTGAAGACGTACCGCTGCACCCTGCGCAAGGACGTCACGTTCCCCAGTGGGCGCGCCATGACCGCCGAAGACGTCAAGTACTCCTTCGACCGGGTCAAGCGCATCAACTCCGACGTCGGTCCCGCGACGCTGCTCGACACCCTGCGCTCGGTGGAGGCGAGCGGGCTGACCGTGACCTTCCACCTGTCCACCCCGGACGCGACCTTCCCGTTCAAGGTGGCCACCGGCGCGGGCTCCATCGTCGACCGCACCAAGTACCCGCAGGACAAGCTGCGCTCCGACAACGGTGTCGACGGGACCGGGCCGTACACCCTGACGTCGTACACGAAGGACAAGAAGGCCCACCTCGCCCCGAACGGGCACTACAAGGGCGACGTCAAGGAGACCGGCCGGCCCATCGAGCTGCGGTACTACGCCGACCCCGGCGCCCTGGAGAAGGCGTGGAAGGCGAAGGACGTCGATGTCGCCACCCGCCAGCTACCGCCCTCCGTGCTGGCCAACCTCTCGCCGAGCGACCCGGGCCAGCGCGTCACCGAGGCCGACAGCGCGGAGATCCGCAACCTCGTCCTCGACACCTCCGCCGGCTCACCGCTGCACGACCGGCGTGTCCGTCAGGCCATCGCCGCGGTCATCAACCGCGAGGAACTCGTCAGCACCGTCTACGCGGGGACGACGGACCCGCTGTACTCGCTGATTCCGGCGGGCATCACGGGGCACACCACGTCGTTCTTCGACGCCTACCCCAAGCCCGACACCAAGAAGGCCCGCGCCCTGCTCACCGCCGCGGGCGTGAGCGTGCCCGTCCACTTCACCTACGGCTACGCGCAGGGCCGTGGCGCCGCCGCCGAGGAGGCCGCCGACCTCAAGCGGCAACTGGAGGCGACCGGGCTGTTCACGGTGGACGTCAAGGGCTACGAGTGGACCGACTTCCAGGAGCGGTACGCGAGCGGCAAGCTCGACGCGTACGCCGTCGGCTGGGTCGCCGACTTCCCCGATCCCGACACCTTCACGGCCCCGCTCGTCGGCACCGGCAACAGCATGAAGAACGGTTACAGCAACAAGCAGGTCGACGGTCTGATCCTGGACAGCCAGCGCTACTCCGACCGCAGCCGGACCGCCGACGACTTCCAGCACATCCAGCAGATCGTGGCGCAGGACGTCCCGCTGATCCCGCTGTGGCAGCGCAAGGAGTACGTGGTCAGCAGCGAGGACGTCGGCGGCGGCCAGTACCTGTCGGACGGCACGGGCGTCTTCCGCCTCTGGCGGCTGAACTGGATCTGAGCCAACGCCACATGCGGTCTTCCCACCGCCACATGTGGTCTCCCCACCGTCACATGTGATCTTCCTGGCGCCCCCGGCTTCTGCGCTCGGGGGCGTCTCGGGCATGATGACCGGGCTCATTTCGTCTTGTCGTATCTTCGCGGGGCTCCCCGCAACCGGTCCCAGGAGCAGTCCTTGAGCGAACAGCCGCAGCAGCCCGGTCCCTACGGTTACGGGTACCCGAACCAGCCCCCGGGCCCGCACCCCGGGTATCCGCAGTACGGGTATGCGCCTGGCGCCGTGCCGCCCGGGATGTACACCGGCGACCCCAACGCCCCGTACGGCTACGACCCTTATGGCCGCCCCTACTCCGACAAGTCGAAGGTCGTCGCCGGCGTGCTGCAGTTCGTCCTCGGCACCTTCGGCGTCGGGCGCTTCTACATCGGCGACGTCGGGCTGGGCCTCGCCCAGCTCTTCACCTGCGGCGGCCTCGGTATCTGGGCGCTGATCGACGGCATCATCCTGCTGACGGGCAGCAACCAGACCGACTCCCAGGGCCGCGTCCTGCGCGGCTGAGGATCCGGTGTCTCCCCAGTCCGTACTACGGCATCCGGCGGCGGCTCCCCTGGCGGTACTCGTCGCCGGGGCGGCCGGGGCCGGCTATCTGTACGTCACCGATCCGCACGAGCCCGGTCACGTGCTGCCCCAGTGCCCGTTCCGGCTCCTCACGGGCCTGCTCTGTCCCGCCTGCGGCGGCACCCGCATGGTGTACGACCTGATGCACGGTCACTACACCGAGGCGTGGCTGGACAACAGGGCGCTGCTGCTCGCCTCGCCGTACGCCCTCGCCCTGCTGGGCCGTTGGGTGGCCGAAGGGCTGCGCGGTCGGCGCTGGCAACCCCGACTGAACACACGGGCACAGGTGCTGGTCCTGGGGCTGGCGGTGGCGTGGACCGTGGTCCGTAACGCCTTCTAGCAAGGGGGAGTTGAGCGACGTCGGCTCGATGTGACCGCTGCCTGTCCGGATTTGATCACGGAACAGGAACAATCATTCACACCCTCTCCCGCTCTTGCGCTCTCTTTACCTAAGCTCCCAGCTCGCAGGGGGGACGACGACAGAAGACCTCCGACCGGATCCCGGTCGGCTCTCTCATTCCATCTTCGCCGCGGGATCCCTCCTGGCCTCATTCCGGAGTTAACCATTCCGGTTCTCCGTGATCCGCTACGGCACTTCCAGGAGCAGTTCCATGACCGTCCCCACCCCCGAGGCTCCCTACGGCGTCGACCCGCAGGGCCGCCCGTACTCCGACAAATCCAAGATCGTCGCGGGCATCCTGCAGATCTTCCTGGGCAGCCTCGGCATCGGCCGCTTCTACGTCGGCTCGGTCGGCGTGGGCATCGCCCAGCTGCTCACCTGCGGCGGATTCGGCATCTGGGCGCTGATCGACGGCATCCTGTTCCTGACGAGCAACGACCGCACGGACAAGCAGGGGCGGGTGCTGCGAGGCTGAGGCGGCGGGGCCCTACTGGGCCTTCTGCTGGCCGGCCTTCAGGATCTCGGCGACGTCCAGAGTGACTTCGGCGCCGATGGAGTCGGGGAGGGTCACGGTCTCGCCGGGGGCGTACGGACGATGGTTCTCGTACGTGTTCCCGGTGGGGTCCGTGAGGACGTGAAGGCGCTGGTGCTTGCGGTCCACGACGACGTAGACGGGCACCTTGGCCTCGGCGTAGGCGGCGACCTTGGTCTTCAGGTCGTTCTTCCAGTTGCTGGACGTGACCTCGAGGACGAGGCGGAAGCACACCGGGTCGTAGCAGTTGTTCTCGACGAAGTGGTCGTCGATGTCCGCGTCCACCACCACGAGGTCGGGGATGGCGTAGTCCTCGGTGTCGGTGGGCAGCCAGAGGCCGACGTTCTGGAGGACCTCGGTTTCGCCGCCGTGCAGGCCGGCGGCGATGAACGGGATCATGAGGCCGGTCAGGGCTCGCGCGTGGGGAGCATCCGGGGACGGGGTCACGAGGAGATGGCCTCCGATGATCTCGACGCGGTAGCCCGGATGGCGCTCCATGATCTCGTCGGCGATGGTCGTGAGGCTGACCGGCTCTTCGTGGCCGAAGGGCTGCTCGACGGATGCTGCGGACATCAGGTGCCTCCCGTGGGCGGGTGTCGAGAGCATCATCGTAGGCCGGGCGACGCCCGTGCGTCCTTCGCAGCCACGTTCACCCGATGGTGTGGCATATGCCCGAGGGCCCCGTATCCAGCGGAAACGGGGCCCTCGGTGACATACGGCGAGGAGACGTCAGAGGCGGCGGGTGATCAGCGCCCGCTTCACCTCCTGGATCGCCTTGGTGACCTCGATGCCGCGCGGGCACGCGTCCGTGCAGTTGAACGTCGTGCGGCAGCGCCACACGCCGTCCTTGTCGTTCAGGATCTCCAGCCGCTGCTCGCCGGCCTCGTCACGCGAGTCGAAGATGAAGCGGTGCGCGTTGACGATGGCCGCCGGGCCGAAGTACTGGCCGTCGTTCCAGAACACCGGGCAGGAGGTCGTGCAGGCCGCGCACAGGATGCACTTCGTCGTGTCGTCGAAGCGCTCGCGGTCCTCGGCCGACTGCAGACGCTCGCGCGTCGGCTCGTTCGTCTCCTTGGTGATCAGGAACGGCATCACGTCCCGGTACGCCTGGAAGAACGGCTCCATGTCCACGACCAGGTCCTTCAGGACCGTCAGGCCCTTTATGGGCTCGACCGTGATCGGCTTCTCGGGGTTGATGTCCTTGATCAGCGTCTTGCACGCCAAACGGTTCTTGCCGTTGATCCGCATGGCGTCCGAGCCGCAGATGCCGTGCGCGCAGGAGCGGCGGAAGGTCAGCGACCCGTCCAGGTCCCACTTGATCTTGTGCAGACCGTCCAGGACGCGTTCCTTGGGGTCGATCTCCAGCTGGAAGTCCTGCCACGTCGCCTCGGAGGAGATCTCCGGGTTGTAGCGGCGGACGCGGAAGGTGACCGTGATGTAGGGGGACGCTGCCGAGCCCGAAGCGCTCGCCTCGGCCTTGTCCAGAACAGGGGTAGCCATCAGTACTTACGCTCCATCGGCTGGTAGCGGGTCTGGACGACCGGCTTGTAGTCGAGACGGATGGACTCGGTGCCGTCGTCGCCCACCTCGCGGTACGCCATTGTGTGGCGCATGAAGTTGACGTCGTCGCGGTTCGGGTAGTCCTCGCGGTAGTGTCCGCCGCGGGACTCCTTGCGGGCCAGGGCGGACACCGCCATGACCTCGGCGAGGTCGAGCAGGTTGCCCAGCTCGATGGCCTCCAGCAGGTCCGTGTTGAACCGCTTGCCCTTGTCCTGGATCGCCACGTTCTTGTAGCGCTCCCTGAGCTCGGCGATCTTCTCGACCGCCGTCTTGATCGTCTGCTCGGTGCGGAACACCATGACGTTCGCGTCCATGGTCTCCTGCAGCTCACGGCGCAGTTCCGCCACGCGCTCGTTGCCCGTGGAGTTGCGCAGCCGCTCGATCTGCGCGACGACGAACTCCTCGGGGTTCTCCGGCAGCTCGACGAAGTCCGCCGTCTGGGAGTACTCGGCGGCGGCGATGCCCGCCCGCTTGCCGAACACGTTGATGTCCAGCAGCGAGTTCGTGCCGAGGCGGTTGGCGCCGTGCACGGACACACAGGCGACCTCGCCGGCCGCGTACAGGCCGGGGACGACCGTGGTGTTGTCCGCGAGGACCTCGCCCTGGACGTTCGTCGGGATACCGCCCATCGCGTAGTGCGCGGTCGGCTGGATCGGGATCGGGTCCGTGTACGGCTCGATGCCGAGGTACGTACGGGCGAACTCGGTGATGTCGGGCAGCTTGGCGTCCAGCTGCTCCGGCGGCAGGTGGGTGAGGTCCAGGAAGACGTGGTCGCCCTCGGGACCGCAGCCGCGGCCCTCGCGGATCTCCGTGTAGATCGAGCGGGACACGACGTCACGGGACGCCAGGTCCTTCATCACCGGCGCGTACTTCTCCATGAAGCGCTCGCCGTCCTTGTTGCGGAGGATGCCGCCCTCGCCACGCGCACCCTCGGTCAGGAGGATGCCCATGCGCCAGATGCCGGTCGGGTGGAACTGGAAGAACTCCATGTCCTCCAGCGGGATGCCCCGCCGGTACACCGCCGCCTGACCGTCACCGGTCAGCGTGTGCGCGTTCGACGTCACCTTGAAGAACTTGCCGCAGCCGCCGGAGGCGTAGATCACGGCCTTCGCCTGGAAGATGTGGATCTCGCCGGTCGCCAGCTCGTACGCCACCACACCGGCCGAGCGCTTGACGCCGTCGACCTCGATGATCAGCTGGTCCAGGACGTAGAACTCGTTGAAGAACTCCACGCCCTCCTTCACGCAGTTCTGGTACAGCGTCTGGAGGATCATGTGGCCGGTGCGGTCGGCCGCGTAGCAGGAACGGCGGACCGGGGCCTCGCCGTGGTTGCGGCTGTGACCGCCGAAGCGGCGCTGGTCGATGGTGCCGTTCGGGGTGCGGTTGAACGGCAGGCCCATCTTCTCCAGGTCGAGGACGGAGTCGATGGCCTCCTTCGCCAGGATCTCGGCGGCGTCCTGGTCGACCAGGTAGTCACCGCCCTTGACCGTGTCGAAGGTGTGCCACTCCCAGTTGTCCTCCTCCACGTTCGCGAGCGCGGCGGCCATACCGCCCTGCGCGGCGCCCGTGTGGGAGCGGGTGGGGTAGAGCTTGGTCAGCACGGCGGTGCGGCTGCGCTTCGTCGACTCGATGGCGGCGCGCATACCGGCGCCACCGGCGCCGACGATGACGGTGTCGTACTTGTGGATCTTCATGATTCTCGCAGCCCCGTGCCTAGCGGATGTTCGGGTCGAAGGTGAAGATCACCAGCGTGCCCAGCAGGATGGTCCACACCGTGGCGGTGTACAGCAGGCCCTTCAGCCACAGGCGTGTGTTCGTCCGCTCGGCGTAGTCGTTGATGACCGTGCGCAGGCCGTTGGCGCCGTGCAGCATCGCGAGCCACAGCATCAGCAGGTCCCAGACCTGCCACCACGGGGAGGCCCAGCGGCCGGCCACGAAGGCGAAGCCGATCTTGGAGACACCGCCGTCCAGCACGAGCTGGATCAGCAGGTGGCCGATGACCAGGACGACCAGCACGATGCCGGACAGGCGCATGAACAGCCAGCCGTACATCTCGAAGTTGCCGCGGGTCGACTTCGGGGTCTTCTTCGTCCGCTTGCGGGGCGGCTCGATGACCGGCGCCGGGTTGTCGACGTCGTACAGCGGGGCACCCTCGACGGGGCCGATACCGGAGGTGGTGGTTTCAGTGGTGACTGTGTTGTTCGACATCGTGCGCGTCAGCTCCCGAAGAGTTCACGAGCGGCGTGGCCGAGGACGGGGTAGATCGCCCCGAGCATCAGCACGACCCATACTCCGACGACGGTCCAGAGCATCTGCTTCTGGTAGCGCGGGCCCTTCGACCAGAAGTCGACCGCGATGACGCGGAGGCCGTTGAGCGCGTGGAAGAGGATGGCGGCGACGAGGCCGTACTCGAGAATCGCGACGATCGGTGTCTTGTACGTGGCCACGACCTTGTCGTAGGCCTCGGGGGAGACACGGACGAGAGCGGTGTCCAGCACGTGTACGAACAGGAAGAAGAAGATGAGGACGCCGGTGACTCGGTGAGCCACCCAGGACCACATTCCTTCCCGGCCGCGGTACAGCGTTCCAGCCGGCACGGAAGAACCCTCCGGGAGCGGGGACTAGGGCCGCGCCGGCTTTCTGTGTCGGTCGGGCCCGGCCGGGTACGGTCCACCGGCCCCCAGCATCGTAGCGACGGTTGCCTGCGGCGCTTACGGGGGGCCTGCCGGTGTGATCAATCAGGCACTCAAACGAGCACGGATGGCTCATCGGCCGGGCGGCTACGGGGGTCGGCGCTGTGGTTTCACCCCGGATACGGGTGGTTCGTGGTCGTTCGCGCCCACGCGGCGGAGCCGCATGTCGTCACGGCCCCGCGCCCCTATGGGGCACGGTCCGGCACGGGTTGGTCACAAAAGTCCCGTACCGAACGGATCAGTCTCCCCCTCGCCAAGCGGCGCAGTTCCTCCGTCACCAGGACCCACTCGTCCTCGGGATCGTTTGCCAATCGTGATCGGATGGCCGCGAGGAGCTGGTCCAGCAACTCGTCCGGCGCCACCTCGTCCAGGTAGATGATGAATACATGTCCGAATTTGCTCTCATACGCCGCGTGTGCCGCGCTCAGGGCGGTGTGGGCGGCGGAGTACGTGCCGTCGGGGAGCGGGGCGAGTGATTCCCCCGCCAGGGCCTCGGCTAGGTCCGTGCGGGTGAGGTCGTACGTCGCCTCGTCGGCTGCGGCGAGCAGGGAGTCGAGGTTCGGGTAGGGGCGGTGCTCGGCCACCCGGTGGACCCAGCGCAGGCTGCGGCAGCAGGTGAGCAGGGCGCGCCGGACGTCGTCGGCGGGTGCGCGGTTGAACCGCTCCAGGCCTGTGGCGGCCTGGGTGCGGTGCTGCGCCGGGAGGGCGGTGTGGCCGGGGAGGTGCGGGAGACGGTGCGCGGGCAGCGTGGGTCCTCGGCGGCTGGCGTGACGGCTCGTGCGCGCCACGTGCGGGTCGGCAGGGGATCGTGTGAGAAATGCGCCGCCACGTTAGCGACGGCGGTCGGGTCGGCGTCCAGTCGCTGCCCGGATTTCACCCGGATGGGAGAGTTTCGGGGCCTCTCGTGGACACGTGGGCCGGACGGGGGTCGTAGCTTCGGAAAAGAACGGCAGGGGGCAGAGTGTGGAGGTGAGGCGCGTGCGGTCCAAGGTCGGGCGAATACCACTACGCATATGCGTGCAGAGGGGCACGGCGCGACCGTGCCCCGGTGTCGAGACGGATGTGGCCCGGTGACCGGCCGCAGGCGGGCCCCCGAGAGGAAGACGCACGTACGGCGCACCAGGTTGCTGCTGGCGACCTCCGGGATCGTGGTGGCGGGCGGTGTGGCGGCGGCCGTGACGCTGTGGCCCTCCGGTGGCGGCTCGCCGAACGGGGCCGGGGCCTCCGTGGGCACGTCCGCGGCGTCCACGAACTCCGCCCGCTCCGTCCCGTCGCCCTCCTACCCCCTGTCGCAGCCGCCCCGCACCATCCCCGCCGTGAGCCGGTTCACCGCGGCGCGGGGCCCGGGCTGGCGGCCCGCCTCGGGGCACCGGGTGGTGGTCGACAACGCTCAGCTCGCCGACGAGGGTCGGCTGCTCGCCCGGGAGCTGGGGATGGCGTACGGCGGGCAGACCGGCGCCGGCGACGGTGACGTGGAGCTGGGCCTGGCCGGCAGCGGCAACCAGGAGTCGTACACGCTGACCGTCACGAACGGGCGGGTGAAGATCACCGGGCCCGGCGAGGCCGGCGTCTTCTACGGCACCCGCACCCTCAAGCAGGAAGTGCACGGCGGCGGCACCGCGCCCGAGGGCGTCGTGAACGACGTGCCCGCCAAGCCGCGGCGCGGGTTCATGCTCGACATCGCCCGCAAGTACTACACGGCCGGCTGGATCGAGGACCGCATACGCGAGCTGGGCGACCTGAAGTACAACGAACTGGGTCTGCACTTCTCCGACGACCAGGGCTTCCGCATCGAGTCCTCCTCGCACCCGGAGATCGTCTCCAAGCAGCACCTCAGCAAGGCCGAGGTGAAGAAGATCGTCGATCTCGCGGCGAGCCGGCACATCACCGTGGTGCCCGAGATCGACTCGCCCGGCCACCTGGGCGCCGTCATCGCCGCCCACCCCGACATCCAGCTGCGCAACGCCTCCGGGGTCGCCACGCGCGGCGCGGTCGACATCTCCAAGCCCGCGGCGGCGAAGATCGTCGACGATCTGCTGGGCGAGTTCTCGGGTGTGTTCCCCGGCGCCTACTGGCACCTCGGCGGCGACGAGTACCTGGCGCTGATGGCGCGCAACCCGGCCGCCTCCTACCCGCAGCTGGCCGCCGCCGCGCGGGCCCGGTTCGGGCCGAAGGCGGGCGTCGCCGACCTCGCGACCGGCTGGCTGAACGACCGCGCGAACGTGATGCGCGGGCACGGCAGGACCATGCGGGCGTGGAACGACGGCTTCTACCGGGCGAGCTCCGTGCAGCCGGCCGGGGACCTTCAGGCCGCGTACTGGACCGGTAAGGAACTGGGCGCCCGGCCGCCGACCGACTACCTGGGCGCGGGCCGCAAGGTGATCAATTACAACGACGAGTACCTCTACTACGTGCTCGGCCAGCCGCAGACCTTCGTCTACCCCACCGGGCAGCGGATCTACGAGCAGTGGACCCCGCGGGTGCTGCGGGGCACGACGGCGGTGCCCGCGCGGTACGACGGGCAGATCCTCGGCGGCGTCTTCGCCGTCTGGGGCGACCGCCCGAACGCCCAGACGCAGGACCAGGTGGCGGCCGGGATCCGGATGCCGCTGCGGGCGACGGCGCAGAAGCTGTGGGACTCGCGGACCCCGTCGCTGTCCTGGACACAGTTCAAGGCGCTGGCGGGCCGACTGGGCTGAAACGCCCCCTCGGGCAGGCTCGATGGCCGAAAATGACCTCCTCGAACGCCTCGACAACTCCCCTGGTGTGACTGTGACACTCCCGGCCCGTCGCACGCAGTAAGGGAAGATGCGGGCTCCGTACGGATGAGGCGCCCCGACGAGGCGTTTCGAGGAGGCTTGATGAGCCTGGTGGACCTGATCGCACAGGCCGACGAGCGGGCACTCGCGGCGAGCGGACTGGCTTGTTTGGACCGGTGTGTGCCACTCCTCGGAGGCGACGACGAGGTCCTGCGGCCGCTGTGGGCGAGCCTCGTCGAGGGACACGAGTGGGAACAGCGGCTCACCAAGGCGCGCTCCGAGCTGGCGGCCGGGGAGGGCTCCGAGGCGGACGCCGAGTGCGTCTCCGAGGCGGAGGCCGCCCGGCTCGCCCGCCGCATGCTCGAGGCGGTCCCCGCCGAGCCGTCCGCCGACGCCCTGCGCCGGTGGGCCGACGCCTGCTCGGTGGCCGCGCTGCAGATCCACCGGTTGCTGGACCCCGCCGACGACGACGCCCCGGTCGCGGTCCGCCGCGAGGGCCGTACGGACCACATGCCACCGCTGGTCGCCGCGGAACTGCGACGCCAGGTCGCCATCCTGGAGCTGGTCACGGACCACGGCGCGGGCGGACTGCGCCGGGCCCTCGACGTGTCGACCGAGGGGCGCCGGGTGCTGCGGGCCGTGGTGTCCCGGCGCGCACGGGGCCGCTCGTAGCCTCAGAGGCCGTAAACCCCTTCCGCTGCAAGGATCCTGTGACCGTCCTGTGGTGCGGTGGGGCGGTCCTGCGCCGGTGTCGGGGACCCCCTCCGAACGGCGTGACGCGAGGGCGGCGGAGCGCGCTCTTCCGGGTGTGAACGCAACTGAGGTGACCAGGCCCCACGCCGCAACGAAGCCCGTCCGCTGGGCCGCCGACGCCGTCACGGCCATGCGCGAGGGCGCCCGGCTGCGGCTCGACTACTCGGCGCAGAGCCTGTGGCGTGTGGACCGGACGATCGAGGAGATAAGCCGTCAGGGCGCGCCGTACGCCGCCGTGGAGGCCGCGCTGCGCGGGTTCGGGGCGTACGCGGGCGAGGTGGTGGTCCGGCTGACCGGCGGCGAGTGGTGGTCCTCCGGTGGCGACCACTGGGTGCGCACACCCGACGGCCGCCTGTGGGATCCCATCGACGAGGCCCGCCGCTGCTTCCACGGCGACGGCTCGCTGCGGCTGCTGTGCCGGGACGCGACGAGCGGGACGGCCTGAGGGTCTGTCGCGGCCGTCGCGGCCGTCCGAGGATTCACCCGAGGTCCGCCGGGAGGGTGATGGTCCCCGTGAACGCGCCGTCCGTCCGCTCGGTCACGTCCTGGGTGTAACGCATCGTCCGACCCCCGTAGGGGATGAGGAAGGTGCACCGGAAGCGGTGGGAGCTGATGCGATACGTGACGGAGTCGAGGGAGAGCACCTCCTCGACGCGCTCCACCAGGACCTGGCTCTCGGGCGCACTGACGCCGGCCGCGCGCAACTGCCGAAGAGTCGGCGTGAGTTCGCGGACCGCCTGCTTCACGACGCCCCGGTCCCGTACGGCGGGAAGTTTCACCGACGCCACCTCGGCCCGCAGTTCGACCGCACTGCCCGACTTCACGACCGAGACGCCGTCGCCCGACTCCTCCCGGGCGTAGTTCCCGAACGCGGTGAGCGTGGCGACCGGGTCCTCCACCGCGTTCCCGATCTCCGGGTCCGACAGGGGGCCGCTCTTCCACCGTGACCCGGCCGCGCCCTTCCTGACGTACCCCGTCCCCTCGACGACGTAGACCTCTTCGGGCTTGGCGGCGCCCTTGGCATACGTCGTTCCCGTGGAGTGCAGCGCCATGGGGCTCTGGGTGCGCCGTACCGTGGCCGTGTACGTGGCGGTGCTCTGCTGCCCCTGCGACATCAGGCCCTCGTTCCCCTTCACGGTGAACGTCCAGCCCTGCTGCCCCGACATCGCTTCCCTGGCCCGGGCGAGGAACTCCTCTGGTGTCCGTGGTGCGGCGGGTGCCGCCTTCGGCCTGGCGCCGACGTCCGCGGGGGCTGACTCCGCCGGGGCTCCGGTTCCGCCGCTCCCGGCACACCCGGCCAGGGACAACGAGAACAGGGACACGGCGGGAACCGCCAGCGCGGCAACGGCGGAACGGGATCTCACGCGCGCACTCCTTCACGATCGGAAGGCGCCCGGTTGTACAGGAGGCGGGGCCTTCGACGCCACCGCCCGGACAAGCGGGGCAAAGGCCGCGCCAAGCGTGTACGGAGTTCGGCGTTCGGCACGGCGCGGACGCGCCGGCTGACGCTGCATGGGCGGGCCCGGCAGTCGGCTGCCACCTGACGGGCTGTGACACTTCTGTGAGTCCTGACGCTGATGATCGTGGGGTGTTACACACAAACCCGCCGCGAACTCGGTATGGGGCGAGGACAGTCTTGGGTCAGGGAGGGGAACCGCGCCGCGTACACCCGTACGACGCGGAACTGGGCGCTGCGGTCGCGCGGGCTCAGCAGGGGGACGAAGCCGCCTTCGCGGTGGCGTACCGGATCGTGCAGCCGGGGCTGGTCGGGTATCTGCGCGGTCTCGTCGCGGACGAGGCGGAGGACGTGGCGTCCGACGCCTGGCTGGAGATCGCCCGGGACCTGGGGCGGTTCAAGGGCGACGGGGCGGGTTTCCGCGGCTGGACGGCGACCATCGCCCGGCACCGCGCGCTCGACCACCTGCGCCGCCGCCGGGTACGGCCCCGATCGTCGGGGCTGGAGCAGGAGGCACTCGAACTTCCGGGTGTCCACAGCACTCATGACCAGGCGATGGAGTCCATCTCCACCGAGCACGCCCTGGAACTCATCCGCGGACTGCCACGCGACCAGGCCGAGGCCGTGCTCCTGCGTGTGGTCGTCGGCCTGGACGGCCCATCCGCCGCCCGCGTGCTCGGCAAGCGGCCCGGTGCGGTGCGTACCGCGGCCCATCGGGGGCTGAAGCGTCTGGCCCAGAGGCTGCGCGTCGAGGGCACGGGAGACCAGGTGTGACGGATGACGGCCCCAGGACGCTGGGTGAGTCGAAGTGAGCGGCAGCGGCGGCGGACACGAAGACTGGGCCGGCCGCCGGGCAGAGATGGGTGCGGACATGGGTGAACGGCACAGCGACGGCCAGGTCTTCGGCCGTCGGCGCGTGCACCCCGGCGGTACCGCGTCGGCCTCTGCGGGCGTGGCCGGGGGCGCCGCGCTGGAGGCGCTGCTCGCCGCCGCACTGCGCGAGGGCGCCCTGGACGCCGAGGCCGAACAGAGGGCGGTGGCCGCGTTCCGGGCCGTCCGGGAGGCCGGCGCGCCCCGGGCGCGAACCCGGCCCCGGGACGACTGGAGGCCGCTTGGGCACCGGCGTGTGCGGTCGTCGGTGAAGGCCGCGGTCTGCCTGTTTCTCGCCGGACTGACCCTGGGCGGAGTCGCGTTCGCGGCGATCGGCCCGGGCGGCTCCTTCGACGGCGGGGACGGCGGCGGTCGCGGGCGGCGGCAGCCGTCGCCGAGCACCCCGGGCCGGTGGAGCGGGGCGCCGGAATCGGTGACGTCCCCCGCGCCGGACACCTCCGTCTCTCCCGACCGCCCGGACACCGCCCAGGACACCGAGGCCCGTTGCCGCGCCTACGAGCAGGTGAAGAACCGTGGCGAGGCCATCGGCTCGACGGCGTGGCGGCGGCTGGTGGAGGCCTCCGGCGGTGAGCAGGGCGTCGCCGCCTACTGTGCCGAGCAGTTGACACAGGACGGCAGAAAACCGGGTAACTCCGGCGAATCAGACAAGGCGGAGAAGGTGGGCAAGGCTCCGGCGGCTTCCCGCACTCCCGGGCCTGGGGGACAAACCGAAAAGGCCGCCGAGGGCGGCGGGAAGAACAAGTGATCCGGCGCCCTCGCGCGGGCCCCGACGCTCCGGTGGCTCGTGCGTGCGTCGTCCGGGCGCAGGGGCGACGCCGCGAAGCAACGGCCGGGGCCGCCACCCCCCACAGGAGAGGCCCCGGCCGTCGCGCGGTACGGGCCGCGCGGCGGCCCGTCACTCTCTACAGCGCCGTGGATGCGTTTTCTGTCACACCTCGCCGCGTCACGGGTTGGTTGCACGTTGCACGGGCGTGGACGAAGAGCGGTTTCAGGCCGTAACGTGCCTTTCGCGCCGACCGCACGATCAGCAATAACGGGTGATGCAACCGCCGCAGACCACGAGCGGCCTGAAGACCACAGGCAGGACGAGGAATCACGACGGCGAGAACCCGGCGCGCGCGAGCGGTGCCGGATCAGGCGCACAGAGGGGCAGTTCGGGTGCTGGGGGACGACGCGGAGCTGACGGCCGCGGTACTTGCGGCACAGGAGGGGGACGAGACCGCTTTCCGTACCGTGTACCGCGCGGTGCATCCGCGGCTGCTCGGGTATGTGCGCACGCTGGTCGGAGACCCGGACGCGGAGGACGTCACCTCAGAGGCGTGGCTGCAGATCGCCCGTGATCTGGACCGGTTCAGCGGCGACGCCGACCGGTTCCGCGGCTGGGCGGCCCGTATCGCCCGCAACCGCGCCCTCGACCACGTACGGATGCGCGGCCGCCGCCCCGCGATCGGCGGCGACGAGACGGAACTGACCGGGAAGCCCGCCGAGTCGGACACGGCCGGGGAGGCCATCGAGGCCCTGGCAACCGACCGCACCCTCTCGCTCATCGCCCAGCTTCCGCAGGACCAGGCGGAGGCCGTGGTGCTGCGGGTGGTCGTGGGTCTCGACGCCAAGACCGCCGCCGAGACCCTCGGCAAGCGTCCGGGAGCCGTCCGCACGGCGGCGCACCGCGGTCTGAAGCGGCTCGCGGAGCTGCTCGACGTGAATCCGGACACGGATCCGGAATCGGCTGGCGCGCTCGGCGCCGTGCCTCCACAGCGAGACGCGCACAGACGTGCGGTGTCGTCCGCCGGTGTGACGCATACGCGTTCGCGGACGCAGAAGGACATGTGATGGCCGACGAGCAGGACAGGTGGCTGGACAGGGACGCGGCGGAGCGTCTGCTGCGCGGAGAGCCCCCGGCCCCCGTCGACGCCGACGCGCGTGCCCGCGCCGAACGGCTGGCCGAAGCGCTCGCCGCTCTGGCCGCCACATCCTCTGCGGCCAGCGAGGAACTCCCGGGTGAGGGCGCCGCGGTGGCCGCGTTCCGAGCCGCCCGTGCGGCCCGGCACGACAACGGGGCGGTGCTCCACCCGCAGCTCGCCGCCCTCCCCGAAGCTCCCGACTTCGCTCGAGCAGGGGGGACTCCCGACTCCGATGCCGGACTCGTCCGTCTCGGCCGTCCCGAGGCGAGTGGGTGGCGGGCCCGCCGGTGGCGCACGGTGCGCTTCGGACTGGCCGCCACGGTGGCCGCCGGGATGATCGGCGGAGTCGCGGTGGCGGCCGGAACCGGAGTGCTGCCGACCCCGTTCCGCGACGACCCGGGGCCGGCCGCGTCCGTGTCGCCGGCGCTGACGTCCCCTCAGCCGTCGGTCACCCCGACGCCCGGCACGACCCGAACCGGAGGCCTCCCGTCCGTGTCGCCGGGCGGCACGTCCGGAGCGCCCGGACGAGACGGCTCCTCGGGCGACGAGGCACGCGACGGCTCGACCGCGACCGGTGGGCCCGGCGACCCGGGCGACCACGCGGCGGGCCGGACCGGTGACCGGTGGACCGAGGTGCGCTCGTCCTGCCGTGACATGGCCGGCGGCAAGGTCCTCGGCCCCGACCGGCTGCGCGACCTGGCGGACGCGGCGGGCGGGAGCGGCCGCGTGAAGACGTACTGCAAGGGCGTCCTGGGCGGCGGCGACGAGGGTTCCGGCCAGGACGCGAGCGGCAAGGGCCGCGGCGGGAACGGCAGCGGCGGCGGGCACGGGAACAGCGGCGGCGACGGCGACCAGGGCGGCAACGGCGGTGACGGCGGTGACGGCGAAGGCCACATAGCGCCGGTCGCCACAGCGCCCACCGCACCCCGCGGCCTGGTCGGGGCCGTGCCGACGCACACGGCGTCCCCGAGTCCGACGTACAGCGCCCTGGGCTCCGCCGAGAGCCACTGAGCCGTCGCCGACGCCGCTGACCTGCGGTTTCGCTTCTCCTGAAAAATTCTTCGCCGGAGGTGTGACGCTTTCGGCCGCAGTGGCGCAGTACTGAGTGAGCCGACTGGTCATCGGCCGTCGCACGGAGCCGGGGTTCCCCCCGTACCCACGGCTCGTGCACCGGCGCGGGCGGGACACGTTCCCCCGGTCCCCCCCGCGCCCCACATCCTCCCTTAAGGCGTCTACCAGTGGACGACGACCTTGTCGCCGACCCGCACCTGGGCGAACAGCGCCGCGATCGCCGACTCGTCCCGTACGTTCACACATCCGTGCGAGCCCCCGGCGTAGCCGCGCGCCGCGAAGTCGTACGAGTAGTGCACCGCCTGACCGCCGCTGAAGAACATCGCGTACGGCATCGGCGAGTGGTAGAGCGTGGACACGTGGTCGCGTGACTTCCAGTAGACGCGGAACACACCCTCGCGGGTGGGGGTGTACTCGGTGCCGAAGCGCACCGCCATCGTCGAGAGCGTCCGTCCGTCCACCATCCAGCGCAACGTGCGACTCGTCTTGCTGATGCACAGCACCCGGCCCGTCATACAGCGCCGGTCCGGGGCCCCGGCCGGCTGCCCGCCCATCAGGTACAGCTCCCACGTGCCGGGCTCGTGCGTCATGGCCAGCAACCGCTGCCAGGTGGCCGAGTCCACCTCACCCGTTCGGGGCAATCCGCGCTTGCCCTGGAAACCCCTGACGGCGTCCTCGGTCAGGTCGTCGTACGTCCCCGTCGGGCCGTCGAACAGCCAGTCGACCTGGCGCAGCCGCGCCTGCAGCTCGCGCACCCCGCGGCCCGAGTCGCCGCGCCGCCACAGGGCGGCGGGTGAGGCCTTCGGGGCGGGGGCGGCGGCGCTCGGCGCGCCGTCCCCGGACGCGGTGTGCCCGGCGCCGGACGGGGTGCGCGGGACCTCGATGTGCACCGGTGAGCGGTGCCTGCCGTCCCCGCCGCCCGTGTCCCCCGGCTGCGCCGTGCAGCCGGCGGCCGCGAGGAGCGCGGCGGCCCCGGCGACGGCGACGAGCGACTTCCCCATGCCCCTGGTACGCATACCGACCCCCCGGCCGTCTCACCGGACGCCTCCGCCCGATCACTTCTCCTCAGATGTTCCCCGCGCGTGACCGACGGCGAACCAGGGGGCATGGTTGTGAGCAAGGTCCCAGCGTGCGGCGATTCCACCGCGCGCAGGGCCGCCGCTACAGTCCGTCGCGAGGGTCGTCTGTACTGGCGGGTAACGAAGCCAGGCCACCAAGCCGAGTACGAAGCAACGAAGCAACGCGGAGGCACACACCATGGCGCGCGAGTCGGAGTCCGGACTGCCCATCGAGCCGGTGTACGGGCCCGGCGCCCTCGAGCGCTGGGATCCGGCGGAGAAGCTGGGCGAGCCGGGGGCGTACCCCTTCACGCGCGGCGTGTACCCGACGATGTACACCGGCCGTCCGTGGACGATGCGCCAGTACGCGGGCTTCGGCACGGCGACCGAGTCGAACGCCCGGTACAAGCAGCTGATCGCGAACGGCACCATGGGCCTGTCGGTCGCCTTCGACCTGCCCACCCAGATGGGCCACGACTCCGACGCCCCGATCGCGCACGGCGAGGTCGGCAAGGTGGGCGTGGCGATCGACTCGGTCGACGACATGCGGGTGCTGTTCGGCGGGATCCCGCTGGACAAGGTGTCCACGTCGATGACGATCAACGCCCCGGCCGCGCTGCTGCTGCTCCTGTACCAGCTGGTGGCGGAGGAGCAGGGCGTGTCCGCCGACCAGCTGACGGGCACGATCCAGAACGACGTCCTGAAGGAGTACATCGCCCGCGGGACGTACATCTTCCCGCCGAAGCCGTCCCTGCGGCTGATCGCGGACATCTTCAAGTACTGCAAGGCCGAGATCCCCAAGTGGAACACGATCTCGATCTCCGGCTACCACATGGCGGAGGCGGGCGCGTCTCCCGCGCAGGAGATCGCGTTCACGCTCGCCGACGGCATCGAGTACGTGCGCACGGCGGTCGCGGCCGGGATGGACGTGGACGACTTCGCGCCGCGCCTGTCGTTCTTCTTCGTGGCGCGGACGACGATCCTGGAGGAGGTCGCCAAGTTCCGCGCGGCCCGCCGGATCTGGGCGCGGGTGATGAAGGACGAGTTCGGCGCGAAGAACCCGAAGTCGATGATGCTGCGCTTCCACACCCAGACGGCGGGTGTGCAGCTGACGGCCCAGCAGCCCGAAGTGAACCTCGTCCGGGTCGCGGTGCAGGGCCTCGCGGCCGTGCTCGGGGGGACCCAGTCGCTGCACACCAACTCCTTCGACGAGGCGATCGCCCTGCCGACCGACAAGAGCGCGCGTCTGGCACTGCGCACCCAGCAGGTGCTGGCCTACGAGACGGACGTGACGGCGACGGTCGACCCCTTCGCGGGCTCCTACGTCATCGAGAAGATGACGGACGAGGTCGAGGCGGCGGCGCTGGAGCTGATGGAGAAGGTCGAGGACCTCGGCGGCGCCGTCGCGGCGATCGAACGGGGCTTCCAGAAGAACGAGATCGAGCGCAACGCCTACCGCATCGCCCAGGAGACCGACTCCGGTGAGCGGGTCGTGGTCGGCGTCAACCGCTTCCAGCTCGACGAGGAGGAGCCGTACGAGCCGCTGCGCGTCGACCCCGCGATCGAGGCCCAGCAGGCCGAACGACTCGCCAAGCTCCGCGCGGAACGCGACCAGCCGGCGGTGGACGCGGCCCTGAAGGAGCTGAAGAAGGCGGCCGAGGGTACGGACAACGTCCTGTACCCGATGAAGGACGCCCTGAAGGCCCGCGCGACGGTCGGCGAGGTGTGCAACGCGCTGCGGGAGGTGTGGGGGACGTACGTGCCGTCGGACGTGTTCTGACCGTCGTACCGGTTATGACCGTCGGACCAGCGGGGTGGAGTGTCGTACCCCCGTGCGACACTCCTTGCCATGTTCGGCGTCATCGATCTCCCCACCTACCTGGCAGGACTGGTCCTCATCGTCCTGCTGCCCGGGCCCAACTCGCTGTACGTGCTGTCCGTCGCCGCCCGGCGCGGGGTGCGGGCCGGGTACACCGCCGCGGCGGGCGTGTGGTGCGGGGACACCGTGCTGATGACGCTGTCGGCCGCCGGGGTCGCCTCGCTGCTCCAGGCGAACGCCGTGCTGTTCGGAATCGTGAAGTACGCCGGCGCCGGATATCTCAGCTGGCTGGCGGTCGGAATGCTGCGCGCCGCCATCGGGATGTGGCGTGCGCGGCGGGAGAAGGCCGTCGAGGACACGCCGACCGCCGTTTCCGCCGCCGCCGCCTCCGCCGAGGAGCGGCCCTACCGCCGCGCCCTCGTCATCAGCCTGTTCAACCCGAAGGCGATCCTGTTCTTCGTCGCCTTCTTCGTGCAGTTCGTCGACCCGGGATACGCCTACCCCGCGCTGTCCTTCGTCGTCCTCGGCGCCTTCGCCCAGCTCGCCAGCTTCCTCTACCTCAGCGCCCTGATATTCGGCGGCACGCGCCTCGCGGCGGCCTTCCGGCGGCGCAGGCGGCTGTCGGCGGGGGCCACCTCGGCCGTGGGCCTGCTGTTCCTGGGCTTCGCGGTGAAGCTTTCGCTGGCGAGCGCCTAGCCCGTCACCGTCGGTTCGTGCGGTCCGACCAGTCCTCGGGGAGGTCGCCGCGCGGCAGGGCCGAGGCCGGCTGAACCGGGCCGGGGCGGCGGCCCCGGCCCCGGTGAACGCGGGACGGCCCCGGTCGCCGACGCGCCGCTCAGCGGTTGCGGGCGTTGCGGATCGCGCGGGTGACCACCGGCGGGAGCAGGTCCGCGGCGAGCTTACGGGTGCGGCTGCGCGGGACCGCGGGACGCTTCGGCGGGTCGGCGGGCCGCCGGGTGGGCTGCACGGGGATCGTGGCCGCAGGGGGCTCGGGGGTGTCGGCGTGCCGGGACGGCGGGAACGGGGGTGCCTGCATGCCCTTGGACTTGAGGCGGATGATGCGGTGGCCGGCGGCCTGCTGGACACTCAGGTGGCAGTCCTCGCGCCCCTTCACCATCGCCAGCAGCTCCTCCTGGACGGGCTCGGGATCGCCCCAGGTCCCGTACAGCTTCTGCGTGCTCAGACAGATCGGGCGCAGGCCCCTGTTCAGCACCGCCTCCCAGGCGGCCACCGAGACACCGGGGGTGTGTTCCGAGCGGAAGTCGTCCAGGACGACGATGCCGCCGGGCAGCAGCAGGTCGTGGGCCGCCCCTATGTCGCCGTGGACGTGCTCGTACAGGTGCGAGCCGTCGATGTGGACGAACCGGCAGGAACGCGGCGGGACCTCGTCGGGCACCATCGAGCTGGGGCCGTGCAGGACGCGGGGCAGCGCGTCGTGGAAGGAGAGGTAGTTCTCCTCGAAGGCCTGCCGGGTCAGCGCGCTGTACGACTTCGTCGACTCCGCCCTGTTGGCGTCGTCCGGTGCGTCGCCCCCGAAGAGGTCGCACACCGTGAACTCCTCGCCGTCCCTCAGATGTCGGCCGAGGAAGATCGCACTCTTGCCCATGTAGACCCCGACCTCCAGCAGGTCTCCGCGCATCCCGGCGGATTCCTGCCCGTCGAGGAACCAGTTGAAGAGCGTCTGGTCGAGAACGGGGAACCAGCCGGGGACGTCGTCGAGCCGGCGGGGCGGTGGAGCCGTTTCTGTTGTGGCGACCATGAGGACGGGGCACTCCCTGTGCGGACGGAAACGGTGCGAGAACTGCCCAGCATCTGCCCGGCAGGGGTCATCCGAACGGGCGGCGAGGTGAACAGCGGGCCAATTCCTGTGAGTCGACTGAGAGTCGATGCTTCGAAGGCACCGCCGTGGAACACAGCCCGTCCCCGCCAAAGGAGCGGACGGGGACGGTGCGGTGCCGTGCTGTGGGGCTCAAGACCGCTCAGGCCCGGGCGGCGCGCCCGCGCCTGAGGGCCCGGGCCCGGCGGGCGACCCTGCGGACGGTGGCGTTGCGCGGGATGAACGCCAGCTGGACGGGGATCCCGCCGGGCAGCGCCAGCGAGGTCAGGCGCCGGCGCTTGAAGTACCGCCAGGTGTGCGGGCTCAGTTGCCGGGTGAGATAGCGCTCGGCGTGCGCCCGCAGATCCGGGTAGATCTTCGGCTGCATCGCAAAGCCAACGGTCCGTACGAGCGCGTCGAGGTCTTCGACCTCCATGCCCCGGCGCTGGTCCTCGACCGCCTTGCGGGCCGTCAGCTCGGGCAGCAGCGCGTCGACGATCGTGACCGGGACGCGGTTGCTGTTCTCGTACGGGGCCAGCCGCTCCAGCAGGGTCTCGGTGCCGATACGGGCGACCGGGAGGCCGTAGAACGCGGACGCGGTGAGCAGCGCGGTGGAGAAACAGCCGACGACCAGCGCCGGACGCATGCGCTGATACAGCACCTCGGCGAGGACCGGGGCGTCGAGCACCGTCAGGTCGGCGCCCAGCCTCTCGGCCTCCTTCTCCAGGGCGCGCGACCAGCGGGCGGGCGCCGAGGGGTGCGGCTTGAACACCACCCGGGTGTGCCCGAGCGCGACGGCGCCCTTCAGCATCCGCACATGGAGGTTCTCCTCCTCCACGGCGGTGAGTATGTCGAGCGCCGAGAGGTACTGGCCGAGCAGCAGCGCGGGGGCCTGAACGGCGGGCAGCGCGTCGCCGGTGTCCTCGAGTTCCGCGAGCACCTTGGAGAACGCGTCCGTCGGCACGACCTCCGGCTCGACGCCGAACTCGGTCAGCAACAGCGGCTTCAGGCCCGGCACCAGGTCCAGGTGCAGCAGCCGGTCCACGCGGGTGCCGACCAGCGGGTCGATCTTGTTGCGGGTGGGGCCGTAGCTCATCAGGCCGTCCGCGTAGACGGTGACGGGCGCGCCGGTGAAGATCTGGCAGACGCCGAGCGCCGGGTTGACCTGGATGGACTCGACGGCCAGTTCGATGTCGTCGTCGCCGAGGTTCCACAGGAGCCGCAGGTGCCGCTCCCACAGCGGGACGTCGTCCAGGCGCGGGGCCCAGCCGCCCGGGTGGAAGGGGTGGATGGTCTCGTTCCAGGAGATGACCTCGTCGAAGCGGCCGCGCAGCCGCTCGAAGCCGGGCATCTCGTCCAGGCCGGCCGTGGTCTCGGGCGTCGCCGCGTTGTTGGACACGAGCAGGATGCGCCGGTCGGCGGGCGCGAAGCACTCGCTGTCCAGCGCCGCGGCCAGGGTCGCCGTGCCGTACAGCGTCGACGCCAGGAAGATCTGCGTCGTCACGCGGCCACCCCCGCGGGGGCGGGACGGCGGCGCAGCCGGCGCAGACGCGAGGCCCGCTCGATGTCCATGGAGTCCAGGGCGTCGTCGAGCACGTCCTGCGGCATGCGCCGCAGCGCGACAGCACTCATCGACTTCAGTTTCCGTGCCACCGGCGGCTCGAACCTTTCGATGGATCCCAGATGGTGAGAAATGATCGCGCAGTAGGTGCGCACGGCCTTGGGGAGCAGTGTGTCGGCATCCTGGTCCCCGGCGGTCTCCGCCACGACCTGGTCGAACGCGCGGATGAAGTCCAGTTGCCGCACATCCCCGATCTGTGTCAGCGAGGAGGCGACACCGCGCCGGTAGTAGACGCCCATGAGGCTCACGGCGGCGAAGGACTCCGCCTCCCGGTGCAGCTTCCAGATCCAGGGCCGGTCCTCGGCGGTGCGCAGGCCGTCGGTGAAGTGCAGCAGACCGCGGTCGACGAGGCGGCGGTGGTACGCACCCGCCCAGGCGTACGCGTAGTCGACGGAGGTGGAGCGGTCGGCGGGCAGGATGGCGTCGCGCGGGTTCATCACCACCCCGCGCCGGCCGTGCGGCACCCGGTGGATGGCACGCGCCCGCCCCGTGCACTGGACGTGGTCGGTGCGCACGAAGTCGCAGCCCAACTCCTCGATGGCGGCGACCAGTTTGGGATAGTAGCCGGGGGCGAGCCAGTCGTCCCCGTCGAGGAACGTGAGGTACTCGCCGCGTGCCGTGTCGATCCCGGTGTTGCGTGCGGTCGCCAGCCCCCCGTTCTTCTCGTGCCGGACATACACCGCGCCTGGCAGCTCGCGCTCCGCACGCGCGAGGATGTCCGGTGTCTCGTCGCGCGAGCAGTCGTCGACGAGAATGAATTCGAAGTCCTCGCGCGCGTTCGCACGCAGGCTCTTCAGGGTGTCGGGCGCGTATTGCTGCACGTTGTAGAACGGCACGATGACGGAGAGCTTGACCACGCCTGTGACGGTAGGCGGCGGCCCGGCATTCGTCTTGACCGGCGGTTTGATGGGGAGTGAACGACGCGTGGCGGAACAGTGAACCCAGCTGTTTCCTCGCGGTTTCACGGCCTGATTCGCTGTTCGGCGGCGTGCTGTTAACCCTTTGTTGCTTTCCGCTTCGGCTGCGCCTCGAAATCCCTTCCTAACGTCTTCGATGTGCCAGCAAGTACTGCGAGGCGCCTGCGGGTCGCCGTTCTAGCCGATTCCGACACCCGGTGGAAATGGGGTGCGCTCACCGCTGCCCGCATTTCACCTACGGAATTCGCGGAGACCGCCGAATCGACGGAAACACCCGGTAAAACAGCCGATTCGGACATCCGGCTTGACGGCTTCCTCCTGCGGGGCCGTGCCACGCCCACCGCCCGCCAGCTCGGGGAGGTCGGCGTCCGCGCGGACTCCCTCCGCGAGGTCACCGCCGTCGAATTCCTGCGCCAGATGACGGAGGAGAGGTACGACGTCCTCGTGCTCGCCCTCGTCGGCGGCGGCGTCCAGGCGATGCTGCACGGGCTCGCCCACGTCTGGCAGGGACGCCCGGAGCGGCCCGTGGTGGTCACCGGCTACGTCGGTGTCGTCTACGAGAAGCTCGCCGACGGCCTGTTGCTGCGGCACGGCGCGGACCTGGTCCTCGCCAACTCCCGCCAGGACGCCGAGCGTTTCAGGGCCGTCTACGAGGGGGTGGGCGCCGACGCCTCGTCGGTGACCGAGGTCGCGCTGCCCTTCCTCGGCGGCGCCCCCTACGAGAAGAAGGACCCCTACACGGTCGTCTTCGCCGCGCAGCCCTCCGTCCCGGAGACCCGCAAGGACCGTGCGTACCTGCTGGACCGGCTCATCCAGCACGCGCGCCGCCACCCCGAGCGCGAGGTGCTGCTCAAGCTGCGCTCCAAGCCGGGCGAGCACACCACCCACATCGAGGAACTGCCCTACCAGAAGCTGGCCCAGCGGCACGAACTGCCGCCCAACTTCCGCCTGGTCTACGGGAACATGGGCGAGGTCCTCGACCACACCGACCTGCTGGTCACGGTCAGCTCGACGGCCGCCCTGGAGTCCCTGCACCGCCGTATCCCCACCGTCGTCCTCACCGACCTCGGGGTGCGGGAGGCGCTGGGCAACCACCACTTCGTGGGCTCGGGCTGCCTCGCCTCCTGGGACCAGCTCGACGCCGGACACGAGCCGGCACCCGATCCGGAGTGGGTGGCCCGGCAGGGCGTCGCTGCCGGGGGTCCCCCCTCTGGGGGAGGTTCGTACGCCGCCGCCTTCGACGAGGCACGCAAGCGCATCGGCGAGCTGCTGACCACCGGTGAACTCCAGCCGCTCAAGCCCTATTACAGCCCCGTCACCGCGCCCGGCTATCTGCCCGGCGTCCTCGCCCGCCACCACCTCGCCCCGGACGGCAGCCCGCTGCCGGGTGCGCCCGCCGCCGACAAGGCGCCCGGACCCGTGCGCCGGATCGTCCGCCGCGCGGCACGGGGTGCGTACCGGCACGGGGTGCAGCGGGTGGCGCCCGTCATCCGGCGGATGGGTGAGCTGTGACCTCTCTTCAAGGAGTAGACCCCATGCCCAACCCGGAAGCGGGCCAAGGCGCGTCGGTGCGCCGGGTGCTCGCGGTGATCCCCGCGCGCGGCGGCTCCAAGGGGGTGCCCGCGAAGAACCTCGCCCCCGTCGGCGGTGTGCCGCTGGTGGCGCGCGCGGTGCGCGAGTGCCTGGCCTCCCGGCTGGTGACCGACGTCGTGGTCTCCACGGACGACCAGGCGATCGCCGCCGCGGCCCGCGAGGCCGGCGCCGAGGTCGTGCTGCGGCCCGCCGCCATCGCCGGCGACACCGCCACCTCCGAGGCCGCCGTCCTGCACGCCATGGACGCCCACGAGGCCCTGCACGGCGCGGCCGTCGATGTCGTCCTGCTCGTGCAGTGCACCAGCCCGTTCATCATCCGCGAGGACATCGACGGGGTGGCCGGCGCGGTCGTCGAGAACGGCGCGGACACCGCGGTGACGGTGGCCCCCTTCCACGGGTTCATCTGGCGCGACGCCGAGGACGAGATCGTCGCCGGCAGCGTCTCCGAGGCCGACGCGGCCACCGGCGGCGGCTACGGCGTCAACCACGACAAGTCCTTCCGCCCGCGACGCCAGGACCGCCCCCAGGACCTGCTGGAGACCGGCGCCGCCTACGCGATGGAGGCGGCCGGCTTCCGCAAGCACCAGCACCGCTTCTTCGGCCGCACGGAACTGGTGCGGACGGACCCGGCGCGGGTCCTGGAGATCGACGACCCGCACGACCTCGCCCGGGCCCGCGCCCTGGCGCCTCTCTTCGACGCGGACCTCCCCCGAGCTCTCGACTTCGCTCGACCAGGGGGGACCCCCATCGGTGCGCTGCCGACCGCCGAGGACATCGACGCAGTCGTACTGGACTTCGACGGCACCCAGACCGACGACCGGGTGCTGATCGACGCCGATGGAAAGGAGTTCGTCTCCGTGCACCGCGGGGACGGACTCGGCATCGCGGCCCTGCGCAGGAGCGGGCTGAAGATGCTGATCCTTTCCACGGAAGTGAACCCGGTCGTCGCCGCACGGGCCCGGAAGCTCAAGATCCCGGTCCTGCACGGCATCGACCAGAAGGACCTCGCGCTGAAGCAGTGGTGCGAGGAGCAGGGCATCGCGCCCGAGCGCGTGCTCTACGTCGGCAACGACGTCAACGACCTGCCGTGCTTCGCCCTCGTCGGCTGGCCCGTGGCGGTCGCGAGCGCCCACGACGTCGTACGCGGCGCCGCCCGTGCGGTCACCACCGTCCCCGGTGGCGACGGCGCGATCCGAGAGATCGCCAGCTGGATCCTCGGCCCCTCTCTCGATTCCCTCCCCAAGTAAGGACATCCCCCTGATGAGCACCAACTCCCGTCTGCGTACGTTCGGTTCCCGCGAGGTCGGCCCGGGCAAGCCCGTCTACATCTGCGGCGAGATCGGCATCAACCACAACGGTGAGCTGGAGAACGCCTTCAAGCTGATCGACGTGGCCGCCGAGGCCGGCTGCGACGCCGTGAAGTTCCAGAAGCGCACCCCCGAGATCTGCACCCCGCGCGACCAGTGGGACATCGAGCGCGACACCCCCTGGGGCCGGATGACCTACATCGACTACCGCCACCGCGTGGAGTTCGGTGAGGACGAGTACCGCCAGATCGACGAGTACTGCAAGGAGAAGGGCATCGACTGGTTCGCGTCCCCGTGGGACACCGAGGCGGTCGCCTTCCTGGAGAAGTTCGACCTCCCCGCCCACAAGGTCGCCTCCGCGTCCCTCACGGACGACGAGCTGCTGCGCGCCCTGCGCGCCACCGGCCGCACGATCATCCTGTCCACGGGCATGTCGACCCCGAAGCAGATCCGCCACGCGGTGGAGGTGCTCGGCAGCGACAACATCCTCATGTGCCACGCCACCTCCACCTACCCGGCGAAGGCCGGGGAGCTCAACCTCCGCGTGATCAACACGCTGGAGAAGGAGTACCCGAACGTCCCGATCGGCTACTCCGGCCACGAGACCGGCCTGCAGACCACGCTGGCCGCGGTCGCCCTCGGCGCGGTGTTCGTCGAGCGCCACATCACCCTGGACCGCGCCATGTGGGGGTCCGACCAGGCCGCCTCCGTCGAGCCGCAGGGCCTCACGCGTCTGGTGCGCGACATCCGCACCATCGAGGCGGCGCTGGGCGACGGCGTGAAGAAGGTCTACGACTCCGAGCTCGGCCCGATGAAGAAGCTGCGCCGCGTCACCGGCGTCGTCGCCGAGGCGGAGATCGCCGCGGCCGCCGGCGAGCCGGTGGCGGTCTGAGCGCCTTACCGGACGGTCGTGAGCCGATGAGCCCCCGCGCCGGATCCGCCGGCCCCAACTCCACGCTCGCCTTCGTCGAGAGCCCGGTACAGCTCCTGAACGTGCTGGAGTGGGCCCACGCGCACGCCCTGCGCACCGCTGGGGGCCCCGCGCCCGGGCACGCGGCGGCGATCCCCGCGCAGGGGCGCAGGCGGCCGCGGGGGATTCCCGCGCAGGGGGGCCGGGGGTCCGGGCCGGGGCGTACGGCGGGGGACGGCGAAGGACCGCACGGTACGGCGGGGGACGGCTGCGGGCCGCACGGTACGGCGGGGCACGGCGTGGGGGCGGCGGGGGACGGTAGGGCGCCGCATGATGCCGACGCGGCGGAAGGTACGGCGCGGGAGGGGCTCACCCTCGTGGTGCTGGCGCCTACCGACCCGATGACCCGGGGCCAGCTGCGCCGCATGGCGGAACTTGCCCGTGACGAGGGGTACGAGGTCCGCTGGGAGGAGGCGCGGGGCGGTGCCCTGGCCCCCTTCCACACCATCGGCGGCCTCACCCCGCTGCTGCGCCGGGCGCGCCGGGTGGTGATGGGTGACCCGTTCTCCCGCTACGTCCAGCTGCTGCTGACCATCACCGGGGCCCGGGAGCTGGTGGTGGTGGACGACGGCACCGCGACCATGGAGTTCGTCGCCCAGCTCGCCCGCGGTGAGCGCCTGGTGCGCTGGCACCGCAAGGGCGGCCGCCGGAGCCCCCGGGACCTGCTGTTCGCCCCCGTGTCGTCCTCGGCGCGCCGCAGGCTGGCACCGGGCGCCCGGCGCACGGTGGAGGTCTTCTCCGCGATGCCGATCGAGGAGGCCCCGGCCGGGGTCACGATCACGTCGAACGACTTCGCCTGGACCCGGGCCCGCTTCGGCCCGCCACGTCTGACCAAGGGGGCGGACCTGGTCGGCACCTCCCTCGTCGAGACGGGCGTGGTGGACGGCGAGCGCTATCTGGAGGCGGTGCGGTCACTCGCCACGGCGCACGGGGCGACCCGCTACTTCGCCCACCGCCGGGAGAGCCCCGAGAAACTCCACAAGCTGGCGGTGGAGACGCGACTGGAGGTGGTCCGCCCGGACCTGCCCCTGGAACTGATCGCCCGCCGCGGCCCCGTCGGCCGTACGATCCTCAGCTTCCCCTCCACGGTCGTCCACACCCTGCCGCTGGCCCTGGTCGGCACGGAGGTCCGTGTCGCGGTGTGCGACATCGACCCGGCCTGGCTGACCGAACACGCCTCGCCCCGGGCGCAGGGCTTCCTGTCCGGGGTGACGGACACGGCGCGGGACGTGGACCGGGTGTCGTCGGTGACGGGGGGACCGGACGTGGCGGCCGCCGAGCAGGACGTGGCGGCGGGATAGCCCTGCGGGCCGGACCGCAGCGTCGCGCGGGGCCTTCCTCGTGCGGCGGTCAGTCCTCGTCGCGCGGCTTGCGGGCCAGGAGGTACCCGCGCTGACGCCTCCCCGCCCCGTCCGGTTTCCAGGAGCGTCTGCTCCGTGGCGTCGTACGACGCCCGGATGGGTCCCGGGTGGGTCCGTATGAAAGTCCGGTTCCTCGGCGTTCACGCGGGCGGCCCTATCCGCGCGGGCGCGCGGGGAAGGGGCTCTTTCGAGCGTTTCACCACTTCGCCATGTGAGGCAGCGCACGGGGTGGGGAGTCGTAGGAGAGGTGACGTTTCCGCGACGGGAAGGCGGCGTGACGTGGTATCCGTGGTGTACGGGAATCGCTCGGAGCCCTTCGAGCGTTCACGTAACGGGACGCCCGCACACGGAAGCGGTCCCGTCCTGGGATCACCGGGCGCCTCCCACGGCGCCGGGACGTCGCCGCGGTCACCTCCGCGGTGCCGCTTCTCGCCCCGGTGCGATTCCGTCGCCCGTAAAGCCGGGCGATTTTACCCATCCCCACTGCCGACCATGCGGCGTGCGGCCAGATTTTCTTCCCCTGACGGGCTGAAGTTTTGTTGATCGCAGGGAGGTCGGCCGCCCGATCGCCTTACCCTTCAAAGGGTGAACCAATTGATGTCCCCAGAGTCCGAGGCCGATCACCCCGGGGAAGCGGTGCTTCCCGGCGCGCTGTCCGAGGCGCTGCACGCCGAACTCGTCGCCTTCCGTCGCGACCTGCACATGCACCCGGAACTCGGCCACCAGGAGTTCCGTACGACCGCCGCGATCAAGGCCCGCCTGGAGCAGGCGGGTCTCACGCCGCGCGTCCTCGACACCGGGACCGGACTCGTGTGTGACATCGGCGACCCGGACGGCGTACGTCCGATGCTCGCGCTCCGCGCGGACATCGACGCGCTCCCCATCCCGGACACCAAGACCGACTGCGCCTACCGCTCCACCGTGCCGGACCGCGCCCACGCCTGCGGCCACGACGTGCACACCACGGTCGTCCTCGGCGCCGGACTCGTCCTCGCCGAGCTGCACCGCGAGGGGCGGCTGCCGAAGCCGGTGCGGCTGCTCTTCCAGGCCGCCGAGGAGGTCCTGCCTGGCGGGGCCGCCGACGCCATCGAGTCCGGTGTCCTGGAGGGGGTCGGGCGGATCATCGCCGTGCACTGCGACCCCAAGGTCGACGCCGGGCGCATCGGGCTGCGGCACGGTCCCATCACCTCCGCCTGCGACCGGCTCGAGGTCGCGCTCGACGGCCCGGGCGGTCACACCGCGCGCCCCCACCTCACCACGGACCTCGTGCTCGCCGCCGCGCGTGTCGCAGCCGAGGTGCCGGGGATGGTCGCGCGCCGTGTCGACGCCCGCAGCGGGCTCTCGGTCACCTGGGGGCGCATCGAGTCCGGGCACGCCTGCAATGTGATCCCCCAGCACGCCGAGATCTCCGGGACCGTACGCTGCCTGGACCTCGACGCCTGGCGGCAGGCGCCGGACCTGGTGCACGCGGCGGTCGACGAGATCGCCAACCAGTACAAGGCCAAGCCCGAGATCAACTACGTCCGCGGGGTGCCGCCGGTCGTCAACGAGGCCGGTGCCACCGAACTCCTGCGCGACGCGATGACCGCGCGGCGCGGTGCCCACTCCGTGGAGGACACCGAGCAGAGCCTCGGCGGCGAGGACTTCTCCTGGTACCTGGAGAAGGTGCCCGGAGCCATGGCCCGCCTCGGCGTCCGCCGCCCCGGGGACCGCGTGGTGCGGGACCTGCACCAGGGAGACTTCGACGCGGACGAGCACGCCATCACGGTGGGCGTGGAACTGTTCACGGCGGCGGCACTGCTGGACGCGCAGGAGCGGTAGGCGGTAGCCGGTACCGGTACGCGGGGCCCGGATCGGCGTCCGGTGGCCGGCGGCTGGTCCCGGTGGCCGGAGGCCGTGGCTGGATGCCGGAGCCCGGGTCAGGGTGCCCTAGCCCGGAGCCCGGAGCCCGGAGCCCGGAGCCCGGAGCCCGGAGCCCAGGCGGCGGGTGACCGGTGGCCGAAATGGGTGCCCCGTTTGGCGTCCCTTCGCCCCCTTCCGTCACCCGCCCGTAACCGCCGTCGCGCAGCCGTAACCCGGCGGCGGCACGAATCGATAACGGCCGCGAGAAACCCCGTTCCTCTCCCCTTCTACGCGCGTTACTGTGCGCCGAAATCGCTGCGGTGGCGGCGCTTTGGGCATGCGGACCGGTGACGGTGCCGTGGGGATGAAGGGTGCTTGCTGTGCGTCTGATCTCTCGGGTCTCTCGGAGAACGAGGTTCTCCCAAGCTGCGGTGACCGTCGCGGTCATCGCCCTCGCGGCCACCGGCTGCGGCAAGTCCAGCACGGAGGGGAACAGCGACTCCGGCAAGAGCTCCTCCGGCTACACCGGCAAGGGCATCGGCCTGGCCTACGACATCGGCGGCAAGGGCGACCAGTCCTTCAACGACGCGGCGTACGCCGGTTTCCAGAAGGCCGAGAAGGACTTCAAGATCAGCGGCCGGGACATCGAGCCGCAGGACGGCGAGTCCAGCGCGGACAAGGTGCAGCGCCTGGAGCAGCTCGCCAAGGCCGGCTACAACCCGATCATCGGTGTCGGCTTCGTCTACGCGCCCGCCGTCAAGGAGGTCGCGGCCAAGTACCCGAAGATCACCTTCGGCATCATCGACGACGACACGGTCAAGACGAGCAACGTCGCCGACCTGGTCTTCCACGAGGAGCAGTCCTCCTACCTGGCAGGCGTCGCGGCGGCGAAGGCGACCAAGAAGAACCACATCGGCTTCATCGGCGGCGTGGACATCCCGCTCATCCACAAGTTCGAGGCGGGCTTCGACCAGGGCGCCAAGTCGGTCAACCCCAACATCAAGATCGAGTCGCAGTACCTGACCCAGACTCCTCAGGAGGGCGGCTTCTCCAGCCCCGACAAGGGCGAGAACGCCGCGAACGGTCAGATCGAGGCGGGCGCCGACGTCATCTACCAGGCAGCGGGTCTGTCCGGTCAGGGCGTCATCAAGGCCGCCGCCGAGCACAAGGTGTGGGCGATCGGCGTCGACTCCGACCAGTACGAGCAGAGCGCGCTGGCCAAGTACAAGGACTGGATCCTCGGCTCGGCCCTGAAGAACGTCGGCGGCGCGGTCTACGACCTGACCAAGTCCGTGGTCGACGGCAAGCCCCTGACCGGCGAGGTCCGCGGTGACCTGAAGTCGGGCGGCGTGGGCTTCGCGGACTCCAACCCGAAGTACCAGGCGATGAAGGACGTCGTGGCGGCCGTGAACAAGGTCAAGCAGGACATCATCGACGGCAAGGTCGTCGTCAAGACGCAGTGACACCGTCGGCCCGGCCGACGGCTGGGCGCCCTCGGCCGGGACCTACGGGCCGGGCCGGGGCGCCCGTCCCGGCCGAGAGGCGGGACAGGACGGGGCTCTGTTACACTTGATCTTGAGCTGGTCGCCGGAACTCCCGGTGCCTGGTCGCGCGTTGGTGGTCCAAGGAAAGACGCCCCGCTTCCTGCGGGGAGATGCAGGTGCAAGGCCTGCCCGGCGCTCCGATACGAAACCCATCCCGTGCGCGGGATGGGTTTCGTGCGTTGTGCACCGCCGACGGCTGCGCCGCAGCGTCCGCGCGGCACCGGCATGGAAGACGCGCCCGTGGCAACCCGGTGCCGATGACCATGGGCCACGGACAGCGCGGAGCGCTCGAAGTCGGCGGCCGTCCGCGCAGCCCCTCCGAGTCGGCTCTCCGCGCACCTGCCGGCAGCCCCGCGAACCTCAGGCACCCCTTTCGCAAAATCGCTCACACAGCCACCTGTCCTCCCCATCGACGCACAACCCCCACAAACACCCCCCACACCGCTTTCCCTCGCCTCCCGCAAGTGCCCCGACGCTCTCCGTAACCCATCGAAGAGACGGTGGCCACATCTCGATAACGGACCGGACAGAAGGGGTTTTCCGTCCGGTCTACGCGCGTTACGCTGCCGCGGAACCAGCGCCTGGTATGGGCGCTTGCACGAAGGAGTCTCGTTCCATGCGCCGGGTGTCCCGAATCGCCGTCGCGGGTGTTGCCACCGCAGCCCTCGCCGTCACCGTGTCCGCCTGTGGCAGTTCGTCCACCGAGTCCGCCGGCAGCGGCAAGAGCAAGGGCATCGGTCTCGCCTACGACGTCGGCGGCAAGGGCGACCAGTCCTTCAACGACGCCGCCTACGCCGGTTTCCAGAAAGCCGAGAAGGACTTCGGTGTCGGCGGCCGTGACGTCGAGCCGCAGGACAACGAGTCCGACGCCGACAAGGTGCAGCGTCTGGAGACGCTGGCCAAGGCCGGTTACAACCCGGTGATCGGTGTCGGTTTCGCCTACGCGCCGGCCGTCAAGGAGGCCGCCGCCAAGTACCCGAAGATCACCTTCGGCATCATCGACGACAACACGATCCAGACGAAGAACGTCGCCGACCTGGTCTTCCACGAGGAGGAGTCCTCCTACCTCGCCGGTGTCGCCGCCGCCAAGACCACCAAGAAGAACCACATCGGCTTCATCGGCGGCGTGGACGTCCCGCTCATCCACAAGTTCGAGGCCGGTTACATCCAGGGCGCCAAGTCGGTCAACCCGGGCATCAAGGTCGAGTCGCAGTACCTGACCCAGACCGCTCAGGAGGGCGGCTTCTCCAGCCCCGACAAGGGCGAGAACGCCGCGAACGGTCAGATCGACGCCGGTGCCGACGTCATCTACCACGCGGCCGGCCTGTCCGGTCAGGGCGTCATCAAGGCCGCCGCCACGCACAAGGTGTGGGCCATCGGTGTCGACTCCGACCAGTACAACCAGAGCGCGCTGGCCGCGTACAAGCAGTACATTCTCACTTCGGCCCTGAAGAACGTCTCCGGCGCGGTGTACGACCTCGCCAAGTCGGTCATCAAGGACAACAAGCCGCTGTCCGGCGAGATCCGCGGATCCCTGGCCAACGGCGGTGTCGGCCTCGCCGACTCCAACCCGGTGTTCAAGAACAACGCCGACCTGCAGGCCGCGCTGAAGAAGGCCGAGCAGGGCATCAAGGACGGCTCGATCAACGTCAAGACCTCCTGACCAGGTGGTCATAGGCCTGTCGAAGGCATGGCCGGAACAGCGCTGTCATGACAGCGTTACGGCCTGGGAACGGGGTGCGGCGAGGATCGCCGAACCGCACCCCTGGCGCCGATCTCCCGTCTGTCGGGCGACGCCTGGCACGCACGCTCGCGGCGTTGCCGAAACGCCCACGTGGCCAAGCCACGAGGGCGCTCCGGCGCCCTGCGGTCGCACGCACCGGACGCCGCCCGGCCCGCCCTTCGGGCGGACGGCGGGAGATCGGCGCCGGGGGCGCCCCCGTTCGCGCGGCAGAATGCTCGGAACGGATCGACCGCGATCAGGTCCGAGCAAATTTAAGGCAGGGGCGCTATGCGCGTAGAGCGGCCCCTTTTCCAAGGAGAGTGCGCCATCGACGCGTCCAGCAGCCCTCCGCTCACCGCACAGTCGACGACCGCGGTCGAGCTGGCGGGGATCACCAAGCGATTCCCGGGTGTCGTCGCCAACCACGACATCCACCTCACGGTCCACAAGGGCACCGTGCACGCCCTCGTCGGCGAGAACGGCGCCGGCAAGTCGACCCTGATGAAGATCCTCTACGGCATGCAGAAGCCGGACGAGGGCACCATCACCGTCGACGGCGAGCAGGTGAGCTTCTCCAGCCCCGCCGACGCCATCGCCCGCGGCATCGGCATGGTCCACCAGCACTTCATGCTCGCCGACAACCTCACGGTCCTGGAGAACGTGGTCCTCGGCAGCGAGAAGCTGTACGGCATCGGTGGCGGCGCCCGTAAGAAGATCAAGGAGATCTCCGAACGGTACGGGCTGAACGTACGCCCCGACGTCCTGGTCGAGGAGCTCGGCGTCGCCGACCGCCAGCGCGTGGAGATCCTCAAGGTCCTCTACCGCGGCGCCCGCACCCTGATCCTCGACGAACCGACGGCCGTGCTGGTCCCGCAGGAGGTCGACGCACTCTTCGACAACCTGCGCGAACTGAAGTCCGAGGGCCTGTCCGTCATCTTCATCTCCCACAAGCTGGGCGAGGTCCTCTCGGTCGCCGACGACATCACCGTCATAAGGCGGGGTACGACGGTCGGCACCGCCGTACCCTCCGAGACCACCCCCCGCCAGCTCGCGGAGATGATGGTCGGCAGCGAGCTGCCCACCCCGGAGACCGCCGAGTCCACGGTCACGGACAAGCCGGTCATCGAGGTCAGGAACCTCACCGTCTACGCCAGCGGCGGCGCCTCCCTCGGCGTGGAGGCCGAGCCCGCGGCCGGCGGGCTCACCGAGTTCGCCGCGGGCGGGGATGTGAAGCGCGTCCTCGACGACGTCACCTTCACCATCCACGCGGGCGAGGTCATGGGCATCGCCGGCGTCGAGGGCAACGGCCAGACCGAGCTCATCGACGCGCTGATCGGCCTCAAGCACGCCGACTCCGGCTCCATCGCCTTCCTCGGCGAGGACATCACCGCCTGGGCCACCCGCAAGCGCCGCGAGCGGGGCGTCGGCTACATCCCCGAGGACCGCCACCGCCACGGCCTGCTCCTCGAGGCCCCGCTGTGGGAGAACCGCATCCTCGGCCACGTCACCGAGCGCCCCAACGCCAAGGGCTTCTGGCTCGACCCCAAGGGCGCCCAGGAGGACACGCGGCGGATCGTCGAGGAGTACGACGTCCGCACGCCCGGCATCGACGTCACCGCCGCCTCCCTGTCCGGCGGCAACCAGCAGAAGCTGATCGTCGGCCGGGAGATGAGCCACAAGCCGAAGTTCCTGATCGCCGCGCACCCCACCCGTGGTGTGGACGTCGGCGCGCAGGCGCAGATCTGGGACCAGATCCGCGAGGCCCGCCGCGAGGGCCTGGCCGTGCTGCTCATCTCCGCCGACCTGGACGAGCTGATCGGCCTCTCGGACACCCTGCGGGTGATCTACAACGGCCGGCTCGTCGCCGACGCCGACCCCGCCACCATCACTCCGGAGGAGCTGGGCTCGGCCATGACGGGTGCCGCGTCGGGACACCTGGAACACGTAGCGACCGACACAGACGAGGCAGACGCCGGTCCGGAGGACGAGGCCCGATGAAGAAGTTCGACAAGGAGCGGGTGCTCCTCGCGGTGGCCGGCCCGGTCATCGCGCTCGTGTCGGCGATCCTGCTGACCTCGGTCGTGCTGGTCGCCTCCGGCAAGAACCCGTTCGAGCCGTACGCGCTGATGCTCCAGCAGATCGGGTACTCCGACGTCCAGGTGCTGATCGTCAACCAGGCGTCGATGTACTACCTGGCGGCGCTCGCCGTGGCCGTCGGCTTCCGGATGAACCTGTTCAACATCGGCGTCGACGGCCAGTACCGGCTCGCCGCGATGATGACCGCCGTCGTCGGCGCGCACATCGCGCTGCCGTCCTTCCTGCAGATCCCGGTGCTGATGCTGGTCGCCATGCTCACCGGCGCCTTCTGGGCCGGTATCGCGGGCGTGCTGAAGACCACCCGGGGCGTGAGCGAGGTCGTCGCGACGATCATGCTCAACGCGATCGCCACCAGCCTCATCGGCTACCTCACCCTGTCCAACGTCTGGGGCGTGCAGGTCGGCAACAACATGACGACCGGCATCATGAAGAAGTCGGGCTGGTTCCCGGGCATCAACCTGGGCGCCGACGTCGGCGAGATCTACGGCCTGGTCTTCCTCGCCGTCCTCGCGGGCGTCCTGTACTGGCTCGTCCTCAACCGCACCCGCTTCGGCTTCGACCTGCGCGCCACCGGCGCCTCGGAGACCGCCGCCGCGGCCTCCGGTGTCGACGCCAAGCGGATGGTCCTCACCGCGATGCTGATCTCCGGCGGCGTGGCGGGCCTGTCGGGCCTGCCGCTGCTGCTCGGCGACGCCCACACCTACAGCCTGAGCTTCCCGACCGGCCTCGGCTTCACCGGCATCACCATCGCCCTGCTCGGCCGCAACAACCCGGTCGGCATCGCCTTCGCCGCGCTCCTGATCGCCTTCCTCGACAAGGCGTCTCCGGCCCTCGACTACGCGACCCCGGTCGCGTACGAGAAGGAGATCGCCACGATCATGCAGGGCCTGATCGTCTTCGCGGTCGTCATCTCCTACGAGGCCGTACGCCAGTGGGGCCTGCGCCGCCAGCAGAAGCGGGTCGGCGCGGAGCTGGCCGCGGAGGCGGCCGGCAACAACAACTCGCACCAGAAGGAGGTGGCTGCCCGATGACCACCGCGACCGTCGCCAAGCCGAAGGCGCAGCAGCCCGGCAAGGGCAGCCGCCGTATCTCGCTCCCCGTACTCCTGCTGATCATCGCGGGCGTCCTGGTCCTGACCTCGGCCGTCCGTCTGATCACCGGCGCGGACGGCATCACCTCGACCGGCCAGATGTCCACCGCGCTGCGCCTGGCCGTGCCGATCGGCCTCGCCGGCCTCGGCGGCCTGTGGGCGGAGCGCTCCGGCGTCGTCAACATCGGTCTCGAGGGCATGATGATCCTCGGCACCTGGTTCGGCGCCTGGGCCGGCTACCAGTGGGGGCCGTGGACCGGTGTCGTCTTCGGCATCGTGGGCGGCGCCCTGGGTGCGATCCTGCACGCCATCGCCACCATCACCTTCAACGTGAACCACATCGTCTCCGGTGTGGCGATCAACATCCTGGCCCTCGGCACCACCCGCTACCTGTCGAAGTTCACCTTCGAGAACGCCCCGCAGGGCTCCTCCAAGCAGTCCCCGCCGATCGACTCGCTCGGCACCTTCGACATCCCGGGCCTGTCCCACTGGCTCGACACCCTGAACGGCAAGCACTGGTTCCTGGTGTCGGACCTCGCGGGTCTGATCGGCGGCCTCGTCACCGACCTCTCGCCGCTCACCGTGATCGCGGTGGCCCTGGTCCCGGTCACCTGGTGGGTGCTGTGGCGCACCGCGTTCGGTCTGCGTCTGCGCTCCTGCGGTGAGAACCCGGTGGCGGCGGAGTCGTTGGGCGTCAACGTGTACAAGTACAAGTACATCGCGGTGATCATCTCCGGTGGCTTCGCGGGTCTCGGCGGCGCGTTCCTGTCGATCGTGGCCTCGAACGTCTACCTCGACGGTCAGACAGCCGGCCGCGGCTACATCGGTCTCGCCGCGATGATCTTCGGTAACTGGATGCCGGGCGGACTCGCGCTCGGTGCGGGCCTGTTCGGCTACACCGACAGCCTCAACCTGCGCGGCGGCACCACCAACGTGCACGCGCTGATCCTGCTGCTCGCCATCCTGGTGGTGTTCGGCGCGGCGTACCTCGTGTGGAAGAAGAAGTACGTTCCCGCGCTGATCACGGCCGTGGCCGCGGTCCTGATGTTCGTCTGGTACGCCACCACGCACGAGGTTCCGGCGCAGCTCGTGACCGCCACCCCGTACATCGTCACCCTGCTGGTGCTCTCGCTGTCCGCGCAGAGCCTGCGGATGCCGAAGGCGGACGGCCTGCCGTACCGGAAGGGGCAGGGCAAGTGACCGAGCCCGCGACGTTCGACTGGGCGGCCCTCAGACAGGAGGCGCGCGCGGCGATGTCCCGCGCCTACGCCCCCTACTCCGGCTACCGGGTCGGCGTGGCTGCCCTCGTCGAGGACGGGCGGACCGTCACCGGCTGCAACGTCGAGAACGCCTCCTACGGCCTGAGCCTGTGCGCCGAGTGCGGGCTCATCTCGCAGCTGCAGAACACCGGGGGTGGTCGGCTCACTCACTTCACCTGCGTGAACGGCGAGGGCGAGCTGCTCGTCCCGTGCGGTCGCTGCCGCCAGCTGCTGTACGAGTTCGGCGGCCCCGACCTGCTGGTGGACTCTCCGGCGGGGGTCCTGCCGCTGTCGGAGATGCTGCCGCAGGCTTTCGGCCCGGACCACCTCACCAAGTAACTCCTGTGCGGCCCCTCTGAGTCGATCTCCATGGCTCAGGGGGGCCGCGCACCTTCGGACCTGAAGGTCCTTCGAACCTCCGGAAGGAACCCATGGCCATGGACGCCATCTCCGTCATCCGCACCAAGCGGGACCGCGGTGAGCTGAGCGACGAGCAGATCGACTGGGTCATCGACGCGTACACGCGGGGCGAGGTCGCCGACGAGCAGATGTCCGCACTCGCGATGGCCATCCTGCTCAACGGCATGAACCGCCGCGAGATCGCCCGCTGGACGGCGGCGATGATCGCGTCGGGCGAGCGCATGGACTTCTCGTCCCTCTCCCGCCCGACGGCCGACAAGCACTCGACGGGCGGCGTCGGCGACAAGATCACGTTGCCGCTGGCCCCGCTGGTCGCCGCGTGCGGCGCGGCGGTCCCGCAGCTGTCGGGCCGGGGCCTCGGCCACACGGGCGGCACGCTGGACAAGCTGGAGTCGATCCCGGGCTGGCGCGCCCTGCTGTCGAACGAGGAGATGCTGTCCGTCCTGGACGGTGTCGGCGCCGTGATCTGCGCGGCGGGCGACGGCCTGGCACCCGCGGACAAGAAGCTGTACGCGCTCCGCGACGTGACGGGCACGGTGGAGGCCATCCCCCTGATCGCCTCCTCCATCATGTCGAAGAAGATCGCGGAGGGCACGGGCTCGCTGGTCCTGGACGTGAAGGTCGGCTCGGGCGCCTTCATGAAGACCCTGGACGACGCCCGTGAACTGGCGCGGACGATGGTGGGCCTCGGCACGGACCACGGCGTGAAGACGATCGCGCTGCTGACCGACATGTCGACCCCGCTGGGCCTGACCGCGGGCAACGCGTTGGAGGTCCGCGAGTCGGTGGAGGTCCTGGCGGGCGGCGGTCCGGCTGACGTGGTGGAGCTGACGATCGCCCTGGCCCGCGAGATGCTCGACGCGGCCGGCGTGAAGGACGCGGACCCGGCGAAGGCCCTGGCGGACGGAACCGCGATGGACGTCTGGCGCCGCATGATCGCGGCCCAGGGCGGCGACCCGGACGCGCCGCTGCCGACGTCGAAGGAGCAGCATGTGATCAAGGCCCCGTCCTCGGGTGTCCTGACCCGCCTCGACGCCTACGACATCGGCGTCGCCGCCTGGCGCCTCGGTGCGGGCCGCGCCCGCAAGGAGGACCCGGTGCAGGCGGGGGCGGGCGTGGAGATGCACGCCAAGCCGGGCGACACCGTGACGGAGGGCCAGCCCCTGCTGACCCTGCACACGGACACGCCGGAGCGGTTCGCGTACGCGCTGGAGGCGGTGGAGGGTTCGTACGACATCACGGCGGGCGGGGCGGACTTCACGGCGTCGCCGGTGGTGCTGGAACGTATCGCCTGACCAGGTGTTTTCCCTTTCGGGTGAACGGGATCGGTGGACCGCTGCCGATCCCGTTCGGCATGCTGGGATCGGTGACGCACCGATAGGAGACCGCCATGAGCGCACTCACCGTCAGCCACGACCCTGAGCAGAGCTGGGACGAGCTCGTCCGGTTCTGGGAGGAGATGGAATGGCCTGAGGGCAGCAAGGTGGAGATCATCGAGGGGATCATCACCGTGTCACCTGCTCCTGCGTCCCGCCACAACGTCATCGCAGAACGCATCCAGCGTCGCCTCTACTCAGTCATCCCCGACGACTGGGGGGTCTTCCAGACATTGGCCATCGCCGTGCCGTCGCGGCTGGGCATGCTCATCCCGGACCTTGTAGTGGCTCCGGTGCCGCAGTGCGCGGAGACGGACACCCACATTCCGGCGGCTCTCGCGGAACTCGTAGTCGAGGTCACGTCCAAGGCCGACGCGCGCCACGACCGTGTCAGCAAGCCCGCCGCCTACGCCACCGCCGGCATCCCGTTCTACCTGCTCGTCGACCGTTGGGCCCCTGACGGCCCTACCGCGACGCTTTACGGAGATCCGAAGAGCGACGTCTACCGCCCACTGAGCACCGCCAAGTTCGGCGAGGCCATCAAGCTTCCGGCTCCCTTCGACGTCATCATCGACACCAGCGAGTTTCCGGTCGACTAGAGGTACGGCCGCCAGCCGATGAGTTGGCGGCGTCCGCCCGGTCCACCCTCCGTGGACGCCAAGACACCCCCCGTACTCGTGCTGGCCGGACCCGTCGCCCCCGACGAGGTGGCGCAGCTCGGCGACGACGTGCGAGCGCTGCTGGAGACCACCGGCACCGGGGTCGTCGTATGCGACGTCGGCGCCCTCAGGCCCGTGCGGCTCGCCACCGTCGACGTACTGGCCCGCCTTCAGCTCGTCGCCCGGCGGGCCGGGGGCCGCATTCGGCTGCGCGACCCGGCGCCCGCCCTGCGCGCACTACTGGACCTCGTCGGCCTCCCCATCGAGTTCGAGGGGCAGCCCGAACAGCGGGAACCAGCGCTGCGTGTCGAGGAAGCAGTGGAACCCGGTGATCCGGCCGGCTGATGTCTCCAGCACCTGCACCGCCCAGGCCGTGAAGCCGCCCTTCTCCGGGTCCGGCTTGTACTGGGCGAAGCCCGGCAGGCCGTTCACCGCGACCGGCACCAGCCGCGAGCCCGCGCAGGCGGCGCCGAGCGTGGTCATGAAACCGGTGATGTCCGAAGTGCCGCGCAGCCACAGGTCGAACGGCGGCATCGTCATCACCGCGTCCTCGTGCAGCAGGGCCGTCAGCGCCGCCATGTCGTACCCCTCGAAGGCCGCCACATAGCGCTCGAGGAGTTTCTTCTGCTCCTCGTCGAGGGGATCGGAGACGACCGCGTCGGACCCCTCGCCACTCTTCTCCGAGAGAGTGGCCCGCGCCCGCTGCAACGCACTGTTGACCGACGCCACCGAGGTGTCGAGCAGCTCCGCGACCTCGCTCGCCCTCCAGGCCAGCACCTCCCGCAGGATGAGGACCGCGCGCTGCTTGGGCGGCAGCTGCTGCAGGGCCGCCATGAAGGCCAGGCGGACGGACTCCTTGGCGACGGCCGCCTCCGCCGGGTCCCCGGTCGTCGGCAGCACCCGCGCGTCGGGCATCGGCTCCAGCCACGTGTGGTCCGGGCGCGGGGAGAGGGCGGCCCGCTCCAGCGGCGAGGCCTCGGTCAGGTCCATCGGGCGGGCCCGCTTGTTTCCCGCGTTCAGCATGTCCAGGCAGACGTTCGTCGCGATCCGGTACAGCCAGGAGCGCAAGGAGGAGCGGCCCTCGAACTTCTCGTAGCTCCGCCAGGCGCGGACCATCGTGTCCTGCACCGCGTCCTCGGCCTCGAAGGACGAGCCGAGCATGCGGTAGCAGTACCCCGTCAGCTCGACCCTGTGCTTCTCCAGCCGGACGTCGAGGTCCTCCACCGTCGCCGTGCCCTCACCCATGGTCCACCCACCCCTGTGGCCGTTCCTGTCGCGCGCCGTTGCGCCCCAGCACTTCGGAAGCTACAGCAGCCCACTGACAACGGCTCGCGGAGTGAGGGAAAGCGCAGGTCGGGCCCGAGACGAGGACGACCCTCGGGCCGGGCTCAGTGCGCCGGCACCGGCTCCCGGCGCGCGGCGATGCGGGCCGCCCGCGACCCGAACAGGGTGATCACCACGACGCCCGCGACCGCCAGCACGCCCATGCCCACCGTTCCGGCCCAGCCCTCCGCGTGGAACGCGACCGCGCCGAGCGTGCTGCCCGTGCTGGAGCCGATGTAGTACGCGGACTGGTAGAGCGCGGACGCCTGCGCGCGTCCCTCCTTCGCCGTGTGGCTGACCGCCGACGACGCCACCGCGTGACCCGCGAAGAACCCGGCGGTGATCAGGACCAGGCCCAGCAGGACCAGGGGGAGCGAGGGCGCCAGGGAGAGCAGCAGGCCCGCCGTGGTCGTGCCGCCCGCCAGGTACAGGGCCCCGCGGCGGCCCAGACGGCCCACCAGCCGCCCCGCCGTCGACGCCGACACCGTGCCCACCAGGTACACCAGGAAGACCGAGCCGATGATGCCCTGCGGCAGCCCGAACGGCGCCTCCGTCAGGCGGTAGCCGATCACGGTGTAGACGCCGCCGAACACCATCATGAACAGCGCGCCGATCGCGTACAGCCGGCGCAGCAGCGGGTTGGCGAGGTGGTCGCGGACCGTGCGGGCCAGCACGCGCGGGCGCAGCGAACCCGCCGTGAAGTGCCTGGGCGCCGGCAGCAGCAGGCGGAACGCCACCGCGCAGGCGACCGCGATCACGCCGACCGTGCCGACGGCAATCCGCCAGCCCCACTCCTGCGCGACCCAGCCGGTGATGATCCGGCCGCTCATCCCGCCGACGCTGTTCCCGGCCACGAACAGCCCGATCGCCGTGACCAGGGCCTTGGGCCGGACCTCCTCGGCCAGGTACGCGGTCGCCGACGCCGGCAGCCCGGCCAGCGCCGCGCCCTGCACCGCCCGCAGCACGATCAGCGAACCCAGCGACGGGGCGAAGGGGACGAGCAGTCCGACGGTCACCGCCACGGCCAGCGACGCCGTCATCAGCGTGCGCCGTCCGAAGCGTTCGGACAGGGCGCTCATGGGGAGGACGAACAGCGCCAGCGCGCCGGTCGCGCCGGACACCGTCCAGCTCGCCGCGCTCGCCGTCACCCCGAAGTCGCGGGAGACGAGCGGCAGCAGGGCCTGCGTGGAGTAGAGGAGCGCGAAGGTGGCGACCCCGGCGAGGAAGAGCGCGAGGCTCATCCGGCGGTGGCCGGGGCCACCCGGGGTCATCCGCGAGTCGGGGACGGGAACAGTGACGGCATCGGCGTCCACGGTGGTGGACGCCCCGGTATCGGCAGCAGGCATGCCTCGAACGTACGGACACGACCGCTGATCCGTCCAATGCACAGAACCGCCATAATCGTTCCCATGGTGCATCAGCAGAGGTCAGCCGCTCGCCTGTCATCGTTCAGTGACACAAGTGACGCAGAAGACATCGTCACGCTGCTCGCGCCGCGCCTCGCGTACTTCGCGGGCGTCGCCCGCACCGAGCACGTCACACGCGCCGCGCAGGAGATGCAGGTCCCGCAGTCCACCCTGTCCCGGGCCCTCGTCCGGCTCGAGGAGGACCTGGGCGTGGAGCTGTTCGCCCGGCGCGGCCGCACGGTCTCGCTCACTCCGGCGGGGCGCACGTTCCTCGCCTCCGTCGAGCGCGCCCTCGCCGAGATCGAACGGGCCGCGGAGGAGGTGCGCGCGGACGCCGACCCGGCCGTCGGCAAGGTCGCCTTCGGCTTTCTGCACACGATGGGAGCCGAGACCGTGCCCGGGCTGATCCACGCCTTCCGCGCCGACCATCCGCGCGTCCGCTTCAGCCTCGTCCAGAACTACGGCGAGGCGATGCTGGAGCGGCTGCGGGCGGGGGAGCTGGACCTGTGCCTGACCTCTCCGGTGCCGGACGCGCCCGATCTGGTCGCCCGGCGCCTCGACGAGCAGAAGCTGCGGCTCGTGGTGCCCGCCGACCACCGGCTCGCCGGCCGCAGGCGCGTGCGGCTCGCGGAAGCCGCCGACGAGACGTTCGTGACCCTGGAGCCCGGATACGGGATGCGGCGCATCACCGACGACCTGTGCCGCGAGGCGGGGTTCAAGCCGCGGATCGCCTTCGAGGGAGAGGAGGCCGAGACGCTGCGCGGATTGGTCGCCGCGGGACTGGGGGTGGCTCTGCTGCCACCGCCGGCCGTGCCTCGGCCCGGAGTCGTGGAGCTCACGGTCACCGCGCCGCGGGCGGCGCGGGAGATCGGCGTGGCGTGGCTTGCGGGGCACGTGGACACGCCGCCGGTAGCGGCCTTCAAGAAGTTTCTGTTGTCGAGGAGGGGGCGGCTTCTGCCCGACTGAGGGCACAGGTTCTTCGTGGTCGCTCGCGGTGGCGCGGCGGAGCCGCGGTCGACGCAGTCCCGCGCCCCTCAGGGGACGCCGCCCGCTCACCTCCTCAACGACCTGCCGAACCCCGCGGCCAACGGCATCCTCAACCCCAGCGGCGGCGGAGCCGCCAGTGCGTCCTGGACCGGGCGGGAGAACGCCCGTCCGAACAGCGACCCCATCACGAAGTCCTCGGCCAGGGCGTGGACTTCCGAGCGGTACTGGTGCAACGCATGCCCGTCGGAATGGACTTCGAAGCGGCAGATGTCGCGGTTCGCCTTCTTCGCACGTGCCGCCAGGCGGAACGACAGCTCCGGGTCCGTGCGTTCGTCGTTCGTGCCGTGCACGATCAGCACCCGGCGTCCGGCGAGCTGCTTCACCGGTTCGGGTGGGGCCGCCACGTCCTCCTCGGGCAGCCAAGGGGACAGCGCGACAACGGAGTTGACGGCCGTGTGCCCGGACGCGTGCAGCGCCGCCCGGGCGCCCATGCCCACGCCGACCAGACAGACGGGCACGTCCCCGTAGCGGCGGACGACTTCCTCGGCGGCCCAGTCGGCATCCTGCGCCAGATGCGCCTCGCTGCCGTTCCACCCCCGGTAGCGGTAGTGCACGACATGCGTGACCAGGCCTTCGCCGTGCCCGGCCCGGGTCAGCCGGCGGCCGAGCGCGCGGACCGAGGCCGTGGCCATCACAGGGAGCGGTCTTCGGGAGGACATCTCGTCACCGCCGGGGAGCAGCAGCACCGCACCGCTCACCGCCGTCGGTTCCGGGCCGAGCGTCCTCCCCAGCCGGGCCCTGCGAACCGGCGTCGCTTGATGTGCCATGACAGAACAGTGTCAGAAGCGACGGTGTACGAAACCTGGCCGACGGGTCACCTTTGCGTATCGACGCCTTGCCGCACCCCGTGCTCTACGCGCGTAGGGCGTATGGTGCGGCAATGACGAGCCAGCACCAGAACACCCCGAGCTGGGACCAGATCCGCCGGGCTCCCAAGGTCCTGCTCCATGACCACCTCGACGGTGGCCTGCGCCCCGGCACCATCGTCGAACTCGCCCGCGACACCGGGTACTCCCACCTCCCCGAGACCGACCCGGACAAGCTCGGCGTCTGGTTCCGCGAGGCCGCCGACTCCGGCTCCCTGGAGCGGTACCTGGAGACCTTCTCCCACACCGTCGGCGTGATGCAGACCCGCGAGGCGCTGGTGCGCGTGGCCGCCGAGTGTGCCGAGGACCTCGCCGAGGACGGTGTCGTCTACGCAGAGGTGCGGTACGCACCCGAGCAGCACCTGGAGGGCGGCCTGACCCTGGAGGAGGTCGTCGAGGCGGTCAACGAGGGCTTCCGGCTGGGCGAGCGGCGGGCCAAGGCGGCCGGCCACCGCATCCGGGTCGGCGCCCTGCTCACCGCCATGCGGCACGCCGCCCGCGCGCTGGAGATCGCCGAACTCGCCAACCGGTACAGGGACCTGGGTGTCGTCGGCTTCGACATCGCCGGAGCCGAGGCCGGGTACCCGCCCACCCGGCACCTCGACGCCTTCGAGTACCTCAAGCGGGAGAACAACCACTTCACCATCCACGCCGGGGAGGCCTTCGGGCTGCCGTCCATCTGGCAGGCCCTGCAGTGGTGCGGCGCCGACCGGCTCGGGCACGGCGTGCGCATCATCGACGACATCCAGGTCCTTCAGGACGGCACGGTCAAGCTCGGGCGCCTCGCCTCCTACGTACGCGACAAGCGCATCCCGCTGGAGCTGTGTCCGAGTTCCAACCTCCAGACCGGGGCCGCCGACTCGTACGCCGACCACCCCATCGGGCTGCTGCGGCGGCTGCATTTCCGGGCCACGGTGAACACGGACAACCGCCTGATGTCGGGGACGAGCATGAGCCGGGAATTCGACCACCTGGTCGAGGCATTCGGTTACACGCTCGACGATCTTCAGTGGTTCTCCGTCAATGCTATGAAGTCAGCATTCATTCCTTTCGATGAACGACTGGCGATGATCAATGACGTCATCAAGCCGGGATACGCCGAGTTGAAGTCCGAATGGCTGTTCCAGCAGACCGCCTCCACCAGGGGTTATGAGACGTCCGAAGGCTGATGGAGGGCTTTTTCGACACGGCCGGGCGATCATCGTCCGGCCGTATTCGTATGTTTGCGGAGCCCGTCGGCACGTGTTTACGGTTTTGGACCGCTCAGATCTCCGTCAACGGACCCAAGGACGCGTTCAACATGAAGCAGTCTGCTGCCAGGACCCTCGGTGTCGCCGCCCTCGGCGCCGCCTTCGCCGCCGCGGGCGCGGGTGTCGCGAGCGCGGCCCCCGCCGTGCCGGACACCGCCGCACTGGACTCCGTCACCCAGGCGCTGCCGGTGGGCAACGTCGCCAAGACGCTGCCCGGCGCCGACCAGGCGCTCGGCCAGGGGCAGAACGCACTCGGCACCGTGGTGGCCGCCGCGCAGCCCGCCGCCGAGAAGGCCCTCCGCAACGGCCCCGTCGCACCGGCCGCCGGGCTGCTCGGCGGGCTGCCGGTGCAGGGACTGCCCACGCACGGCCTGCCGGTGAACGGCATCCCGCTGGGCTGAGGGAGCACGCCCCCACGACCACGATGGGCGCCCCGCTCGGGGCGCCCATCGGTGTGCCTGCGACCTCCGTGGTCACCAGGCGGTGCCGGCCGCCGCCTTGTCCTCCGAGGGGAAAAGAATCCACAGGGCTATGTAGAGCAGGAACTGCGGGCCCGGGAGCAGGCAGGACAGCAGGAAGATCACGCGCATCGTGGTCGCGGAGGTGCCGAAGCGCCGTGCCAGCGCTGCGCACACTCCGCCGATCATCCGTCCGTGGGTGGGGCGGGCCAGGGCGGTCATGGTGGCTCCTTCGCGAACCGTGGTGGAACCCCGCTCCGGCGACTGCCGGAAGTCCGGGGCCGGCGCCCAACTCCTCGGCGCTTTCGACATGTTCCACGCTACGGGGGCGAAGCGGACGAAGCGTCACTCTACGGAGCTATCCCGACCCTGGGAATCGTCGGGGTCCGACCCTGAGCGGGCTCCTCCCGGGGGTGGGAGCCCAGACCGCGGGACTCCATCCGCCGGCGCAGCCGGAACCGTGCCACGGGCACGACCAGCAGGTGCGCCAGCGCCACCCCGACCGTGTTCAGCAGGATCGCGTCGATGTCCACGACCTGTCCGGGCACCCCCGTCTGCAGCAGCTCGATGCCCACGGAGATCAGAGTGCCCGCGGCGACCGTACGGGCCAGCGAGGCGAGCGGGGAGACGACGAGCCGCCCGCCCGCCGTGGGCAGCAGCACCCCTAGCGGTGCGAGCAGCGCGAGCCCCTTGCCGATACGGTGGGCGGCCACCGGCCAGCCCAGCGCGAGATCGGCTCTGATACCGGCGAACGGATGCAGGTTGGCGGGCCTCACCCAGGGCACGTCCAGCGGGCGCAGCGTGAGCCAGGCGACGAGCGCGAGGTGTGCGACGAGGAGGACACCCCCTGCCACACGGACGCGGATCGCGGCGCTGCCGCCGATTGAGCCTTGACGCTGCACGCCCCCCTAGACGCCGCTCCCGGCACGATCGGTTCCCCTTTGTGACGGCCCGCTCACCTCAGGGGCGCGCCCCGCGGTTCACTCGCCGGTCAGCTCGATCGACGGCGGCGCCATCGCCCCCGGGTGCGAGCGCATCTGAGCCGTGCACCGGTAGCGGCGCAGCGGCCGGTCGTCGGGCCCGCCGAGGACGACCGTCCCGTCGTCGGCGGCGGTCGCCTCCGAGTCGGCGAACGTGCAGACGATCTGCCCGAGGGCGGAGGAGGTGAGGTCCTGCAGGCGGCCGCTGAGCCGGAACGTGCCCTCCGGGTCCTTGCCGCGCGGGCCGTTCACCGTGATGCCGCCGACCACGTCCGTCGTGTAGCCGGCCTGCTTCTCCGCGGGCGACGGCGTCATGGCGAGCTGGTCGAGCAGCCCCTGCGCCACCAGCACCCGGCGCTGCCGCTCGGCCGTGCCGTCCGGGATGTGCACGGAACGGTCCACCGTCACCAGCTGCGAGGCGCACAGCAGGAAGACCTGGACGGGAACGCCGCGGCCCGCCTGCGTGGCCAGGTCCGCACCCGACAGCGCGCACGGCACCCGGGACGGCGCCGGCCCGAAGTCCGTCGGCACCTGGGTGGCCCGGATCCCGCACCCGGCCAGCAGCGCGGCCAGCAACGGCACGGCGAGCCAGTGGCGTGCGCGGCGTACCGCCGCCGGGTGTGTGCCGCGTGGGGTCACTCGGCGTCCGCCCGGCAGCACCGCCGGGCGAAGGCCCCGTATCGCCGTCAGGCGTCCGCGCCGTGCCCTCATCGCGCCTTCTCCTCGGTGCCGTTCCCGTTCTGCGTCTCCTGCTCGATCAGCATCGACGCGTCGCGCGGCAGGCGCAGCGTGAACACCGCCCCGCCTTCCGGGGAGTTGGCGGCGCTGATGCTGCCGCCGTGGATGTGTGCGTTCTCCTGCGCGATGGACAGACCGAGGCCGCTGCCCTCGGAGCGCGGGCGGGAGGCGCTCGCCTTGTAGAAGCGGTCGAAGACGTGCGGCAGGACGTCCTCGGGGATGCCGGGGCCGTGGTCCCGCACCCGGATGAGCAGCTCCTCGCCCTCCTCGCGCACCGAGACCCGTACGGGCGAGCCCCCGTGCTTGAGCGCGTTGCCGATCAGGTTCGCGAGGATCACATCGAGGCGGCGCGGGTCCAGGCGGGCCATGATGCCGCGCTCGGCATCCAGCTCGACGGCGTCCAGCCAGGCGCGGGCGTCGATGCACGCGGTGATCTGGTCGGCGATGTCCACGTCGTCCAGGACCAGCCGGGCCGTGCCCGCGTCGAAGCGGGTGACCTCCATCAGGTTCTCGACGAGGTCGCCCAGCCGCCGGGTCTCGCTGACGACCAGCCGCACGGCCGGTTCGATCATCGGGTCCACGCTGCCGGTCTCCGCGTCCAGTTCCTCCTCCAGCACCTCCGTGACGGCCGTGATCGCCGTCAGCGGCGTCCGCAGCTCGTGGGACATGTCGGCGACGAAGCGGCGGGAGGCCTCCTCGCGGGCGCTCATGTCGGCGACCGTCTTCTCCAGGGACTCGGCGGCGCGGTTGAACGTCCGTGACAGCTCGGCCAGTTCGTCCGTGCCCGACACCCGCAGCCGGGTGTCCAGCTTGCCCTCGCCCAGGCGCCGGGCCGCGATGCCGAGGCGGTGGACCGGCTTGAGCACGGTCGTGGCGGCGGCCTGCGCGAGCAGCGCCGAGCCGATCAGCGCGAGACCGGTGGCGATACCGAGCGACCAGGCGAGCGAGTCGAGATCCTTGGCCTCCGGCTCCAGGGACTTGAGCATGTAGCCGGTCGTACCGCCGCCGATCACCTTGGCGCCGCCCACCAGGTACGGCTTGCCGCCCTCCACGATCCGCTGCCAGTACAGGTGGTGGGCGTACTTGTTGGTGGAGGACACCTTCTGCTGTTTGTCGACGGCCTTCCGCAGCGACGGCGGCACGTCCTCCAGCGTGAAGGAGTCCAGGTCGGAGTTGCCGACGACCGTCTTCCCGCGCTCGTCCCGCGCGATCAGCAGGACACTGAAGCGCTGGCTGCTGTTCGCCATCTGGCCGGCGGTGCGCTGCAGCTCGTCCTGCGTCGGATGCGGCGGCAGCGAACTCGCGTGGTTCTGCATCTCCTGCTGGAAGTCGCGCAGCACCGCGTCCTGGGCGCGGGTGAGCACGGCCTCACGGTTCAGCCAGTACGCGATGCCGGACGCCGACACGGCGGCGGTCAGCGCCACGAGCCCGAACACCACGACCAGGCGCAGCCGCAGGCTCGTGAAGCGCAGACGGGACTGCACGGTCCTGCGAGCCGCGGCCCAGCCGCGGATCCCCCCTGCTGAATCGGTCACTGAGGGGCGTCCAGCCGGTATCCGACCCCACGGACCGTACGGATGAGCGTGGGCGAGGACGGTACGTCCTCCACCTTGGCGCGCAGCCGCTGCACACATGCGTCGACCAGCCGCGAGTCGCCCAGGTAGTCGTGCTCCCACACCAGCCGCAGCAACTGCTGCCGGGACAACGCCTGTCCGGGCCGCCGGCTCAGTTCCAGGAGCAAACGCAGCTCGGTCGGGGTCAGCTGCAGGTCCTGGCCGTTCTTGGTGACGGTCATCGCGGCCCGGTCGATGACCAGGCTGCCGAAGGCCGCCGAGTCGTTGGACTCGCGCTCCCCGCGGCGCAGCACGGCCCGGATCCGGGCGTCCAGCACCCGTCCCTGCACGGGCTTGACGACGTAGTCGTCGGCGCCGGACTCCAGCCCGACCACGACGTCGATGTCGTCGCTGCGCGCGGTCAGCAGGATGATCGGCAGCTGGTCGGTGCGCCGGATGCGCCGGCACACCTCGAACCCGTCGATGCCGGGCAGCATCACGTCCAGCACGATCAGGTCCGGCCGCTGCTCGCGCAGCAGCTTCAGACCGTCCTCGCCGGTGGCAGCGGTGGCCACACGGTGTCCCTGGCGCGTCAGTGAGAGCTCCAGGGCCGTTCGGATGGCGTCGTCGTCCTCGATCAGCAACAGGGAAGGCACGGGGTCATTCTGGCCCATGCCGTGGCCGTGTTTCGACTGTCGGGCTGCTCCGGCCCTCCCGACCGGCAGGGCGCCACTGCACGCCATACCTGCGTAGCCGTATCGCCCTTCTCTGTGAGCCGGCTGTGGCACGGCAGCGGGCGACCCCTGTGACAGCTCTGTGACAGTCGACGGACACGGCCATGAACTGGCCCGGGCAAGCTCTTCGGCACAGGCAAGGAAGCGAGCCGACGACCGGGACTCCACGACGGGGGGCGCGAGATGAACACGCTGCACGGCACAGCCACGAGCGCAGTGGTCACGCGTCTGCACGACGTCGCCCGGAACACGGAGAAGTCCGGTGCGGACGGGGGTACCTCCCTGCTCGAGCGTAGTCGAGAGCTCGGGGGAGGGCGGGGATGCGCCCGCGGCGCCGGGCGTCAGCACACCGTGTTCATGGCGGTGGTTGACGCTCGCACGGGGGAAACACACGGGGGAGCCGCGTACGGGGAGGACTCGGGGGAGCGCCGCTGCGCGACGGAGGCGGAGTTCACCGCCTACGTCGAGGAGCGCCGCGCCTCCCTGTACGCCACCGCCTACCACCTGACCGGTGACCGCTTCGAGGCCGAGGACCTGCTGCAGAGCGCGCTGTTCTCCACCTACCGGGCGTGGGACCGGATCAGCGACAAGGCCGCCGTGGGGGGCTACCTGCGGCGCACGATGACCAATCTGCACATCAGCGCGTGGCGCCGCCGCAAGCTGAACGAGTACCCGACCGAGGAGCTGCCGGAGACGCCCGGCGACACGGACGCGATGCGCGGTACGGAGCTGCGCGCCGTCTTGTGGCAGGCGCTCGCCCGGCTGCCGGAACTCCAGCGCACCATGCTGGTCCTGCGCTACTACGAGGGCCGCACGGACCCGGAGATCGCGGAGATCCTCGACATCAGTGTGGGCACGGTGAAGTCGAGCATCTGGCGGTCGCTCCGCCGGCTGCGCGAGGACGAGGTCCTCAGCTTCGGCCGTGACCAGGAGGAGTCCTTCGGCGAGCTCGTCGCCTGAGGGACGGGGGGACACGGGGGATCACGGGGGAATCGGGGGAGCGGTACCAATCGGGGGATCGGTACCGGGGGAGGGAAGCACGGGGGAACGCGGGGGAGCACAAGAGAGCGGGACTGGAGGGCCGGGGGGTCCAACCAGTCCCGTTTCTCGTTTCCGTACGGTCCTCAGGGGAACGGCTTACGCCGCCGTGCCCACCGACGCCCGCCGTCCCGCGGCCGCCGCGGACAGTCGGCTCAGTGCCTCGTCCCGGTCGCAGGCGTACGCGCCGAGCGCCGTCTGCCGGGCCACGATCGACCGCTCGGCGCGCATCAGCCGCCAGCCGCGGCGCAGCAGGAACGGCACCGACTTGCGGCCCTCCCTCAGATCGCGCAGGAAGCGGCGGCGGAACGTGGTGAGGGGTCCGCGGGTCAGGCACAGCGCGTCCGCGAGCACCCCGAGTTCCCGGCAGCGCTCTATGATCTCGGCGGCGAAGACGCCCTCCGCGATGACCGCCGGGGCCCGGTCGACGTCCAGCGTCTCCTCGCCCGTACGCGCGCTCAGGGCGATGTCGTACACCGGCACCGTCGTACGGCCCGTGGCGCACAGTTCGGCGATGGCCGCGACCGCGACGTCCGCGTCCCACGACTGCGGATGGTCCCAGTCGATGTCCGAACTCCCCTCCACCAGGGGCAGTGTGGGGTCGTCACCCTCCTTGTAGAAGTCGTCGAGCCGCAGGACGGGCAGGCCGGAGCGGGCGGCGACGAGGGACTTGCCGGAGCCGGAGGGGCCGCACAGCAGCACGACGCGGGCGGGGGCCGGGGGATGAAGGCTCACGAGACACCAGTGTGACGCATTCCGTACACCCTGCGGACCCCGCGGGTCGACGTTTGGAGCGCAGATCACACCTCAACTACGCTGCGTGGCGACATTCTCACGTTTTGCAGCAAGAAGGTGGCAGCAGCCATGGCACGACACGCCTCCCCCAAGTCCCCCACCGCCCAGCGCGCGCTCGTCGCTCTCGCGACCGCGGGCGTCGCCCTGGGGGCGGGCGCCGCCTCGGCGTCGGCGGCGAACGGCGGCCCGCCGGCCGACGTGATGCGGACCCGGCCCACCTCGCTCGGCAACGTCGACCCGCAGGCAGGGGTGTCGGCACTGACGGGGACCGTGGGGTACGTCACCGGGCCCGTGCGGTACGCGGCCGGGCCGCTCGCCGGCCTGAAGCCCAACCCGCTCGCCGGCACGGGCGTCGACCCGCTCGACAACGGCGTCGCCACCCAACTCGCCGACTTCAAGCCGCTGTCGTCCAGGTCCCTGACCCGGCCGGTGGCCGAGGCGGAGTCGCTCGGCGGTGTGCCGGTGGTCGGGCAGGTGGTCGGGGCGCTGCGCTGACCGCCTCCCGACCGGCGGCCACCGACGCGGAGCAGAGCCGCGCTTTCCCGGACGGGGGGAAGCGCGGCTCTGCTGTCTGTCAGGGGCGCGAGGGCGGGTGACCGCCCCGCGGACCGGTGTCAGTACGACGAACCGGAGGCGCCCAGCGAACCCGTCGGGTGCCAGACCGTCTTCGTCTCCAGGAAGGCCGTCATGCGCTCGACGCCGGGCGTCTCGGAGTAATCCACAGGCTGTGGACGCAGAACGCGCTTCAGGTTGTCCGCCGCCGCGATCTCCAGCTCCTTCGCCAGGACCTCGTCGGCGCCGGCCAGGTCGATCGCGTTGACGTCCTGGTGCGCGGCCAGCGGCGCGGCGATCTCCGCCGTACGGCCGGACAGGACGTTCACGACGCCACCCGGGACGTCGGAGGTGGCCAACACCTCGCCCAGCGACAGGGCGGGCAGCGGGGCCTTCTCGGAGGCGACCACGATCACCGTGTTGCCCGTGGCGATCACCGGGGCCACGACCGAGACGAGGCCGAGGAAGGACGACTCCTGCGGGGCCAGTACGGCGACGACGCCCGTCGGCTCGGGGGAGGAGAGGTTGAAGTACGGGCCCGCGACCGGGTTGGCGCCGCCGATCACCTGGGCGATCTTGTCGGTCCAGCCCGCGTACCAGACCCAGCGGTCGATGGTCGCGTCCACGACCGCGGCGGCCTTCGACTTCGACAGACCCTCGGCGTCGGCCACCTCGCGGACGAACTGGTCCCTGCGGCCCTCCAGCATCTCCGCGACGCGGTACAGGATCTGGCCGCGGTTGTAGGCGGTCGCACCCGACCAGGCGCCGAACGCCTTGCGCGCGGCCACCACCGCGTCACGGGCGTCCTTGCGGGAGGAGAGGGGCGCGTTCGCCAGCCACTTGCCCTTCGAGTCCTTCACCTCGTACACCCGGCCGCTCTCGGAACGCGGGAACTTCCCGCCGACGTACAGCTTGTAGGTCTTGAAGACGGAAAGCCGTTCGATCGTTTCGGACTTGTCAGACATCGAGGTACGCCTCCAGGCCATGGCGGCCGCCCTCGCGGCCGAAGCCCGACTCCTTGTATCCGCCGAACGGCGAGGTCGGGTCGAACTTGTTGAACGTGTTGGACCAGACGACACCGGCGCGCAGCTTGTTCGCGACGGCCAGGATGCGCGAGCCCTTCTCGGTCCAGATGCCGGCCGAGAGGCCGTACTGGGTGTTGTTCGCCTTGGCGACCGCCTCGTCCGGGGTGCGGAAGGTGAGAACCGAGAGCACCGGGCCGAAGATCTCGTCACGGGCGATGGTGTGGGCCTGGGTGACGTTCGTGAACAGCGTCGGGGCGAACCAGTAGCCGCTCTCCGGGATGTCGCAGGCAGGGGACCAGCGCTCGGCGCCCTCCGCCTCGCCCTGCTGGGCGAGCGCGGTGATCCGCGCCAGTTGCTCGGCGGAGTTGATCGCGCCGATGTCGGTGTTCTTGTCCAGGGGGTCGCCCAGGCGGAGCGTGGACAGACGGCGCTTGAGGGAGTCCAGGAGCTCGTCGTGGATCGACTCCTGGACCAGCAGGCGGGAGCCCGCGCAGCAGACCTGGCCCTGGTTGAAGAAGATGCCGCCCACGATGCCCTCGACGGCCTGGTCTACGGGTGCGTCGTCGAAGACGATGTTGGCGCCCTTGCCGCCCAATTCGAGCGTGAGCTTCTTCTTCGTGCCCGCCACCGTGCGGGCGATCTCCTTGCCGACGGCCGTGGAACCGGTGAAGGCGACCTTGTTCACGTCCGGGTGCGCGACGAGGGCGGCGCCCGTGTCGCCGTAGCCCGGAAGGATGTTGACCACGCCCTTGGGCAGACCTGCCTGCCGGCAGATGTCCGCGAAGAACAGGGCGCTCAGCGGCGTCGTCTCGGCCGGCTTCAGGACGACCGTGTTGCCGGTGGCGAGCGCCGGGGCGATCTTCCAGGCCAGCATCAGCAGCGGGAAGTTCCAGGGGATGACCTGGCCGGCGACGCCGAGAGGCTTCGGGTCCGGGCCGAACCCGGCGTGCTCGACCTTGTCGGCCCAGCCCGCGTAGTAGAAGAAGTGCGCGGCGACCAGGGGCAGGTCGGCGTCGCGGGTCTCCTTGATCGGCTTGCCGTTGTCCAGCGTCTCCAGGACCGCGAGCTCGCGGCTGCGTTCCTGGATGATGCGGGCGATGCGGAACAGGTACTTGGCGCGCTCGGAGCCGGGCAGCGCCGACCACTTCTCGAACGCCTTGCGGGCTGCCTTCACCGCGCGGTCGACGTCGGCCTCGCCGGCCTGGGCTACCTCGGACAGCACCTCTTCCGTGCTGGGCGAGATCGTCTTGAAGACCTTGCCGTCGGCCGCCTCGGTGAACTCGCCGTCGACGAACAGGCCGTAGGAGGGGGCGATGTCGACGATCGAGCGGGACTCGGGCGCCGGTGCGTACTCGAATGCGGATGCCATGGTGATCAGTCCACCGTCACGTAGTCGGGGCCGGAGTAGCGGCCGGTGGCCAGCTTCTGACGCTGCATCAGCAGGTCGTTCAGCAGCGAGGAGGCGCCGAAGCGGAACCAGTGGTTGTCCAGCCAGTCCTCGCCGGCGGTCTCGTTGACCAGGACGAGGAACTTGATCGCGTCCTTGCTGGTGCGGATGCCGCCGGCCGGTTTCACGCCGACCTGGACTCCGGTCTGGGCGCGGAAGTCGCGCACGGCCTCCAGCATGAGGAGGGTGTTGGCGGGCGTGGCGTTGACGGCGACCTTGCCCGTCGAGGTCTTGATGAAGTCGGCGCCCGCCAGCATGCCGAGCCAGCTCGCGCGCCGGATGTTGTCGTACGTCGACAGCTCGCCGGTCTCGAAGATGACCTTCAGGCGGGCGGACGTCCCGCAGGTCTCCTTCACGGCGGCGATCTCGTCGTACACCTTCAGGTACCGGCCGGCGAGGAACGCCCCGCGGTCGATGACCATGTCGATCTCGTCGGCGCCCGCGGCGACGGCCTCGCGCACGTCGGCCAGTTTCACGTCGAGGGCGGCGCGGCCGGCCGGGAAGGCGGTGGCGACCGAGGCCACCTTCACGCCGGAGCCCGCGACGGCCTCCTTGGCGACGGCCACCATGTCGGGGTAGACGCAGACCGCCGCGGTCGTCGGGGTCGTACGGTCCGTCGGGTCGGGGTGGACCGCCTTGGCGCCGAGCGCCCGGACCTTGCCCGGGGTGTCCGCGCCTTCCAGCGTCGTCAGGTCGACCATCGAGATGGCGAGGTCGATGGCGTACGCCTTCGCGGTGGTCTTGATGGATCGGGTGCCGAGCGAGGCGGCGCGCGCCTCGAGGCCGACCGCGTCGACGCCGGGCAGCCCGTGGAGGAAGCGGCGCAGCGTGCTGTCGGACGCGGTGACGTCGGCGAGAGCGTGTGCGCGGGATGCAGTGGTGGGCATGGTCACCAGCCGAGCATATCTACGCGCGTAGCGGCTGTACACCCCCGTGTGGGCATCGCAACGCTGACGCGATGCACGACGAGACCGCCCACGACCGCGCCGATCCGGTCGTGCAGAATCGGGACCATGACGACGCCCGAGCACGAGTCACCAGCGCCGCAGCCGCCGGCTCCCGAGTTCAAGGACCGGGTCCACCGGTCGGCCGGAGGTATCGCGGGCGGTGTGCTGCTGCTGGCCATCGTCGCGTGGCTCGGCTTCGACGCGTTGTTCACCGGCCACGGCCGCACCCCGTGGCTGGCGCTCGCCGCGATGATCCTCGTCGTGCCGCTGGTGGTCGCCTTCACCCTGCGGCCGGCCGTGTACGCCAACGACGAACGGCTGCGCATCCGCAACCCCTTCCGCGTGATCGTCCTGCCCTGGGGCCAGGTCGCCGCCCTGCGGTCGGGCTACTCGAACGAGGTCATCGCCAAGTCCGGCACCAAGTACCAGCTGTGGGCGGTGCCCGTGTCGATGCGGGCACGCAAGAGGGCGTCACGGCAGCAGGCGCGGGCCGCGGGGGCGGGCGCGGGGGAGCGGGGGAAGGACCGGCCGTTGCGGCCTCGTCCCTTCGGCTCCGGCGCGCCGGACGCCCGCCCGGCGGGCCCCGCAAGCCCGGCGGGCCCCGTCCGCGCCGCGACCGACCAGCTCATGGATGACCTGCGCCAGCTGCACGAGACCCGAGAGCAGGAGGAGACGGCTCAGGGCGAGGTGACGGTCCGCTGGGCCTACGAGATCGCGGGACCGGCGGTGGCGGGAGCGGTGGTGCTGGCGATTCTGCTGGCGGTGGGCTGAGCGGTTGCCGGGGCCGCTCGGGGGTTGCTGAGGCCGCTCGCGAGCAGCCCCCGGCTCCCCCCGAGCAGCCAGGCCTCCGGCCCCGGCCCCGGGGCCCTCCCCTGCGACGTGCCCGCCACCGCGGCAGCCACGTTCAGCTGCAACCGAGCGGCCGAGGCCGGTCAGTCAGATGCCCGCCGCCGCCGACAGGTCGCGCTTGATCGACGCCAGCAGGTCGGTGGCCCGGGCCCGGGCCACCGGGAGGTCGGCGTGCGCCGCGACCGGGACCACGACCTCCAGGTAGCACTTGAGCTTGGGCTCCGTACCGCTGGGGCGGACGATCACACGGGCGCCTTCGAGCGTGTAGCGCAGTCCGTCCGTGGGCGGGAGCGTGTCCGTGCCCTGGGTGAGGTCCTCCGACTTCGTGATGGGCAGGCCCGCGAGTGCCGTCGGAGGCTGCTCGCGCAGGCGGCGCATCGCGGCGGCGATGAGCGACAGGTCCTGGACGCGGACCGAGAGCTGGTCGGTGGCGTGCAGCCCGTGCTCGACGGCGAGGTCGTCGAGGAGGTCCAGCAGCGTCCGGCCCTCGGACTTCAGCTGCGAGGCGAGCTCCGTGATCAGGAGCGCCGCGGTGATGCCGTCCTTGTCGCGTACGCCGTCCGGGTCCACGCAGTAGCCGAGCGCCTCCTCGTAGCCGTAGCGCAGGCCCTCGACACGGGCGATCCACTTGAAGCCGGTGAGGGTCTCCTCGTACGGCAGGCCCGCCTTATCGGCGATGCGGCCGAGGAGCGAGGAGGACACGATCGACTCCGCGAAGGTGCCGGTGGCTCCGCGCGAGACCAGGTGGGCCGCCAGCAGGGCGCCCACCTCGTCGCCGCGGAGCATGCGCCAGTCGGTGCCGTCCTTGACGGCGGCGGCGCAGCGGTCGGCGTCCGGGTCGTTGGCGATGACCAGGTCGGGTTCCGTCTCGCGGGCCTTGGCGAAGGCGAGGTCCATGGCGCCGGGCTCTTCCGGGTTGGGGAAGGCGACGGTCGGGAAGTCCGGGTCGGGGTCGGCCTGCTCGGCGACGAGGACCGGCTCGGGGAAGCCGGCCCGGGCGAAGGCCGCGAGGAGGACGTCCTTGCCGACGCCGTGCATCGCCGTGTAGACGGTGCGGGCGATGCGCGGGGAGTCCGCGGCGAGGACGGCGTCCGTGCGGGCGAGGTAGGCCTCGAGGACGCCGTCGTCCAGGGTGTCCCAGCCGGCGTCCGGGCGGGGGACCTCGGTGAGGGTCGTGATCGCGTCGATCTCGGCCGCGATCTCGGCGTCCGCCGGGGGCACGATCTGGGAACCGTCGCCGAGGTAGACCTTGTAGCCGTTGTCCCGCGGCGGATTGTGGCTGGCGGTGACCTCCACGCCGGCGACCGCCCCGAGGTGCCGGACGGCGAAGGCGAGGACGGGAGTGGGCAGGGGGCGGGGGAGGAGGGCCGCGCGCAGACCCGCGCCCGTCATGACGGCCGCGGTGTCCCGGGCGAGGTCGGCGGACTTGTGACGGGCGTCGTAGCCGATGACGACCAGGCCGTCGCCGTGACCCTTGGCCTTGAGATACGCGGCGAGGCCCGCGGCGGCGCGGATGACCACCGAGCGGTTCATGCGCATCGGGCCGGCACCGAGTTCGCCGCGCAGGCCGGCGGTGCCGAACTGGAGGGTGCCGCTGAAGCGCGCGGCGAGCTCGGCGTGGTCCTCGGCGTCGATGAGCTTGGCGAGTTCGTCACGGGTGTCCGCGTCGGGGTCCTCGGCCAGCCACGCCTTGGCCCGTGCGATGAGTTCGTCGTGCACGTCGGGTCAACCTCTCGTTGTGTGGTGGATGACGTTGCGCATGTGGGAGCGGGCGGGTGCGGCGCGCATCGCCTTCCCGCCCAGTGCAGCACGGCGGCCGGGTGGGGATCTGGGGGCCGGAGCCCCCAGAGGGAGGGCACCCTGTGCGACGGTGCCCTACAGCCGTTCCAGTACCTGCGCCAGCAGCGCGCCCATCCGGGTGGCGGAGTCGCGGCCCGCCTGCAGGACCTCCTCGTGGTTCAGCGGCTCGCCCGTCATACCGGCGGCGAGGTTCGTGACCAGGGAGATGCCCAGGACCTCGGCGCCCGCCTCGCGCGCGGCGATCGCCTCGAGGACCGTCGACATGCCGACCAGGTCCGCGCCGATGGTGCGGGCCATGCGGATCTCCGCCGGGGTCTCGTAGTGCGGGCCGGTGAACTGCGCGTAGACGCCCTCCTCGAGGGTGGGGTCGATCTCCTTGCACAGGGCGCGCAGGCGCGGGGAGTACAGGTCGGTGAGGTCGACGAAGTTGGCGCCGACGATCGGGGAGGTCGCGGTCAGGTTGATGTGGTCGCTGATCAGGACCGGCTGGCCCGGGCGCATCGTCTCGCGCAGCCCGCCGCAGCCGTTGGTCAGCACGACGGTCTTGGCGCCGGCGGCGACGGCGGTGCGGACGCCGTGTGCGACGGCGGCGACGCCGCGGCCCTCGTAGTAGTGCGTACGGCCGAGGAAGACCAGGGCGCGCTTGTCGCCGATCCGGTACGAGCGGATCTTGCCGCCGTGCCCCTCGACGGCCGGCGGCGGGAAGCCGGGCAGCTCGGTGACGTGGTGCTCGGCGGCGGGTGCGCCGAGGGCGTCGACGGCCGGAGCCCAGCCGGAGCCCATCACGAGGGCGACGTCATGGGTCTCGGCACCCGTCAGCTCGCGCAGGCGCACGGCGGCGGCGTCGGCGGCGGCGTAGGGGTCGCCCTGCAGGTCGTCCGGAAGAAGAGATGCGTTCACGCGCATGAGGGTAGCCGGTCTTTGCCTACGCGCGTAGATGACGGAGGTCACGGCAATGCGATCGTTGTCTTGCCGCTCCCGGGGAAAGATGGGAAAACCGTGATGAAAGGGGTCAGCAGGGCCGCTTGCGCAGCTCCATCACATAGTCGTGCGGCGCCCCCGCGGACTCCGCCGCGTCCGCGACCTCGCCCAGGTAGCGGGCCGAGGGGAGGCCGCCCTCGTAGGCGTTGAGGACGTACGTCCATGCCGTCTCCTCGCCGTCCAGCGTGTGGACACGGACGCTGCGCAGCCGGCGGTAGACGTCGAGGCCCACGCCCTCCCAGCGGTCCATCGACTCCTCGTCCAACGGCGCGATCTCGTACAGCGCGACGAAGACCTGCGACAGCGGGTCCTCCACGATCGTCGCGAGGGCGCCCTCCCACCCCATGTGCTCGCCCCCGAAAGTCAGCCGCCAGCCGTTCAGCCAGCCCGTGGCGCGCAGCGGCGAATGGGGAGCGCGGCGGGTCATCAGCCGCGCGTCGAGGTTGCCGGCGTACGCGGCGTAGAGCGACATGGAGTCGAGGGTACGGCAGCGCTTCGGGCGCCTCTGCCGTAACAGAAGCATCACCGGCCGCCCCCCACGGGGAGCGCCGCCCGAAGGGTGCGGGACAATGGAGTACGTGACTCGGATCGTGATCATCGGTGGCGGACCCGGCGGGTACGAAGCGGCGCTGGTGGCCGCACAACTCGGCGGGGAGGTGACCGTCGTCGACTGCGACGGTCTGGGCGGGGCGTCGGTGCTCACCGACTGCGTGCCGTCCAAGACACTCATCGCGACGGCCGAGGTGATGACCACCTTCGACTCGTCGTACGAAGAGCTCGGAATCATCGTCGCCGACGACACGCCGCCCCTGGAGCAGGCCGCTCGCGTGGTCGGGGTCGACCTCGGCAAGGTCAACCGACGGGTCAAGCGGCTCGCGCTCGCCCAGTCCCACGACATCACCGCCTCCGTCACGCGCGCCGGCGCCCGGGTCATGCGCGGCCGCGGCCGGCTCGAGGGCATGCAGGCCCTGGACGGCTCCCGCAAGGTCGTCGTGCGTGCTGCGGACGGCAGCGAGGAGACGCTCACCGCCGACGCCGTGCTCATCGCCACCGGCGGCCACCCGCGCGAGCTGCCCGACGCCCAGCCCGACGGCGAGCGGATCCTGAACTGGACCCAGGTCTACGACCTCGACGAACTGCCCGAGGAGCTGATCGTCGTCGGGTCCGGTGTCACCGGTGCCGAGTTCGCCGGCGCCTACCAGGCACTCGGGTCCAAGGTCACCCTGGTCTCCTCGCGCGACCGTGTGCTGCCGGGTGAGGACCCCGACGCCGCCGCCGTCCTGGAGGAGGTCTTCCGGCGCCGCGGCATGAACGTCATGGCCCGCTCCCGTGCGCAGTCCGCCAAGCGCGTGGGCGACCGGGTCGAGGTCACTCTCGCCGACGGCCGCGTGATCACCGGCTCGCACTGCCTGATGGCCGTCGGCGCCATACCCAACAGCAGCGGGATGGGCCTGGAGGAGGCCGGGGTCAAGCTGCGCGAGTCCGGGCACATCTGGACGGACAAGGTCTCCCGGACGACGGCTCCGGGCGTGTACGCGGCCGGTGACGTGACCGGTGTCTTCGCGCTGGCGTCCGTGGCCGCGATGCAGGGACGTATCGCGATGTACCACTTCCTGGGCGACGCGGTGGCCCCGCTCAACCTGAAGACCGTCTCCTCGAACGTCTTCACGGACCCCGAGATCGCCACCGTCGGCTACACGCAGGCGGATGTGGACGCGGGCAAGATCGACGCCCGGGTCGTCAAGCTGCCGTTGCTGCGCAACCCGCGCGCGAAGATGCAGGGCATCCGCGACGGCTTCGTGAAGATCTTCTGCCGCCCGGGCACGGGGATCGTCGTAGGCGGTGTCGTGGTCGCGCCGCGTGCCTCGGAACTGATCCATCCCATCTCGATCGCGGTCGACAACAATCTGACGGTCGAACAGATCGCGAACGCGTTCACCGTTTACCCGTCCCTGTCGGGCTCGATCGCCGAGGTGGCACGGCAGCTGCACACCCGGAAGACATCGGGCGAAGGCTGACGGCCCGGGCGCCCGCTTTCCGGCCGACCCCGCAGGTCAGACGGCTGGTCATGGCGGGCGACCGGCGATGCGCACGGCAGGGGCGGCCCGGATGGGTACGGATCGGGCGCCTATACCACTTTCCGCCCCGCCGTGCGAACAACTTCTGTTATTCGGCGCAAACTGCTGAAAGCAGACGGTCGTTGGGGTTACTGTCAGTTTCGTGTTCGCTGCAGAACGTCGCCAACTGATCCTCGAAATGGTGCGGGCCAACGGGGCAGTGTCGCTCCGTGAGCTCGCCCGCGTCGTCCAGACCTCCGAAGTGACCGTACGGCGGGACGTGCGCGCACTGGAGGCCGAAGGACTCCTCGACCGCCGGCACGGCGGTGCGGTCCTGCCGGGCGGGTTCACCCGGGAGTCCGGCTTCCCGCAGAAGTCCCACCTCGCGACCGCCGAGAAGACGGCCATCGCCGACCTCGCCGCCAGCCTCGTCGAAGAAGGCGAGGCCATCGTCGTCGGAGCGGGTACGACCACGCAGGAGCTGGCCCGCCGGCTCGCGCGGGTGCCCGGGCTCACCGTCGTCACCAACTCGCTCCTGGTCGCCCAGGCACTGGCGCACGCCAACCGCGTGGAGGTGGTCATGACCGGCGGCACTCTGCGCGGCTCGAACTACGCCCTGGTCGGCAGCGGTGCGGAGCAGTCCCTGCAGGGCCTCCGGGTCTCCAAGGCCTTCCTGTCCGGGAGCGGGCTCACCGCCGAGCGTGGGCTGTCCACGTCGAACATGCTGTCCGCGTCCGTGGACCGGGCGCTGGTCCAGGCGGCGGCCGAGGTGGTCGTGCTCGCCGACCACACCAAGCTGGGCACGGACACGATGTTCCAGACGGTGCCGACGGACGTCATCACCCGACTGGTGACGGACGAGCCCCCGGCGCACGACGACCGCGCGGCGACGGAACTGCAGGCGCTGGCCGACCAGGGTGTGCAGATCGCGGTCGCCGGAGCCTCGGCCGCGGAGCCGGTTCCGGCGAGCGGCCGGCAACGGCGGGACGTGCCCCTCCCCGGCCCCCGCCGCGGCCAGGCCCCCGGACCACAGCTCCGCAGCGCCACGGCCCTCGGCGAGCATGCCTCGGGAGAGCGCGCACGGGTGGCGGACCTGCGCCGCCGCTGACACACGGGCGCAGGCGTTCGGCACGCCGGGGCCACGATCCGGGTGGCCGGCGCTGAACGGCGCCCGTCCGGCCCCACTCCTCGTCCGTCGGACGACTCGGCCCGCGGACAGCCGTCAGGAAAAGCAGGCGCCCGGCGGGTCGGGTATTCCGGTCCGCCGGGCGTTGTGCCGTCCGTGTCGGTCAGACGGTGCCGTCAGTCCTTGATCTCGCAGATCGCGGCACCCGAGGTGATGGAGGCGCCGACCTCGGCGCTCAGGCCCTTGATGGTGCCCGCCTTGTGGGCGTTCAGCGGCTGCTCCATCTTCATGGCCTCCAGGACGACGACGAGGTCGCCTTCCTTGACCTCCTGGCCCTCCTCGACCGCGACCTTCACGATCGTGCCCTGCATCGGCGAGGCAAGGGTGTCACCCGAGGCCACCGGCCCCGACTTGCGGGCCGCGCGCCGCTTCGGCTTCGCGCCGGCCGCCAGGCCCGTGCGGGCCAGGGACATGCCCAGGGACGACGGGAGCGAGACCTCCAGGCGCTTGCCGCCGACCTCGACGACGACCGTCTCGCGGCCCGGCTCCTCCTCGCCCTCCGCCTCGGCGGGGGCGGTGAAGGGCTTGATGTCGTTGACGAACTCGGTCTCGATCCAGCGGGTGTGGACCGTGAACGGGCCGTCCTGCCCGTGCACCTCCGGAGCGAACGCCGGGTCGGTGACCACCTTGCGGTGGAACGGGATCGCCGTGGCCATGCCCTCGACCTGGAACTCCTCCAGCGCGCGGGCGGCCCGCTGAAGGGCCTCCTTGCGGGTGCGGCCGGTCACGATGAGCTTGGCCAGCAGCGAGTCCCACGCCGGGCCGATGACCGATCCCGACTCCACGCCCGCGTCCAGGCGCACGCCGGGGCCGGACGGCGGGGCGAACGTCGTCACGGTGCCGGGGGCGGGCAGGAAGTTGCGGCCGGGGTCCTCGCCGTTGATGCGGAACTCGAAGGAGTGGCCGCGCAGTTGGGGGTCGCCGTAGCCGAGCGGCTCGCCGTCGGCGATGCGGAACATCTCGCGGACCAGGTCGATCCCGGCGACCTCCTCGGTGACCGGGTGCTCGACCTGCAGACGGGTGTTGACCTCCAGGAAGGAGATGGTGCCGTCCTGGCCGACCAGGAACTCGCAGGTGCCCGCGCCCTCGTAGCCGGCCTCCTTCAGGATGGCCTTCGAGGCGCGGTACAGCTCGGCGACCTGCTCCTCGTTCAGGAACGGGGCCGGGGCCTCCTCGACCAGCTTCTGGTGCCGGCGCTGCAGCGAGCAGTCACGGGTGGAGACGACGACCACGTTGCCGTGTTTGTCGGCCAGGCACTGGGTCTCCACGTGCCGCGGCCGGTCCAGGTAGCGCTCGACGAAGCACTCGCCGCGGCCGAAGGCGGCCACCGCCTCGCGCACCGCCGACTCGTACAGCTCGGGGACCTCTTCCAGGGTCCGGGCGACCTTCAGGCCGCGTCCGCCACCGCCGAAGGCGGCCTTGATGGCGATCGGCAGCCCGTGCTCCTCGGCGAAGGCGACGACCTCCTCCGCCCCGGAGACCGGGTCGGGGGTGCCGGCGACCAGGGGCGCGCCGGCGCGCTGGGCGATGTGGCGGGCGGCGACCTTGTCGCCCAGGTCGCGGATGGCCTGCGGCGGCGGGCCGATCCAGATCAGCCCGGCGTCGAGCACCGCCTGGGCGAAGTCCGCGTTCTCGGAGAGGAAGCCGTAGCCGGGGTGTACGGCGTCCGCGCCGGAGTCCTTGGCCGCCTGCAGGACCTTGTCGATGTCCAGGTAGCTGGTGGCCGGGGTGTCACCGCCCAGGGCGAACGCCTCGTCCGCGGCGCGGACGTGCACGGCGTCCCGGTCCGGATCGGCGTACACGGCCACGCTGGCGATCCCGGCGTCCCGGCAGGCCCGGGCGACGCGGACAGCGATTTCGCCACGGTTGGCGATCAACACCTTGCGCACGTTGGCTCCCTCTCCTTGAAACAAGCCGAGTTTAGGGACTGCCGACACGACGTTTCGACCCATCCCCAGTGGTGAGCTTGCCCACACGGAGCGTGAAACGAGGCTCACTCAACCTGCGAAGTCCCTTGTCGCACCGCCGCACATGGGAATCCACCGGAAAACCCTAGCCCCCCGACGTGGCCAAGGTCTCTATGAAGTAGTCCCGCCGCCCGTCGTGTTTCTTTGTGGAGTCCCTACTAATGGCCCAACGAATCTTTGCTCCTGCCGGACCTCTTGTCCGAAGGTTTACCCGTTAGTAGCGTTCGCGATGCTGAAGGAAACCAGAGGGCACTCGAAGGTGGGTGGAGGCAGGTGGTGCGCAGACCGGTGGCATGGGTCGTGGCGATCGTCCTCTTCGTGGAGGCGTTCGGTGTCGCGTTGCTGAACTGGTTCCTCGGAACGGTCGTCGACCGGCAGAACATGTCCATGGCCGGCGTCGATCCGCACGCCATGTCCGTGTCGTCGAAGGCGGCCGGGGTCGTCTTCGGGCTCTACTTCGCGGTGTGCGGGCTGGCCGCCCTGCTGGTCGCCGTGCGCGACCGCGCGCCGTCCGGCATCTGGCGCATCCTGTTGATCAGCGCCGCGGTGGTGCACGGCCTGCTCGGGGCGTTCGTGGTGGGCCTGGTCGGCTGGGGCGCGTTCGGGTTCATGATGGTGGTGCTCGGGCTGATCGTGCTCACCCTGATGACGTACGACCGTCCGGGGGGCGCGGCGGCCGGTGCGCCGCCCGCCGCCGGCGGCCCGGAGGACGGAGACATGGCCGCGCTGCAGGCCCCGGAGCCCTCCGGGTCCCCGGAACGGCCCGGGCCTGTGGAGGACGGCGGCCCAGCGCCCGTCACCCCCTGAACGTCGCCTGGGCCCCGTCGTCGCGACAGAGCCCGGGCCCGCCCCGCTCACCCCTCCCGCGGTGCCCACAACTCCGTGATGCCCACGCCCAGTTCGGCCAGCAGCCGACGGATCAGGGGCAGTGAGATGCCGATGACGTTGCCGTGGTCGCCGTCGATGCCGTCGATGAAGGGCGCCGAGCGGCCGTCGAGCGTGAAGGCTCCGGCGACGTGGAGAGGCTCGCCGGAGGCCACGTAGGCGGCGATCTCCTCGTCCGTCGGCTCACCGAAGCGGACCACGGTGGACGCGGTGGCGGACGCGTACCGCCCGCTGACCGTGTCGTAGACGCAGTGGCCGGTCTGGAGCGTGCCCGCCCGGCCGCGCATCGACTTCCAGCGGGCCGTCGCCTCCTCGGCGTCCGAGGGTTTGCCGAGGGCCTCGCCGTCCAGGTCGAGCACGGAGTCGCAGCCGATCACCAGGGCACCCTTGACCTCGGGCTTCGCCGCCACGACGGAGGCCTTGGCCTCGGCGAGCGCGAGCGCGAGTTCGGCGGGGGTCGGCGCGGTGACGGCGTCCTCGTCGACCCCGCTGACGATCACCTCGGGGTCGAGCCCGGCCTGTCGGAGCAGTCCGAGCCGGGCGGGGGACTGGGAGGCGAGAACGAGACGGCGGCGCGGCTGATCGGTCATGCGCTCAGCGTATAGGCGGCCCTCATCTGGTGCCGATGATGATCATCGCCAGCACCATGGCCAGCGCCATGAGGACCCCCAGCCGCCTCAACATCTCCTGCGTCTCGCGCAGTTCCTCGGGCGGTTCGTTCTCGGGGTCGGACCACAGCATGCCTTCCATCGTCCGGCGGCCGGCCGCGGCGGCGCCTGAGTACCCGTACTCAACTTGTGGCGCCGCCGGGCCGGCCCGTCCGTCCGGCCGGCAGAGGGGCCGCGGATCAGCCGGGCCAGTAGGTCCGGGCCCAGGCCGTCGGGCCCGGCTGGGGGACGCGGTGCGCGGCGACCCGGGCGGGGTCGGCCCAGGAGTCCCGCTGCGCCGCGCCGGACGGCGTGGCGGCCGCCGCCGCGGCGCGGGCGCGGACCACCGCCAGGGCGGCGGCCAGCTCCTCCGGGGTCGGATTGCCCCGTATGACCTTGATGTTCATGACGGCTCCCAAGAGTCCCGGGGGTTACAGAGGGATGTTGCCGTGCTTCTTCGGGGGAAGGGATTCCCGCTTCGTGCGCAGCTGACGCAGGCCGCGGACGATGTGGCGGCGGGTGTCCGACGGCATGACCACCGCGTCGATGTAACCGCGCTCGGCCGCGACGTACGGGTTGAGGAGCGTGTCCTCGTACTCCTGGATCAGCCGTGCCCGGATCGCCTCCGGGTCGTCGGCCTCGCCGATCGTGCGGCGGTGCAGGATGTTGACCGCGCCCTGCGCGCCCATGACGGCGATCTGGGCGGTCGGCCAGGCGAGGTTGAGGTCGGCGCCCAGGTGCTTGGAGCCCATGACGTCGTAGGCCCCGCCGAACGCCTTCCGGGTGATCACCGTGATCAGCGGGACGGTGGCCTCGGCGTAGGCGAAGATCAGCTTGGCGCCGCGGCGGATGATGCCCTCGTGCTCCTGGCCGACGCCGGGCAGGAAGCCGGGCACGTCGACGAAGGTGATGACCGGGACGTTGAAGGCGTCGCACGTCCGCACGAAACGGGCGGCCTTCTCGGATGCGTCGATGTCCAGGCAGCCGGCGAACTGCATCGGCTGGTTGGCGACGATGCCCACCGGGCGGCCCTCGACCCGGCCGAAGCCGGTGAGGATGTTCGGCGCGAACAGCGGCTGCGTCTCGAAGAACTCGCCGTCGTCCAGGACGTGCTCGATCACCGTGTGCATGTCGTACGGCTGGTTCGCGCTGTCCGGCACCAGCGCGTCCAGCTCGCGGTCCTCCTCGGTGACGGTGAGGTCCGCTTCCTCCGGGAAGGCCGGGGGCTCGCTGAGGTTGTTCGACGGCAGGTACGACAGCAGCTGCTTGACGTACTCGATCGCGTCCTTCTCGTCCCCGGCCATGTGGTGGGCCACGCCGGAGGTGGAGTTGTGGGTGCGGGCGCCGCCCAGCTCCTCGAAGCCGACGTCCTCGCCGGTGACCGTCTTGATGACGTCCGGGCCGGTGATGAACATGTGCGAGGTCTGGTCGACCATGACCGTGAAGTCGGTGATGGCCGGCGAGTAGACGGCACCGCCCGCGCACGGACCCACGACGAGGGAGATCTGCGGGATGACACCGGAGGCGTGCGTGTTGCGCCGGAAGATCTCCCCGTACGCGCCGAGCGAGGCGACGCCTTCCTGGATCCGGGCGCCACCGGAGTCGTTGATGCCGATGACCGGACAGCCGGTCTTCAGGGCGAAGTCCATCACCTTGACGATCTTCTGGCCGTAAACCTCGCCCAGCGCCCCGCCGAAGACGGTGAAGTCCTGGGAGAAGACCGCGACCGGGCGGCCGTCCACGGTCCCGTAGCCGGTGACGACACCGTCTCCGTACGGCCGGTTCTTCTCCAGGCCGAAGTTGGTGGAGCGGTGCCGGGCGAACTCGTCGAGCTCGACGAACGAGTCCTCGTCGAGCAGCAGTTCGATGCGCTCACGGGCCGTCAGCTTGCCCTTCGCGTGCTGTTTCTCGACCGCGCGCTCCGAGCCGGCGTGCGTCGCCTCCTGCACGCGGCGCTGCAGGTCCGCGAGCTTTCCCGCGGTGGTGTGAATGTCGATCTCTTCCGGCTCGGACATCGGGATGCGGCTCCCTGCCTGCTCAAGTGGGGACGTGAGGGTGAGGTGCTACCTGTACGTGCTGTAAGTGCTCAGAAGAAGGGACGGTTACTCATCCGTAGCGTAGTGCTGTGCCTACCGATCGGCAGTGCGGCGTTTACCACACCTAGGGTGGCTTGCATGATGCCGCGAGATTCCTCTGACGCGAACGACAGGTCGAACGGTGCCACCGGTGGTGGCGGCCGCTGGTCCGACCTGGACCGCCCGCCCCTGAACACCGCCGCGCTGCGCCGGGGACTGGTGCGCGAGGGGGGACTGTGGACCGGGGTCGACGTGGTGCAGCGCACCGGGTCGACCAACTCCGACCTGGTCGCCCGCGCCATGGCCGGGCAGGCCGCCGAGGGCGCCGTCCTGGTCGCCGAGGAGCAGAACGCGGGGCGCGGGCGGCTGGACCGCATCTGGACGGCTCCGCCCCGCTCCGGGCTGTTCTTCTCTGTCCTGCTCAACCCGGCCGAGGTGCCCGTGGCCCGGTGGGGCTGGCTGCCGCTGCTGGCCGGAGTCGCCGTCGCGACGGGACTCGCGCAGGCGGCCGGCGTCGACACGGCACTCAAGTGGCCCAACGACGTGCTGGTCACCGTGGACGAGCAGGAACGCAAGACCGGTGGCATCCTCGCGGAGCGGGCCGGGAACGAGGGGGTCGTCATCGGTGTCGGCATCAACGTCACCCTGCGCCAGGACGAGCTGCCGGTGCCCACGGCGGGCTCCCTGGCCCTGGCGGGCGCCCGCACCACCGACCGCGACCCGCTGCTGCGTGCGGTGCTGCGCTCCCTGGAGGACTGGTACGGCCGCTGGCGCGCCGTGGACGGCGACCCGGCCGCGAGCGGTCTGCAAGAGACGTACGCGGCGGGCAGCGCGACCCTGGGCCGCCTGGTCCGCGCGGAACTCCCGGGCAACCGCTCGATCACGGGGGAGGCGGTGGCGATCGACGGAGACGGGCGGCTCGTACTGGCGACGGAGGAAGGGGTGCAGGAGCCGGTGGGCGCCGGGGATGTCGTGCACTTGCGGCCTGCGTGAGCGTCTCTCAGCCCGTCCGGGGTCCCTCCCTCCCTGCTCGAAGAACTCGGCGGAGTCCGAGGACGAGGCCGAGGGCCGATACGAGGTCCTGGGGCGGAGCCCCCAGGTGGGTCAGGCCGACGCCGGGTGCCGTCCCCGACGCCGGGTACGTACCGCGCGGTGCCCGGAGAGCCCGCTGAGGAGTGAGCTACCGCACACCTGCCGTAGAGTTGACCGCGGTCGATACCTGACCGCGGCAGATCGGAAGGGCAGCACGCGTGACCGTCGACGACACGGGCTCGGGCACGGGCGTACACCCCGCCCCCGACGGTGAACCGGGGCGCGACGCACACGCCGAGTCCGAGGAGAACCCCCTCGCGCTCCGCCTCGAGCAGCTCATCCTGGGGGCCGAGCGCCGCTACACCCCCTTCCAGGCGGCCCGCAGCGCGGGCGTCTCGATGGAACTGGCGTCCCGCTTCTGGCGGGCCATGGGCTTCGCAGACATAGGCCAGGCCAGGGCCCTGACGGAGGCCGACGTCCTCGCCCTGCGGCGCCTGGCCGGCCTCGTCGAGGCGGGACTGCTCAGCGAGGCCATGGCCGTGCAGGTGGCCCGCTCCACCGGGCAGACCACCGCCCGCCTGGCCGAGTGGCAGATCGACTCCTTCCTGGAGGGCCTGACCGAGCCGCCCGAGCCCGGCATGACCCGCACCGAGGTGACGTACCCGCTGGTCGAGCTGCTCCTGCCGGAACTGGAGGAGTTCCTCGTCTACGTCTGGCGACGCCAGCTCGCCGCCGCCACCGGCCGGGTGGTGCAGGCCGCGGACGACGAGGAGATGGTCGACCGCCGCCTCGCCGTCGGCTTCGCGGACCTGGTCGGCTTCACCCGCCTGACGCGCCGCATGGAGGAGGAGGAGCTCGGCGAACTCGTCGAGGCGTTCGAGACCACCGCGGCCGACCTGGTCGCCGCGCACGGCGGCCGGCTCATCAAGACGCTCGGCGACGAGGTGCTGTACGCGGCGGACGACGCCGGTATCGCCGCGGAGATCGCCCTGCGCCTGATCGAGACCATGGCGAACGACGAGACCATGCCGGAGCTGCGGGTCGGCATCGCCTTCGGCACGGTCACGACCCGGATGGGCGATGTCTTCGGTACGACGGTGAACCTGGCCAGCCGGCTCACCTCTATAGCGCCCCGCGACGCCGTGCTGGTGGACCACGACTTCGCGGAGGAGCTGATCCGCACGGCAGAGGCCCCCGCCTCCGAGACGGAGGCCGCGGAGGCAGCGGCCGCCGCCGAGAAGGAGGGCAAGGAACCGCCCACCTACCGCTTCGCGCTCCAGCCGATGTGGCAGCGGCCGGTGCGCGGCCTCGGTGTGATCGAGCCGTGGCTGCTGACCCGACGGGACGGGCCGGCGTAGGCGCTCCTTCCGTCCCGGCGGTCGGTGCGCTCACAGGCCGTGGACGCACAGCCCCACGAGCGGCACGCACAGGCCCGGGGGGTTCGAGGTGGCCGGTGCCGACGGCGCAGGTGCCTGAGTGGTGGCGGTCGGGGACGGGGCGGACGGCGGCGCGGTCGTCGTGGTGACCGGGGGCTCGGATGTTCGTGAACGCGAAGCCGTGGGGGTCGTGGGTGCCTCCGGGATGCCGGTCGCGGGGTCCGTGGACCGAGGGGCCGGCGTGGCCGGACGTCCGGAGGGGCCCGCGTCGCCCGACGCGGTCGGCACCGCGCCGGCCCTTTGCTTGAGGGCGGTCGTCGAGGGTCCTGCGGCCCCCTTGGACGGCACTCCCCCTACCGTCGCCGTGGTGTGGCCGGCGCCGATCCGGGGCTCGGCCTCCGCGGTGCCGCCCCCGCCCGTCACCGACTCGGGCGCGAGGCGCACGAGACTCAGGGCCCCGGCGGCGAGGGCCAACCCGCCGACGGCGAGCGCCAGGCGCCGGTGGCGGGGCTTGCGGTGCCGGCCCACCGGGCGGAACCAGAGGGGGCCGGAGCCGTTGTGCACCGTCGTCGTGGTGTCGTCGGTGGCCGTGTCCGTCATGCCCGTCCCTCCCCGGTCGCCCGCACTCCCCCAAGTGCCGTAGCGGTGCGCAGATTATGTGCGGATGGGGGGTGGGCGATGCGGAGATGACTCGAATTCACCCGAACGGGGACAGGGGCCGGTCAATGGCCCACACCCACAGAAGGTGCGCGGCGGCTTTCGCGGGGCCGCCTCGGCTGCGATGATCGGGGCCTCGTGTAGTTAACCCGCGTTAACCGGGAGGGTGTCATGGCGGAGCAGGGGGACGAGCGGCGGTTCGGCGACTACGTCGTCGTACGGCGGCACGGGTATGTCGCGGAGCTGGCGCTGGACCGGCCCAAGGCGATGAACGCGGTGTCCACGGACATGGCCCGCTCGATCGCCGCCGCGTGCGAGCACCTCGCCGCCGACCGGGACGCCCGGGTGACGGTGGTGACGTCGACGCACGAGCGGGCGTTCTGCGTGGGCGCGGACCTGAAGGAGCGCAACTCCTTCACGGACGCCGACCTGATGCGCCAGCGCCCCCTCGCCCGCGCCGCCTACACCGGCGTCCTGGAGCTGCCGATGCCGACGATCGCCGCCGTGCACGGCTTCGCACTGGGCGGCGGCTTCGAACTGGCCCTGTCCTGCGACCTGATCGTGGCGGACGTAACGGCGGTGGTGGGGCTGCCCGAGGTGTCCGTGGGGGTCATCCCCGGCGGCGGCGGTACGCAGCTGCTGCCCCGCCGGGTGGGTGCCGCGCGCGCCGCGGAACTGATCTTCACGGCCCGGCGCCTGGAGGCGGCCGAGGCGCTGGAGCTGGGCCTGGTCGACGATCTCGTACCGGAGGGCCGGGACCGTGAGGAGGCGCTCGCCCTCGCCGCCCGTATCGCCGCGAACTCCCCGGTCGGCCTGCGCGCCGCGAAGCGCGCCCTGCGGCTCGGCCACGGCCTGGACCTGCGTACCGGTCTGGAGGTCGAGGACGCGGCATGGCGCTCGGTGGCGTTCTCCGGCGACCGCGCGGAAGGGGTGGCCGCCTTCAACGACAAGCGCACGCCGCAGTGGCCGGGGGAGTAGCGGACGAGCAGGCGTCGCGGCGCCGCGAAGATCCGCGACACGCCCTAGCCTGGAGTCGTGGCTGAGGACAGTCGGCTGAGGGCCGTGGTGGCGCTGGCGCAGGGCATGGCGGCGGCGCACACTCCGCACGAGGCCTGGCGGGCCGCCGCGCTGGGCGCGTGCCGGGCGCTCGCCGGGAACTTCGCCGCGCTGTCGGTGTGGGAGCGGGAGGCCGGACGGCTGCGGGTCCTCGTCAACGTGGGGAAGCGCGCGCCCGAGGAGGAGGAGTTCCCCGAGCACGAGGCCTACCCCGTGCACCAGTTCCCGGAGATCACCGAGTTCCTGCACGAGCGCTGGGCGGGCGGTGGGGACCCGAGCGCCTGGGTGGAGACCGCCGAGGGGCCGGCCGCGGGCCACGCCGGATACTGCCACCAGCGGGTCGCGGCGCTGCGCAGGCGCGGCCGGGGCTGCTGTGTCGTAGCGCCCGTGGTGCTGCACGGCCGCGCCTGGGGCGAGCTTTATGTGGCGCGCGCGGCCGGTGAGCCCGCCTTCGACGGTGACGACGCCGACTTCGCCACCGTCCTCGCCTCCGTCGTGGCCGCCGGCATCGCGCAGACCGAGCGCCTGGAGGAGGCCCGCAGGCTCGCGTTCACCGACGCCCTCACCGGCCTCGCCAACCGCCGTGCCGTCGACGTGCGTCTGGAGGAGGCGATCGAACAGCACCGGGCCGACGGGGTCGTGGTCTCGCTCGTCGTCTGTGACGTCAACGGGCTCAAGCGGGTCAACGACACACAGGGACACGCAGTGGGCGACCGGCTGCTGGAACGTTTCGGGTCGGTGCTGTCGCTGTGCGGCGCCATGCTGCCGGGTGCGCTGGTCGCCCGGCTCGGCGGTGACGAGTTCTGCCTGCTGGCGGTCGGCCCGTCGGCCGACGAGGTGGTGCGGGCCGCCGACGAGGTGTGCCGCCGGGCCGCCGAACTGGAGATCGGCGACGGTGTCGCCTGCGGGGTCGCCTCCACCCAGGACCCGATCGGCCCGGTCCGCTCGGCCCGCCGGCTGTTCCGGCTCGCCGACGCGGCCCAGTACCGGGCGAAGGCCCTGCATGCCGCGAAGCCCGTGGTCGCGGGCCGCGAGGGACCGGACGACCCCGTGGTGCGCCTGGCCGACGAGCCGCCGCCCGCCGGGGAGCGCCGCAGGTTCCGGGGCCGGCACTGAACCGGCACTGAACCGGTACTGCACCGGTGCGGGGTCGGTAAGGGGTGAACCGCCACCCCACTGGTGACATCTTCGAATTCACTGCGTACGCTCCTGAATATGGATATGCACACTGTGGTGGTGGGGACGTCCGGGGTGACCGCGTCCGACGTTCTCGCCGTGGCGCGCGCGGACGCCCGGATCGAGCTCTCCGAGGAAGCCCTGACGGCCCTGGCGGCGGCCCGCGGGATCGTGGACGCGCTGGCCGCGAAGCCGGACCCCGTCTACGGGGTCAGCACCGGCTTCGGCGCGCTGGCGACCCGGCACATCAGCCAGGAGCTGCGCACCCAGCTGCAGCGCAACATCGTCCGCTCGCACGCGGCGGGAATGGGCCCCCGGGTGGAGCGGGAGGTCGTGCGCGCGCTGATGTTCCTGCGGCTGAAGACGGTCTGCTCGGGACACACCGGCGTACGCCCCGAGGTCGCGCAGACCATGGCCGACCTCCTCAACGCCGGGATCACCCCGGTCGTGCACGAGTACGGCTCGCTCGGCTGCTCCGGCGACCTGGCCCCGCTGTCCCACTGCGCGCTGACCCTCATGGGCGAGGGCGAGGCCGAGGGCCCCGACGGCGTCGTACGCCCCGCCGCCGAACTCCTCGCCGAGCACGGCATCGCCCCCGTCGAGCTGCGTGAGAAGGAGGGCCTCGCGCTCCTCAACGGCACCGACGGCATGCTCGGCATGCTGCTCATGGCCCTCGCCGACCTGGACACCCTGTACAAGTCGGCCGACATCACGGCCGCGCTCTCCCTGGAGGCGCTGCTCGGCACGGACAAGGTCCTCGCGCCGGAGCTGCACGCCATCCGCCCGCACCCCGGGCAGGGTGCGTCGGCCGCCAACATGCTGGCCGTGCTGAAGGACTCGGGTCTCACGGGCCACCACCAGGACGACGCGCCGCGCGTCCAGGACGCCTACTCGGTGCGGTGCGCCCCGCAGGTCGCGGGCGCCGGACGGGACACGCTGGCCCATGCCCGCCTGGTCGCCGAGCGCGAGCTGGCCTCGGCCGTCGACAACCCGGTGGTCCTGCCCGACGGGCGTGTCGAGTCCAACGGCAACTTCCACGGCGCCCCGGTGGCGTACGTGCTGGACTTCCTCGCGATCGCGGCCGCGGACCTGGCGTCCATCGCGGAACGTCGCACCGACCGGCTGCTGGACAAGAACCGCTCGCACGGCCTGCCGCCGTTCCTCGCGGACGACGCGGGTGTCGACTCCGGCCTGATGATCGCCCAGTACACGCAGGCGGCCCTGGTCAGCGAGATGAAGCGGCTCGCCGTACCGGCCTCCGCAGACTCGATCCCGTCCTCCGCGATGCAGGAGGACCACGTCTCCATGGGCTGGTCGGCCGCCCGCAAGCTGCGCACGGCGGTGGACAACCTGACCCGTGTCCTCGCGGTCGAGCTGTACGCGGCGACCCGCGCCATCGAACTGCGCGAGGGCCTGACCCCGGCCCCCGCCAGCCAGGCGGCGATCACCGCCCTGCGCAAGGCGGGCGCCGAGGGCCCCGGCCCGGACCGGTTCCTGGCCCCGGACCTCGCGGCGGCGGACGCGTTCCTGCGCGACGGCCGCCTGCTCGCGGCGGTCGAGTCGGTCACGGGACCGCTGGCCTGAGCACCCGCAACGGGGCCGCCCCAAGGGGTGGCCCCGCGTGCGGGGCACCTGTCGGAGAAGGCCTGCCACCTGGTCCGACGCGACGCGCCGTCACTCGGTGCGCCGCACGCGGGCGATGGCCTGCCGGGCCGCGCCGCACGCGGCCGTACCTGGGCGCCCCCGGTCCCGCCACCGTCGAACGACCCCCCTCGCGCTGGCCGCCGGCCTGCCTCCGCCGACCGACCCCACCCGCTCGCGCTGGCCGCCGGCCCGCCCCCGCCGACCGACCCCACCCGCTCGCGCTGGCCGCCGGCCCACCACCGCCGACCGACCCCATCCGCTCGCGCTGGCCGCCGGCCCACCACCGCCGTGCCGCGGCGGCACCCGCCGGCAGGCCCTCGCCTACTGCGCTGCCCGCCGGCCCACCGTGCTCTCCCGGACCACCAGCCGGTGCGGCGCCCGGATCTCCAGCCCCGGTACGGGCGTCGGGCTGCCGATCCGCTTCAGCAGCCGCTCCACCGCCGTCTCCGCGATCATCTTCTTGTCCGGCGAGATCGTGGTGACGGCCGGGTTGGAGTAGCGGCCGTCCTCGATGTCGTCATAGCCGACGATCGCGACGTCCTCCGGGACGCGCAGCCCGCGCGAGGCCAGCGTGTGCATCGCGCCCAGCGCCACCAGGTCGCTGTAGCAGAACACCGCGTCCGGCGGCTCCTGGAGGTCGAGCAGGTGGGCCATCGCCGAGGCGCCGTCGGAGCGGTTGAAGCGCGGGGTGGAGATGATCAGCTCCTCCCGTACGGGGATCCCGGCGCGCTCGTGGGCCAGCCGGAAGCCGCGGGTGCGCAGCTGGGCCGCCTCGCCGGTGCGGTAGGGCTGGTCGCCGATCGCCGCGACACGCCGCCGGCCGACGTCGAGCAGGTGCTCGGTGGCCTCGCGGGAGGCGGTGACGTCGTCGATGCCGACGTGGTCGAAGCCGCCGTCGCTGACCCGCTCGCCGAGCACCACCAGCGGAAGGCTCGGGTCGCGGACGGCCAGGTCGGACTGGGCGAGGCCGAGCGGGCTGAAGATGACCCCGTCGAAGAGCAGTTGCTGGGAGCCGCGGCTGAGGAACAGCCTCTCGTGCTCCGCGTCGCCGTCGGTCTGGTCGATCAGGACGTTGTAACCCTGTACCCGGGCCGCGCGGATGATGCCCTGCAGCAGTTCGGCGAAGTACGGCGTGTCGAGATACGGCACGACCACCGCGATCTGGCCCGAGCGCCCGGCGGCGAGGTTGCGGGCCAGCACGTTCGGCCGGTAGCCGAGTTCGTCCACGGCCTGCTGGACGCGGGCGCGGGTGGCCTCGGAGACCGGTGCGTAGCCGTTCACCACGTTGGACACGGTGCGGCTGGAGACGCCCGCGCGGGCCGCGACGTCGCGCAGGGTCACGCCTCTTCCCATATCTCACCTTCGTCCGGTGCAGCCTGGTTCGAGCCGGTTGGAGTTTCCGCTGCGTTACCTCTTGCAGCGCGGCAAGTTGTGGGTTAACACTTCTGCAGCGCTGCAAAAGCGTAGCAGAGATGGTCTGAACCCAATCCCCGCACAGCATCCCTGACGCCCGTCATCGACCTGACGATCGAATGCCGTTCGGTATACCGAACCTCCTCTTCCCTCCCCTTCCCTCCTCCTCCTTCCTTCTCGTCCCCACCCCCGGCACCCCCGCACCCTCCTCTCCCCGGCCTCTGCCTCAGCTCCCCAGGCACCTCACTCAGGAGAATGCGCATGTCTACCAGCAGACAGCATCCGACAGGCGGTTCCCGCCGCGTGGCCCGCCGACAGCCCCGCCTCCTCCGCCGGGCGTTCGTGGCGGCGTCCGCCGCCCTCACCGGTGTGCTCGTCGCGGCCTGCGGTTCCGGCGGCTCGGGCGGCAGCGGCTCCGGCGCGGCGGGCGGCGGCCCGGTGCACATCAAGGTGTGGGCCTGGTACCCGGACTTCAAGCAGGTCGTGGACCAGTTCAACAAGACCCACAAGGACGTCCAGGTCGACTGGGTGCAGGCGGGCGTCGGCCAGGACGAGTACACCAAGCTGAAGACGGCGCTGAAGGCCGGTCAGGGCGCCCCGGACGTCGTCATGCTGGAGTTCCAGGAGCTGCCGACCATCCAGCTCACCAAGGGTCTGCTGGACATCGGCAAGTACGGCGCGAACGACGACAAGAAGAACTACGTTCCCTGGGCCTGGAACCAGGTCTCCGATGGCGACCACGTCTACGCCATCCCCGTGGACGGCGGCCCGATGGCGATGCTGTACCGCGAGGACGTCTTCAAGAAGTACAAGCTGAAGGTCCCCACCACCTGGGACGAGTACAAGCAGGAGGCGGCCAAGTTGCACGCCGCCGACCCGAAGGCGTACATGACCGACTTCGGCAGCGACGAGTCCGCGGCGGGCTGGCTGCAGGGCCTGATGTGGCAGGCCGGCTCACGCCCCTACACCTACTCGGCGAGCAAGCTGCCGAACATCGGCGTCAAGATGAACGACGACGGCGCCAAGAAGGTGTACGACTACTGGGGCGACCTGGTGAAGAGCAAGCTGGTCGACACCGCGTCGTACGCCACCACCGACTTCTACAACGGGCTCAGCAGCGGCAAGTACGCCACCTACCTGGCCGCCGGCTGGGGCCCCGGCTACCTGCAGAGCGTGGCCAAGAAGACGGGCGGCCTGTGGCGCGCCGCCCCGCTGCCGCAGTGGACGGCGGGCGGCAACGCCCAGGGCGACTGGGGCGGTTCGACCTTCGCGGTCACCAGCCAGACCAAGAACCCCAAGCAGGCCACCGAGGTCGCCCGAGAACTGTTCGGCGCCTCCGAGGCCGCCTGGAAGATCGGCATCGACCAGGCGTACCTGTTCCCGCTCGCCACCCCGATCCTGAACGGCTCCTACTTCCAGGACAAGAAGTACGACTTCTTCGGGGGCCAGCAGGTCAACAAGATCTTCGGGCCCGCGGCGAACAACATCGGCACCTTCGACTGGAGCCCGTTCCAGGACTACGCCTACAACACGCAGACCAGTGAGGTGGGCAAGGCCCTCCAGGGCCAGACTCCCTGGTCGTCCGTGGCGGACAACATCCAGCAGCAGGTGACGGGCTATGCGTCCAAGCAGGGATTCAAGGTCAGCCAGTAACCCTCCGGGGGCTCGCCCCGCCTACCGCCCCCGCCGACCGCCGTGCCTCCTCACCGTCGGCGGGGGCCCTGCCCAACGCTCAAGGAGATCTGATGAGCCTGCTCCGACAGGGGTCACCGGCCGCCGCCGCGGCCGCGCCCTCGGCAGCGGCGGCCGCCAAGGGCCGTGATGTCGCGGCCGGCCGCGGTGCCGGACCGCGGTCCGGGCGGCTGAAGGCCCGGACCCGGCACCGCGGCATGGGCCTGCTGCTGGTCACCCCGTTCACACTGCTGTTCCTCGCCTTCCTCATCGCCCCGCTCGGCTATGCCTTCTGGCTGAGCCTGAGGACCTCGACCCTGGTGGGAGGCGACCACTTCAGCTGGTTCGCCAACTACAAGCAGGCCTTCACCGACCCTCAGTTCCTGTCCGGCGTGCGCCGCGTGGTGCTCTTCGGCCTGGTGCAGATCCCGGTCATGCTCGCCCTCGCCCTGCTCGGCGCGCTGATCATCGACGAGGTCACCAGCCGCCTCGCCAAAGCCTTCCGGATGACGCTTTTCATGCCGTACGCAGTGCCCGCGGTGATCGGCGCCCTGATGTGGGGCTTCCTGTACAGCCCGACGTTCGGCCCGGTGAACTCCATCAGCAACGCCCTGGGGCTCGGATCGGTCAACCTGCTCTCGCACGGGCTGATGCTGACGTCGCTCGGCAACATCGTGACCTGGCAGTGGACCGGCTACAACATGATCGTCCTCTACGCGGCACTGCAGGGCCTGCCCCGCGAGATCTACGAGGCGGCGCGCATCGACGGAGCGAGCCAGTTCCAGACGGCGCTGCGCATCAAGGTCCCGATGATCTCCTCGGCGCTGGTGCTCACGCTGATGTTCACCATCATCGGCACCCTGCAGTTCTTCACCGAGCCACGGGTCCTGCAGCCGACCGCCCGCTCGGTGATAACCCCTGACTACACACCGAACCTGTACGCCCACAACCTGGCGTTCCAGTACTCCGAGTTCAACTACTCCGCCGCCATCTCCTTCGCCCTCGGAGCGGTGGTCTTCATCGGTTCCTACATCTTCCTCTTCCTCACGCGCCGAAGGAGCGGACTGAAGTGACGACCGCCGCTGCGACCGCCGTCGCCGTCCCGGCCCCCCGCCGACGCCCCGCCCCCGCCAGGGGACGCGTCACCGTCAACGTCGTGATGGCGGCGATGATCCTCTACTTCCTGCTGCCGTTCTGGTGGCTGCTGGTGGCCTCCAGCAAGGACAACGACGCGCTGTTCACCACCGCCGCCCTGTGGTTCCGCTCGCCCGGTTCCTTCTTCACCAACCTCCAGCAGCTGTTCACGTACGACGACGGCGAGTACCTGCGCTGGCTCGGCAACACTGCGATCTACGCGGGCGTCAGCGGAGCGGGCGCCACCGCCGTGGCGACCCTCGCGGGCTACGCCTTCGCCAAGTACCGCTTCCCGGGCCGGAACCTGCTCTTCTCGAGCCTGCTCGGCGCCATCATGGTGCCCGCGACCGCGCTGGCCATCCCCACCTACCTGCTGCTGAGCAAGGTGGAGCTGACGAACACGATGTGGGCGGTCATCCTGCCCTCGCTGCTCAACCCGTTCGGCGTCTACCTGGTGCGGGTGTACGTGCAGGAGTCGCTGCCCGACGAACTGCTGGAGGCCGCCCGCGTCGACGGCGCCGGGGAGATGCGCGTCCTGCTGTCGGTGGCCCTGCCGACGCTGAGGCCCGCCCTGGTCACCGTGCTGCTGTTCTCCATGGTCGGCACCTGGAACAACTTCTTCCTGCCGCTGGTGATGCTCAACAACGACAAGCTGTTCCCGCTCACCGTGGGCCTTACGTCCTGGTACCAGGGGGCGATGGTGCAGAGCGGCGCCAACGCGCTGTTCAGCCTGGTCGTCGTCGGCTCGCTGGTGGCGATCCTGCCGCTGGTCATCGCCTTCCTGCTGCTGCAGCGGTACTGGCGCGGCGGTCTGACCGTCGGAAGCCTCAAGTGATCCCTGCCCGACCTCCTTTCCCGGCCACCCCGCGCACCCCCCGGAGCGACCTTCCATGCTGCACGCTTCCCTGACCGTCGACCCCGCCTTCCGCGTCGCCGACGTCAACCCCCGTACCTTCGGCTCGTTCGTGGAGCACATGGGCCGCTGTGTGTACACCGGCATCTTCGAGCCCGGCCATCCGCAGGCCGACGAGGACGGGCTGCGCCGCGACGTCCTCGCCCTGGTGCGCGAACTCGGTGTGACCACCGTGCGCTACCCCGGCGGCAACTTCGTCTCCGGGTTCCGCTGGGAGGACAGCGTCGGCCCGGCGGCCGAGCGCCCCACCCGCCTCGACCTGGCCTGGCACAGCACGGAGACCAACGCGTTCGGGCTGCACGAGTTCCACCGCTGGACCCAGAAGGCCGGGGTCGAGCCGATGATGGCCGTCAACCTCGGCACCCGCGGGGTCCAGGAGGCGCTGGACCTGCTGGAGTACTGCAACCACCGGGAAGGCACGGCGCTGGCCGACCGGCGGCGGGCCAACGGCGCCAAGGAGCCGTTCGGCATCCGGATGTGGTGCCTCGGCAACGAGATGGACGGGCCCTGGCAGACCGGTCACAAGACCGCCGCGGAGTACGGCCGGCTGGCCGCCGAGACCGCGCGCGCCATGCGGATGATCGACCCCGGGCTCGAACTGGTGGCCTGCGGCAGCTCCAGCTCCTCGATGCCGACGTTCGGCTCCTGGGAGGCGACCGTCCTGGAGCACGCCTACGACCAGGTCGACTACATCTCCTGCCACGCCTACTACGAGGAACTGGACGGCGACCTCGGCAGCTTCCTCGCCTCGTCGGTGGACATGGACCGCTTCGTCGAGGCGGTGGTGGCCACGGCGGACCACGTACGGGCCAAGCAACGCAAGAAGAAGCGGATCAATCTCTCCTTCGACGAGTGGAACGTCTGGTACCTGTCCCGTTTCGAGAACCAGGAGAAGCCCACCGACTGGCCGGTGGCGCCGCGGGTCATCGAGGACGAGTACAACGTCGCCGACGCGGTCGTGGTCGGCGGCCTGCTGATCAGCCTGCTCCGGCACAGCGACCGCGTCACGGCCGCCTGCCTCGCCCAGCTCGTCAACGTCATCGCGCCCATCCGCAGCGAACCCGGCGGCCCCAGCTGGCGGCAGACGACGTTCCACCCGTTCGCCCAGGCGGCGCGGCACGCCCGGGGCACGGTGCTGCGGGTCGAGCCGGTCGCGCCCGTGTACGAGACGGCACGGTTCGGTGAGGTTCCCGTCCTCGACGCCGTCGCCACCCATGTGTCCGAGGCGGAGGGTGCCGACGAACTCACGGTCCTCGCGGTCAACCGGCACCAGACCGAGGACGTGGAACTCACCCTGGACCTGCGGGCCTTCCCCGGCTACATGCCGGTGGAGCACTCCGTCCTCGCCGACCCGGACCTGCGCGCGACCAACACCCGGCACGACCCCGAGAGGGTCCGGCCGCGCGGCGTGCACACCGGCGCGGTCACCGGCGGCCGTCTCACCGTGAGCCTGCCGCCCGTCTCCTGGAACGTCATCCGGCTGCGCCCCACCGCCGGCTGACGCCCCACCGGCCCCCGCCGTCGCCGCTGACCAGCCCCGGTGGCGGCGGGGCCTTGTGCACCAACCGGCCGTGGGGCCGTCAGTACGCCTCGGTGCGCTCCCGGCGTATCGAGTACGTCACGAAACCCGCTCCCAGGCCCAGGAACAGCGTCCCCCCGATGACGTACGGCGTCGTGTCCACGCTGCCGGTGTCGGCCAGCTGCGTGTGGGCCGTCGCACCGGTCGTGTCCGTCGCGCCGGTCGACGTCTGGTCGGTGGTGGTCGAGGTCGCGATCCGCGGACTCTCAGGTGTGCTCTGGGTCGCGTTCGCGGACGGCACGAACCACAGGGCACCCAACAGGGTCCCCGCGGCAGTGGCGGTCAGCAACGTCCGGCGGGTGGTGGACGACGATCGACGTGCGGCGGACACGAAATTCCGATCCCCCTGGGGCGCTTACGAATTGGCCGTGTGGAGCGATGCTAGTGAAAGGCGCGGGTCGTGGGAAAGTCGCGAGCTCTCCGGGCCGTACGCTGCGCGCCATGAGCACTTCTGAGACATCACGGTATGTCCGCCTTCGCCTGGAACTGGTCGTCGAGATCGACGATGTCGACGCCGTTGCCAAGGCCGCCCTGCGGCGGATCGCGGACGACCCCGGCATGCCCGAGAGCGAGCGCGCCTACACGGAGAGCGCGGTGACGGAGGACACGGCCGAGGCCGTCGCGTATCTCGTCGAGCCGTCCGTCCTGTTGGGCGAGGTACCCGGCGTCGAACTCGCCCAGGCCTCCTGGAGCAGCGAGATCGTCGACTACGACCCCGATTCGCCGGACTGGGCGCTGGGCGAGGATGATGAGCCAGGGGGAGACGAGGACGACGAGGGGGTCCGACTCGGCTGACATGTCTTGGGAAAATGGTGACCCCGGGTGGCAACCGGCGCCCGGGGCACCGTCGTCTCAAAAGACGTTCCCTGGTGTCCCGCATGGCACCGGGACTCATCGGGCACCCGTCGGGCCGGCGTGGTGTGTCCCACACCGGCCACGGATGTGGAACCGGACGAACCGGTCGTAGCGTTGAGGGTTCTTACGGGGGACTCAACGGGGTTATGGGGATTCGGCAACCATGGAGAAGCGTGTGATGACGGACAGTAAGCGGCGCAAGGGCCTGATGGCCGCGTCCGCACTGCTCGGCGGGGTGCTGGTGCTCTCCGCGTGTAGCGGAGGCAACTCGGCGGCGAGTGGCGGCGGGGACAACAAGGACTCGCAGGCCTCGGTCGACGAGGCGGCCGCCAAGAAGACCTCCGAGGCACAGATCAAGATCACGCCGGCGGACGGTTCCGACAACGCCTCCATCAACAACGCCGCCAAGGTCACGGTCGCCAAGGGCACGCTCACCGAGGTCAGCATGACGACCGCGTCCGGCACCCCGGTCGCCGGACAGATCTCCGCCGACAAGACCAGCTGGGCGCCGACCACCCAGCTCGAGCGGGCCACGACGTACAAGATCGCCGTGACGGCCAAGGACTCCGCGGGCCGCGACGCCCACGAGAACGCCTCTTTCACGACCGTCGCCCCGGCGCACTCCTTCATAGGCAACTTCACGCCGGACAACGGCGCGACCGTCGGCGTGGGCATGCCCGTCTCGATCAACTTCGACAAGGCGATCACCAACAAGGCCGCCGTGCAGAAGGGGATCGCCGTCACCTCCAGCAGCGGGCAGGAGGTCGTCGGCCACTGGTTCGGCGCCAACCGGCTCGACTTCCGTCCCGAGCAGTACTGGAAGGAGGGCTCCACCGTCACGATGAAGCTGAACCTCGACGGCGTCGAGGGCGCGAGCGGCATATACGGCGTGCAGCAGAAGACGGTCACCTTCAAGATCGGCCGCAACCAGGTCTCGTACGTCGACGCGAAGACCAAGCAGATGAAGGTGACGCAGGACGGCACGGTCATCAAGACCATACCGATCTCCGCGGGCGCCCCGGATCACACGACCTACGAGGGCCGGATGGTGATCTCGGAGAAGTTCACCCAGACCCGCATGAACGGCGCGACGGTCGGCTTCACCGACTCGGACGGCAAGGGCGAGTACGACATCAAGGACGTGCCGCACGCCATGCGCCTGACCACGTCGGGCACCTTCATCCACGGCAACTACTGGGGTGCCTCGTCCGTCTTCGGCAACGTCAACACCAGCCACGGCTGTGTCGGCCTGCAGGACAAGAAGGGCGCGAACGACCCGAGCACACCGGCCGCCTGGTTCTACAACCACTCACTGATCGGTGACGTGGTGGTCGTCGAGAACACCGGCGACAAGACGGTCGCCCCGGACAACGGCCTCAACGGCTGGAACATGAGCTGGGCCCAGTGGAAGGCGGGTTCGGCCGTCTGACGCCGGCGCCGACGGGACCCCGCCCGTACGCCTAGAAGGCGCTCGCAGCCCCCGACAGGGCTGCGAGCGCCTCGGCGTTTGCGCCAGCCGGTTCCCGTGCGGCCACATCCTTCTCATCGTCCGCCTCGTGCACCCCGCGCACACGACCATGGACTGCGCATCGTGCGGAGCGAGAACCAAGCACGCACTTCCTCTGCCGGTAGGCCGTTCCGTGGGCCTCCGTGGGCCGTTCGGCACGACGTTCGGTGGGTCGTCGCATGGACGCCCGGTCGTTGCAAGTCGTTACGGCCCCCGTATTGAGGCGTTGATCACCCCCCGGCATACTGCGTGATCCGGGGGGATGACGTGTGCATGTACGAGACCACCCCCGGCCGGGTGAACGGGGATTCGCCCGGCACCTCATCTCCAGGGGGAGTCTTGCGCAGACAAGTGAAAAGAGCATGCGCGGCGACCGTCGCAACGGCGGCCGCCGTGGCGTTGGCGGCGGGCATGACCAGCCCGGCGTCGGCGAAGCCCGCCCCCGCGGCACACGGCGCCGCCGGCGGCCTGACGGCCCAGCACCGGATCACTCTCATCACCGGTGACCGCGTCGTCGTCGACGCCAAGGGCCGAGTCGTGGGCCTGGAGCGGGCGAAGGGCCGGGAGAACGTTCCGGTCCAGGTCCGCAAGACCGCCGGACACACCTATGTGGTGCCGGCCGACGCGGCCGCTCTGATCGCCGAGGGGAAGATCGACCGGCGTCTGTTCGACGTCACCGAGCTCAACTCGTCGCGCACCCGCGCGGACCAGAAGAACGGCCTGAAGGTCATCGTGGGCTACAAGGGCGCCGCCCGTACCGCGAAGGCCGACGTCCGCGAGGCGGGCACGCTCCGCCGGACCCTCACGTCCCTGAACGCCGACGCGGTCCTCACGCCCCAGCGGGACGCGGCCGAGCTGTGGAAGGCCGTCACCGACGGCGACGCCACCGCCTCCGGCATCGCGCACGTCTGGCTCGACGGCGTCCGCAAGGCGAGCCTGGACAAGTCCGTGCCGCAGATCGGCGCCCCGACGGCCTGGGCCGCGGGCTACACCGGCAAGGGCGTCAAGGTCGCCGTGCTCGACACGGGCGTCTATGCCGACCACCCGGACCTCAAGGGCCAGGTGATCGAGGCCAAGAACTTCTCCACCTCCGCCACCACCGCCGACAAGGTCGGCCACGGCACGCACGTGGCGTCCATCGTGGCCGGCACCGGCGCGAAGTCGCACGGCAAGTACAAGGGCGTCGCGCCCGGCGCCAGGATCCTCAGTGGCAAGGTCCTCGACGACGACGGGTACGGCGACGACTCCGGCATCCTCGCGGGCATGGAGTGGGCCGCCCAGCAGGGCGCCGACATCGTCAACCTCAGCCTGGGCGGCGCCAACACGCCCGACATCGACCCGCTCGAGGCGGAGGTGAACAAGCTCTCCGAGCAGAAGGGCATCCTGTTCGCCATCGCCGCGGGCAACGCGGGGGAGGGCGGCGAGAAGACCATCGGCTCCCCGGGCAGCGCGGCCGACGCGCTCACCGTCGGCGCGGTCGACGACAAGGACCGGCTGGCGGACTTCTCCAGCCGTGGTCCCGGCCTCGACGGTGCCCTCAAGCCCGATGTGACCGCACCCGGCGTGGACATCACCGCCGCCGCTGCTCCGGGCAGCCTCATCGACCAGGAGGTCGGCGAGAACCCGGCCGGCTACCTGACCATCTCGGGTACGTCGATGGCGACCCCGCACGTCGCGGGCGCCGCCGCCATCCTCAAGCAGGAGCACCCCGACTGGACGTATCCCGAGCTGAAGTCGGCGCTGACGGGCTCCGCGAAGGGCGGCAACTACACCCCCTTCCAGCAGGGTTCGGGCCGCATCGCCGTGGACAGGGCGATCAGGCAGACGGTGCTCGCCGAACCGTCGTCCCTGAGCTTCGGCACCGCGCAGTGGCCGCACACCGACGACACGCCGCTCACCAAGCAGCTGACGTACCGCAACACCGGCAAGAGCGCCGTCACCCTCACGCTGTCGCTGACGGCCACCAACCCCAGGGGCCAGGCGGCTCCTTCGGGCTTCTTCACGCTCGGCGCGAAAACGGTCACCGTCCCCGCGGGCGGCACGGCGTCGGTCCCGGTCGCCGTCGACAGCAAGCTGGGCGGCACCGTCGACGGCGCGTACTCGGCGTATGTGACGGCGACGGGCGGCGGCCAGAGCGTGCGCACGGCCGCGGCCGTGGAACGCGAGGGGGAGTCGTACGACGTCACGCTGAAGTACGTGGGCCGTGACGGACAGGCGCCCGTCCACCTCAGCGACCTGGTCGCGGCCTCGGGCGCCGACGCGGGCAAGGAGTACTTCTCCCAGAGCTCCGCGACGACCGTGAAGATCCGCGTGCCCAAGGGCACGTACCTGCTGGACTCCCTCTCCGTGAAGGACCCGACCTCGATCGAGGGCGGCGTCGACTGGCTGGTCCAGCCCAAGGTGAGCGTCACCGGGGACACCGCCATCACCCTGGACCTGAACAAGACCAGGTCCGCCGACATCACGGTCCCGGACGCGTCGGCCAAGCCGCGGTCCGCGACGGTGTCGTACTTCTACGACCCGGCGGGCACCGGCCTGGCCCTGTCCGCTCCGTCGTTCGCGGACATCCGCCTGGCGCAGGTCGGCCCACCGGTCCCCTCCGGTCTTTCCCAGTCCTGGTTCGGCCAGTGGACCGAGGGCGACACGGCGGAGTACGACGTGTTCACCGGCTCCGCGGTCAAGCAGCTTCAGGGCGCGCACGTGCGCCACTACAAGGCGAACGAACTGGCCACGCTGAAGCTGAACCTCGGCGCCGCGAGCAGCGGCAAGACCGGCGCCGTCGGCGCCTACGCCGAGACACCGACCGACAGCGGCTCCAACGTCCCCGTCGGGCAGAACCTGCGCGGCACGCGCACGTTCTACGTGTCCACGGGTGACAAGGCGCAGTGGACGTTCGACTTCTCGCAGTACGGCGGCAAGAAGGACGCGGGGGGCTTCCCGGTCTCGGAGGCGTACTACACGCTGGGCGCCCCGCAGATCCTCACCGGCGGCAAGACCTACACCAAGACCCTCAACACCGCGGTCTTCGGGCCGGTGATCAACTCCGACTACGGCCTCTTCCGGGCCGACAACGAGATCTACGGATACCTGCCGCTGTTCGCGGACGGGCAGGGGCACGCCGGATCCTCCGAGTTCATGTCGGTGAGGACGACGCTGTACCGGGGTGGCACCAAGGTCGGCTCGAGTGACGATCCGCTGTTCGGCGTGAAGCCCTTCGAGGTTCCCGCCGCCGAGGCCACGTACACGCTGACGACCTCGGTCATCCGCAGCGTGAAGGTGGCGGCGGCGTCCACCCGCATCGACGCCGGCTGGACGTTCAAGTCCAAGAAGGTGGACAGCGCCCAGCTGCCCGCCTCGACCGTCCGCTTCGGCGCGACCACCGGCCTGGACAGCCGCGTCGAGGCCGGCAAGAAGGTCACGATCCCGGTCACCGTCCAGGGCGCGGCCGCGGGCCGCAACCTCCAGTCGCTCTCGGTCTGGGTGTCGTACGACTACGGCAGGACCTGGACCAAGCTGACGGTCAAGAACGGCAGGATCACCTACAGGAACCCGGCCAAGGGCCAGGGCCTGTCGTTCCACGCCAAGATCGCCGACAAGAAGGGCAACAAGTCGACGATCTCCATCTACAACGCGTTCTACGCCAAGTGAGTCGATAGACAGCGGACAGATGGCGGACGGCCCACCGGAAGCGATGCCTCCGGTGAGCCGTCCGATGTGTGGCGCTCTTTGTGCCGGGGTCGTCCGATGTGTGGCGCGGTCGTGCCCGTGGCCGTCAGGCGTGCGGTGCGCCGGTGCCCGCTGCCGTCAGGCCTGCGGCGCGGTCGTGCCCGCGCGGGTGGCGTCCGTGCCCCAGCTCGCCAGCAGCCGCAGCGCCTCCGCCGACGCCGAGCCCGGCTGGGCGTGGTACGTCACCAGCGCCGGCTCACCGTCGTCCGGCACCCGGAACGACTCGAACTGCAGCGCGAGGTCGCCCACCAGCGGATGCCGCAACCGCTTCAACCCGTGGCTCTTCTCCTTGACATCGTGCGTCGCCCACAGCCGTCGGAAGTCCTCGCTCTTCACCGACAGCTCCCCGACCAGCGCCGACAGTCGCGGATCGTCCGGGTGACACCCCGCCTCGTAGCGCAGCTGGCACACGATGTCGATGGCCTTCTGCTCCCAGTCCACGAACAGGTCCTGGTACTCGGGCTTGAGGAACGTCATCCGTGCCCAGTTCCGCTCCTGCGGCGGCAGCTGAGCCCAGTCGCCGAAGACGGCCGCGGCCATCCGGTTCCACGCCAGGATGTCCGCACGCCGCCCCACGATGTACGCCGGGACCCCGTCGAAGGAGTCCAGCAGCTGCATGAGCGACGTCCGCACCTGCTGCGTCCTGGCCGACGGCTTCTTCTTGTGCGCCTTCGGCTTGGCCAGATGCGTCAGATGCGCGTGCTCGGCGTCGGTCAGGTGCAGCGCGCGGGCGATCGCGTCGAGCACCTCCGCGGACACGTTCCGTCCATTGCCCTGCTCCAGGCGTGTGTAGTAGGCCACGGACACGCCTGCCAGCTGCGCCAGCTCCTCGCGTCTGAGCCCGGGCACCCTGCGGTGGCGGCCGAAGTCCGGCAGTCCCACGTCCTGCGGCTTGAGCCGGGCCCGGCGGGTGCGCAGGAACTCGCTGAGCTCGGCGCGCCGGTCCAGGGCCTGACCGGCTCCCGCGGCGGGCTCCGGCACGGAGTCGAGCTGTTCTTCCATACGTCCAGTATTCATGGTGGTAGGACCGGGAGCCTGACCCCGCCAATGGTAGGACCGCTGGTCGTAGGCAGAAGCGTGGTCTGGGTGACTCGGCTGCCGTCGGGCACGCTGGACGGCGTGCCCGGTGGAAGGCAGCCGGGCACGCGACCCCTAGGAGAAACTCCGCATGACCACCGTTGCTGCGTACGCCGCACCCGCCGCGAAGGCCCCGCTCGAGCGCACCACCATCGAGCGCCGCGAGGTCCGCGAGTTCGACGTTCTGATCGACATCAAGTTCGCCGGTATCTGCCACTCGGACATCCACCAGGCCCGCGAGGGCTGGGGCGAGGCGATCTTCCCGATGGTCCCGGGCCACGAGATCGCGGGCGTCGTCTCCGAGGTCGGCCCCGGGGTGACCAAGTTCAAGGTCGGCGACCGCGTGGGCGTCGGCTGCCTGGTCGACTCCTGCCGCGAGTGCGAGAACTGTGAGAAGGGCCTGGAGCAGTACTGCCTCAAGGGCGGCGTCGGCACGTACAACGCCATCGGCAAGGACGGCGAGCCCACCTACGGCGGCTACTCCGAGAAGATCGTCGTCGACGAGAACTTCGTCGTCCGCATCCCGGACGGCCTCTCCCTCGACGTGGCGGCTCCGCTGCTGTGCGCCGGCATCACCACGTACTCCCCGCTGCGCCACTGGAACGCGGGCCCCGGCAAGAAGGTCGCGATCGTCGGCCTGGGCGGCCTCGGCCACATGGGCGTCAAGCTCGCGCACGCGATGGGAGCCGAGGTGACGGTCCTGTCGCAGTCCCTTCGCAAGAAGGACGACGGGCTGAAGCTGGGCGCCGACCACTACTACGCCACCAGCGATCCGAAGACCTTCGAGGAGCTGCGCGGCACGTTCGACCTGATCATCTCCACCGTGTCGGCGCCGATGGACTTCGGTGCGCTCCTGTCGCTGCTGAAGACGGACGGCGCGCTGGTGAACGTGGGCGCTCCCGAGGAGCCCATCTCGCTCAACCTGTTCTCGGTGATCTCCGGCCGCAAGACCCTCGCCGGCTCCGGCATCGGCGGCATCCGCGAGACCCAGGAGATGCTGGACTTCTGCGCGGCGCACGGCGTCGGCGCCGAGATCGAGCTGATCAGCGCCTCCGAGATCAACGAGGCGTACGAGCGGGTGCTGAGCAGCGACGTCCGGTACCGGTTCGTGATCGACGCGGCCACCATCTGAGAATCCCCTGACAGCACCACATGAGGCGGCCCCCGTGGCCGCCTCATGTGCGTTGTCGGTCGAAGGTCGCAGCGGCGTGGGCCCGAAGACCGATGTGCCGCCCCCTCCCGCTGCCTAGCCTGGAAAGTGGTTCCGGCAACCGGGGGACACAACCGGGGGACAGGAGGCCCGACCATGTCCGTGGAGCTCAACCACACGATCGTCGCCGCACACGACAAGGAGGCGTCCGCCCGTTTCCTCGCCGATCTGCTCGGGCTCGAGGTGGCGCCGCCGTTCGGCCCGTTCGCCCCGGTGGAGATCCCCAACGGCGTGACGCTGGACTACATGGAGACCACCGGCTCGATCACCCCGCAGCACTACGCGTTCCTGGTCTCCGAGGACGACTTCGACGTGATCTTCGCCCGTATCCGGGACAGGGGCCTGAGGTACTGGGCGGACCCGTACCACCGCCGCCTCGGCGAGATCAACCACAACGACGGCGGCCGGGGCGCGTACTTCGACGACCCGAACGGTCACAACATGGAGATCCTGACCAGGCCCTACGGGAGCGGCGGGGACTGAGGTTCATCCGGTTGGAGGTGCCATCGCGCGGCCGGGGCCGTGCCCCCGTCCCGGCCGTGCCCGGCCTTGTGCCGTCGGGCGCGGCGCGCTCCGAACGCCTCGCCGAACCGGTCCCATCGCAGGGTCGGTTGAGATGGTCATCGGATTGCGATCGAGAGTGCGCCACCTTAGCTTCAGGGCGTCGGGATCTTCCGGCAAAGTCCGCATAGGTCGTCTATGTCGGGCTTCCCCCTGGTGCCATCGAACGGAGCATTCATGTCGGTGATGACCGGTCCCCAGCCCCTGCAGCAGTTCGGCCAGCAGTTCGGCCAGCAGTTCGGCGCTCAGATGCAGCAGCCGATCGCGCAGATCGTCCAGCACACGATTCAGCAGGCCTGTCAGCAGGCGAGCCAGCAGATCGCGCAGCGCATGCAGCAGACGCTGCAGCAGATCCAGCAGGTCCAGCAGCAGCTGCAGCAGCAGGGCATGGCCCACCAGGCGCACCCCTACCTGGCCGTGGCGCTGCACCACGCGCTGCGTCAGGGCGCCCGCAGTGCGGTGGAGCAGTCCGTGCAGCAGGCGCTGCCGATCGCGATCGTGACCCTGCTGCAGCAGGGCCAGCAGGGCCAGCAGGGTCAGCAGGGCCAGCAGTGGGGCCCCGGCGGCGGCCCGGGCCAGCCCTTCGGCCAGCAGTACCCGCCGCCCGGCCTCGGCTTCGGCCCGACGCCGCCTCCGCCGCCCGGCCCCGGCTTCGGCCCGACGCCTTTCGGTATCGGCTGACGTCCGCCGGCGCGTGACCCCGTGATGCGGTGTGCCCAGGAGTGGCTCCCGGGCACACCGCATCATCTTGGAAGCGCCGGCCGCCCGTCACCGGATCAAGAGCACAGGAACAACGTAGGCGTGGTGAAGGTGGACGCAATGGTCAAGGAAAGACCCGGAAACAACCGCGAGAGCGGGTCCGATGGCGGCGTGGTCGGCGGGCCGGGACCCGAGAGCAAAGCCGGGCCCCAAAGGAAGGGCGCGCCGTCCCCGATCACGGTACAGCCGCGCCGGGCGCGGTACCTGGTGACGCCGCTGCCGCAGACTCTTCTCCCACCGGGAGTCTCCGAAGTCGGCATGGACACGGTGTGCGACCGGCTGGATCATCTGCCCGAGGTCACCGTGGTCCGCAGACTCCAGCCGTCGGAGAAGCTGAACAGGGCCGGGATGCCGCCCTCCTGCCCGGAGATCGTGGTCGTCGAGGCGGCCGAGGCCCAGGTGCCGGCCATGCGGTCGCTGCATGTGCACATCGAACCGGATCTGCCGCTGTCCGGGACCGGACCCGCCGCCGCACCGTCCGCGGGCGTGCTGCCGCTGCGCGATCCGGGGCTGGTCATGCCGCTGGAGGAGCCCGCGGAGATCTCGCTGCGCGTGTGCGGCCCGGACGGCGAACCGCTGGCGGGCGCGGGGGTGTTCCTGATCGGGGCGACCTGGCCGGGCCAGGGCATCACCGCGGCCGACGGGAGGGTGACCCTCACCCTGGCGACGGAGACCGCGGAGACCGTCCAGTCCCTCTATGTCCGCCCGGCCGGCGGTTACGCCGACCGCTGGATCCACCGGCCCGACCTGTCGGCGACGCAGGAGAACCTGGTCACTCTCACCCCGCTGGCCCAGGTGTACCCGGAGCTGGAGCAGCGGCAGCAGTACGGCTGGGGCCAGCAGGCCATGCGGCTGGACCGGCTGCCGCCCACGTTCCGCGCCTTCGGCGTCCGGGTCGCGGTCATCGGTTCGGGCGTCAGCACCGAGCACCCCGACCTGCGGCAACGCGTGCGCTCCGGTGTCGATGTCGTGCGCGGCACCGACAGCGGCTGGGCCCACGACACCCTCGGCACCGGCACCCACGCGGCGGGCATCATCGCCGGCGCGGACACCGGCAGGGGGATCATCGGCATCGCCGTCGACGCCGAGATCGAGGTCTGCCAGGTACTGCCCGGCGGGCACTTCAGCGACCTGATCGCCGCTCTGGACCACTGCATCGAGCGCGAGGTCGACGTCGCCCATCTCGCGGTGGCCGCGCCGTACCCTTCGGCACTGGTCTCCCGCAAACTCGCCGACGCCTACGCAGCGGGCATCGCGTGCGTCGCACCCGCGGGCGACACCGGCGGACCGGTCGTGTTCCCGGGCTCGCTGCCCACCGTGTTCACCGTCGGCGCGCTGGGAGTCTTCGGCTCGTACCCGCAGGACACCTCCCAAGCCACCCACATCGGGCCGCAGTTGACGCCCGAAGGGCTGTTCGCCGCACCGTTCAGCTGCCACGGCCCCGGCGTGGACGCGGCCGCCCCCGGCGTGGCGGTCCTGTCGTGCGCCCCGCGCGGCGGCTACACGGCCCTGGACGGCACCGGCACCGCCTCGGCCCATGTCGCCGGTCTCGCCGCCCTCGTTCTCGCCCACCACGAGGACTTCCACGGCCAGTTGCTGCCGCGCGGCCCCGGGCGGGTGCAGCACCTGTTCGAGATCATCGCCGGGAGCTGCCGTCAACTGGCCGCCCCCGGAACGCTGGAGGCCACCCGCGTCGGACGCGGCCTGCCCGACGCCTTGGTGGCCCTCGGCCTGGCCCCCGGAGTACAGCTGGCTCCTGCCCTGTCGCCGTACGCCCCGTCCATGGCGGGATGACGACGCACCACACGGATCGGCACCCGCTCGCTCGGGGCGGGTGCCGATCCGTGTGCCGTTCGCGCGGAGTCGTGGGTCAGCCGCCGCCGGCCGGCTCCTTGCCGGGGGCGGCGTGCCGGGGGCGGTACTTGCAGGACACCTGCCCGACGAGCTCCCGGAAGCACACCAGGGCGGTGATCGGCGGAATCCCGACGATCACCATCGAGAGCACGGAGTACGAGGAGTGGCTGATGCAGAGGGCCACTGCCGTCGCGGAGGCGATCAGGATGACGCACCAGGACCGCCGGGCGGTGCGGTGCTGGAAGGCCGCCCGCAGGATGGACAGCGCGGCCACGAACCACGGTCCGTACACCGTCAGCGGCCACCACTGGGCGAGCGGCGCGGGCAGGACGGTGGCGGCGATTTCGCGCAGCTGGTTGTAGGAGTAGGCAGTGGACCAGCCCAGCATCGCCACCGCGCACGCGGCGATCGTGGCGACCAGGAGCGTGACGGGGCTGAGTCGCTGACCGCCGTCGAGGATGTGGGAGGCCGGCCGGTGGCGCCGCCGGTCGATCCGGTGACGGTGCTGTCCGTCCAGCGAGGGCGGAGCGGGGTCCACCGCCGACACGGTGGAGAGCATCTGGGCCAGCTCTTCGTCGGGGTCCCAGCCGTTCGGCGCGATGTCCGAGTCGGGCGCGCTCCAGACGGGATGCGTCCCGAGGGGATCGACATGATAAGAGGGCTGGCCGAGCACGTCATGATCGGATCTCAGGGAGAACTGAAGATCGTAGAGGCTTGGCTCGCCTTGAATCCTGTCCATTCTCGAAGCTCCTCCGAGCTCTGTATCAGGATGCTCCGTCCAGAGCGCGCAGGTATTCGCTCTCCATGTCGCTGATCTTCTTGAGGAAGTCTTCAAGAAGGTCCGAACAGCCCTTGAGGCGCACGTCACCGCCGGCCGGCTCGTGCCAGCCGGCGCCACTTCCGACGGGGATCTGATCTTCCGGTTCGTTCCAAGTCACGATCACCTAACGAGCGCAACGGGGCGCCCAGGTATCCGGCATTTGGGGGAATAAATCGACGGAAAATCGTTTCTGCAGTCAGATTAGAGTACCCGGGCGGCGTATTTCCCAAAATCCGTGCAGCGGTATTTCGTTGAATAGTATTTGACGGTACGTGAGGTGCCCGGGTGAGCCGGCCCGGGGAGCATCCTCGGACCGGTGACCGAGCGAAAGTCCGCTCGCCGGTTCCGCCGTCGTGACGTGAGTGGTTGCCTCGACCAGGGGTAGGGACTAGTCCGATTTGTTGATCTCCGTGCGTGTTCCGCCCCGGCCTGCCGAAGGGACCGGCATGCACGGGCCAAGCTCGCTCCTGGATTCGGGGAATCGCCCGACACGCCTGAACAAGGAGCACACCTATGAGTCCTGCGCTCAGGACAGCCAAGAAGGCCGGCAAGCTCGCATCGATCGCGCTGGCGGTGACGATCGGAATCGTCACCCCTGCCGCTGCCGCGGGCCACACGGTGGCCGGCGGTGACGCGAGCACCTCCGCGAAGCAGCCGTGCGACCCCCACGATGGCCACCGCGACGGCAAGTGTGACCCCCATACCCCCAGCACAACGCCCAGCCCCGGCAGGCCGCAGGAGGGCTGCTCGGACATCGCCGCCGCCCAGTTCAACACCTCGTTCGAACTCAGGGCCGTGTTGACCGGTGGCAAGGCCTACGTGGGAATCCGCGACGTCAGCGTCGCCAACCCGCCCGTCCCCGGCTTCCTGTGGACGGACCTCAGCACGCTGCCCGGCTACCCCGCCAACGCCTGCGCTGTTGCCATCCCGGTGAACAGCACCACGACGAACGGGCCCATCGCCGTCGACGTGCTGACTGTGAACGGCCAGGTCTACGAGACCACCTGCGCCGAAGGAGTCTCCCCGACGGCGCCGGTCCACCCCATCCTCACCTGCAGCGCCGCCTGGGTCGCGCTGCATGCCCCGGCGTCGGGCGCGTCGAACTCCTGACCCCACGCACCGTCTGAGGGGCGTCCGACGCACGACAGCGCGTCGGACGCCCCTCAGCGCGTGGGCGTATTCTTCCGCGGCCCAGGCCGGATGGAGGCCCGGCCGGCCCGGCCGGCTCAGCGCGACAGGGTCGCCGGGCTTCCCCCGTTCGCCTCGTACCCGGCCACCGCCAGCGCCCGGTACACCGCGTAGTCCGCCGCCGGGTCGGCGGTCAGGGTCCAGGGCAGCGCGCCCACGTGGCCGTCGACGTGGACCAGCTGGGCCATCGCCTCCGCCCAGCGCTCGCTGCGGACCAGGAAGAACACCAGCAGATGGCGGACGTGCGCCAGCATCGGGTCGTCGGGGCGGGCCGAGTGCACCGCGTACAGCGCGCCGTGGACGGCCTTCGTCACGACCTCGCTCTGGTAGAAGCTGCTGACCAGGTTCACTTCGGGAAGGTGCTCGAAGACCGCGAACAGGGGCATGGCCGCGAGAAGCGAGCCCTGCGGGGCGCGGGCCGCGGCCGCCTCCGCGAAGGAGTACGCCAGGTCCCGCGAGCCGTGCCACTTCTCGCACCAGTAGTGCAGCGCCGCCAGGTGCGCCCCCATGTGTGTGGGCGCCCGGTCGAGGATCTTCAGCCACAGCTGCTCGAACTCGGGCTGCGGATAGGCAAGGCCGCGGGCCACGGACAGTTCGATGATGTAGGGGACCGGGTCGCCGGGGGCCAGCAGCGCCGCCTCCCCGCACGCCGACCTGGCCTCCTCCATGATGATCCGGAACTCGTCCGTCCCCGGCGTCGACGTGCGCCACGCCTGCTGCACCAGGAACTCCGCGTGCACGGCCGCGCCCCCCGCGTCCTTGGGCGCCTCGGCCCGCCACACCCGCAGCCACTGTCCGCCCGGCGTCTCGCTCACCCCGCCGGGCCGCTGCTGCAGCTCCAGGGACGCGGCGCCCGCGAAGGCCTGCACGCGCTGCCAGCGCGTCTCGCCCTCCGCCTCCGTGCCGGCCAGGAGCTGGGCGGCCGCGCGGTAGTCCTGCGTGCGCTGCACCACGTCCAGGACGTCCAGCAGGTCCTCGTCGGGGCCGGGCATGCGGACGTCCAGCTCCTCCTGACGCAGGAACCCGTAGTTCGCCGGGTCCGCGGCGTCCGGGTCGCCCGGCGAGACCTGCTGGATGGCCGCTCGCCGGCGCATGAGGACGGGGAGCAGGACCATGCTGAACAGGGCCAGTGCCATCAGGACCCAGAGAATCACCATGGCCCAAGCGAACCAGACCGGTCCGACACTTGGCCATTCTGGTCGCCCCGCCTGTGGAAAACCCCGCCGCCCGGGCCCGTCTCCCGGGTGCGGCGGCCCCGTTCGCAGCCGGGGCGCCCCCGTTCCCAGCCGCGGCGGCCCCGTTCCGGGGCGCCCGGCCTCGCGATCCCGCGTCCCGGCCGCGGGCGCACTACCCTCGGAACCCATGAGCGACAGGCACATCAGTCAGCACTTCGAGACCCTCGCGATTCACGCGGGGAACACGGCCGACCCCCTCACGGGCGCGGTCGTCCCGCCGATCTACCAGGTCTCCACCTACAAGCAGGACGGCGTCGGCGGGCTGCGCGGCGGCTACGAGTACAGCCGCAGCGCCAACCCCACCCGCACCGCCCTGGAGGAGAACCTCGCCGCCCTCGAGGGCGGCCGGCGAGGCCTCGCGTTCGCGTCCGGACTGGCGGCCGAGGACTGCCTGCTGCGTACGCTGCTCGCCCCCGGTGACCACGTGGTGATCCCGAACGACGCGTACGGCGGTACGTTCCGCCTGTTCGCCAAGGTCGTCTCCCGCTGGGGTGTGGAGTGGTCGGTGGCCGACACCAGCGACCCGGCCGCCGTGCGGGCCGCCCTCACCCCGAGGACGAAGGTCGTGTGGGTGGAGACCCCCTCCAACCCGCTGCTCGGCATCACCGACATCGCCGCCGTCGCTCAGATCGCCCGTGACGCGGGCGCCCGACTCGTCGTCGACAACACGTTCGCGACCCCCTACCTCCAGCAGCCGCTCGCGCTCGGCGCGGACGTCGTCGTGCACTCCCTGACCAAGTACATGGGCGGCCACTCGGACGTCGTCGGTGGGGCACTGATCGTGAACGACCAGGAGCTGGGCGAGCAGCTGGCATACCACCAGAACGCGATGGGCGCGGTCGCCGGCCCGTTCGACTCCTGGCTGGTGCTGCGCGGCACGAAGACGCTCGCCGTGCGGATGGACCGGCACAGTGAGAACGCCACCAAGGTCGCAGACATGCTCAGCGGGCACCCGCGCGTGAAGCGCGTCCTGTACCCGGGCCTGCCTGAGCACCCCGGGCACGAGGTCGCGGCGAAGCAGATGAAGGCGTTCGGCGGCATGGTGTCGTTCCGGGTCGAGGGCGGCGAGGAGGCGGCCGTCGAGGTCTGCAACCGGGCCAAGGTGTTCACGCTCGGCGAGTCCCTGGGCGGTGTGGAGTCCCTGATCGAGCACCCGGGGCGCATGACGCACGCGTCGGCGGCCGGCTCGGCCCTCGAGGTCCCCGCCGACCTGGTCCGTCTCTCCGTGGGCATCGAGAACGTCGACGACCTCCTGGAGGACCTGAAGCAGGCCCTCGGCTGAGGCACCGCCTCACCCTCGACCTCACCAGTCGCTGATCGGTGGAGTCGTCGTCGACGGCGGCTCCACCCAGGGGCGGGCGACCGACGCCCACACGGTGAAGGCGAGCACCGCGGCCACCAGGGCCAGCCACAGCACACGGAGGGCCACCGTGCGCCGGCGCAGCAGACGGCTGCCGCGCCGCACCACGTTGCCGTACAGGTCCGGCGGCACCGGAGGCGGTGTCCGCTCCAGCATCCGCCGCACGGTCGCCTCCCGTTCGGACACGTTCACCGGGCACCTCCTTGGGCGTACGGCCCGGGGAGGGCGGTCCCTGGGGGCGCGGCGGGCCGGGGGCCGCCCATGTCCGCGTACGGCACGGTCACGACGGCGCCACCTCCGGTGCCGGCATCGCCGCTGCCGTCCTTGCCGGGGGATGCAGCAGTGTCGCCATCGCCCGGGCGCAGATGGCCCGAACCCGCTCGGCGGGCAGGCCGAGCAGCGCCGCCGTCTGTTCCTCGGCGACCCCCTCGTACATCCTCAGGACGAGGATCAGCCGTTCCTGGGGAGAGAGGTTCACCAGCGGGCTGCCCGGCGCCGGCCGGTGCCGGCCGAGCGCCCCGTACTGGTGCCACGCCTCGCGCGCGAAGCGGGTGGCCAGGTGCTGGCGTGCCCGGGCGTAGGGGTCCTCGCCGCGCAGCCGGTCCCAGGAGGCGTACGTCTGGGCGAGGGCCAGCGTCAGCAGCCGCCGGGCGCGCGGGTTGTCGTCGGGGGCCTCCGCGGTGAGCAGGGTCGCGGCGTGCAGCAGCCGCCCGGCGGCGCCCGCGACGAACGCCTGGAACTCCCGGGCCCGGCGGGCGTCGTGGGACGCATGCCGTTCTCGCACCGCGCCTCCCGCCTGTGGGTGACCGTGAGGGGCAGGACCCGTCGAGTACGTACGGCGTCGAGGGCGTGCGGCACACCGGACGGCGTACGGACGACAGGGACCCGCTCTCATAGGAGACCGGCGGCGCCCCCCGGGTCAAGAGCCTTGGAGCACCCGCACGCGCGTGTGTCGGCGTCACGGCGTACGCGTGCGGGGCTCAGGACGCCGGCTGGGACTCCGGTCCCGCGACACCCTGCGTGCCCTGCCGGGCGGAGAGCGCGACATTGAAGCGGGTCAGGAGCGCGGTGAACGTCTCGCGCTCCTCCGGCGCCCAGTCGTGCGTCAGTTCGGCCATGAGCTGGCGCCTGGAGGAACGTACCTCCTCGAGCCGGGACAGCCCGCGCGGGGAGAGCTGGAGCACCACCGCGCGTCCGTCCTCCGGGTGCGAGGTGCGCTTGACGAGACCGGTGTCGACCAGCGGGGCGACCTGCCGGGTGACCGTCGAGGAGTCGATGCCCATGCTGGCGGCGAGCGCCTTGACACCCATGGGGCCTTCCTTGTCCAGACGGTTGAGCAGCAGGTACGCGGCGCGGTCCATGGAGTTGCGCACCTGCCCGACCCCGCCGAGCCGCGTCTGCTCGGCACGGCGCGCGAACACCGCGACCTCGTGCTGCAGCGTGTCCAGAAGACCGGTGTCACCGACAGTGCTCATGTCGGTCATGTCCATCGACATCTCAGGTGTTGTGGGCATCGCCGGGGGCTCACTTCGTGCGTGGGGAGCTGGGTTGGGGGACAGGGTACGCGGCCGGAGCGCAGGACGTACCAGGGCTGTGCAAACCCGTTCCGAGCCTTGGTCACACCCGTTGTGGACGGGCGTGAACTGCGAGACTGGTGGTCATGAACTACAGCACGGCCGACTCCTTGCCGACGGTGACGCCGGATGACGTCCGGGGCGCCCAGAAGATGCTCTCGGGGGTCGCACGTGTCACCGCCATGGAGGGCAGCAGGCACCTGTCCCAGCTGGTCGGCGCCCCGGTGCACCTGAAGTGCGAGAACCTCCAGCGGACCGGGTCGTTCAAGCTGCGCGGCGCGTACGTGCGCATCGCGGGGCTGCTGCCCGAGGAGCGTGCCGCGGGGGTCGTCGCCGCGAGCGCGGGCAACCACGCGCAGGGCGTGGCCCTCGCCTCCGCGCTGCTCGGTGTGCGCTCCACGGTGTTCATGCCGAAGGGCGCCCCGCTGCCGAAGATCAGCGCGACCCGCGAGTACGGCGCGGACGTACGGCTGCACGGCCAGGTGGTGGACGAGACGCTGGCCGCCGCGCAGGAGTACGCGGCAAAGACGGGCGCGGTGTTCATCCACCCGTTCGACCACCCGGACATCATCGCGGGTCAGGGCACGGTGGGCCTGGAGATCCTGGAGCAGTGCCCCGATGTGCGCACGATCGTCGTCGGCACCGGCGGCGGCGGGCTGATCGCGGGCGTCGCGACCGTGGTGAAGGCGCTTCGGCCGGACGTGACGGTGGTGGGCGTGCAGGCGGAGGGCTCGGCCGCGTACCCGCCCTCACTCGCGGCCGGGCGGCCGGTGTCGGTCGAGAGCGCGGCGACCATGGCCGACGGCATCAGGGTGGGGCGGCCCGGTGACGTGCCGTTCCGTATCGTCCGCGAGTTGGTCGACGAGGTCCGGACGGTGTCCGAGGACGCGCTGTCCGCCGCGGTGCTGCTGTGCATGGAGCGGGCCAAGCTGGTCGTCGAGCCGGCCGGCGCGAGCCCCGTCGCGGCGCTGCTGAGCGATCCGGGCGCCTTCGAGGGCCCGGTGGTCGCGGTGCTGTCCGGCGGCAATGTCGACCCGGTGCTGCTGCAGCGCATCCTGCGGCACGGCATGGCCGCGCAGGGCCGTTACCTGGCCGTACGGCTGCGGCTGACCGACCGCCCGGGCGCCCTGGCCACGCTCCTCGGGGTGCTGTCGCTGGTGGACGCCAACGTCCTCGACGTGAGCCACGTGCGAACCGACCCCCGGCTCGGGCTCACGGAGGCAGAGGTCGAGCTGCACCTGGAGACGAAGGGCCCGGAGCACTGCGCGGAGGTCGGGCACGCGCTGCGGGAGGCGGGCTACACCGTCATCGGCTGAGTGTCGGGCTGCACCCTCATCGGCTGAGGTCGGGGGCGTGCCGGGAGCAGTCGGCGAAAAACCGTTGAGAGACGCGATACATCGCGTTATGGTGTGTCTCGCATCACCTGGTGCCCCGTCACTTTGTGACGGGTCTCGCCCTCATCGCGTTTTGCGCGTACTTTGCCATACCCCTGTCCCCGGCGGCTCGCCGTTTTTTCCGACGACGTGGAGAACTCATATGCCAGGCGCCATCCATGCCGAAGGCCTGGTGAAGACCTTCGGCGACGTAAGAGCTCTGGACGGTGTCGACCTCGACGTCCCGCAGGGCACCGTGCTCGGCCTCCTCGGGCCCAACGGCGCGGGCAAGACCACCACGGTCCGCTGCCTGACCACCCTGCTGCGCCCCGACAGCGGCAGGGCGCTCGTAGCGGGCATCGACGTGCTCAAGGACCCGGACGCGGTGCGCCGCTCGGTGGGCCTGTCCGGGCAGTTCGCCGCGGTCGACGAGTACCTGACCGGCCGCGAGAACCTCCAGATGGTGGGCCGGCTCTACCAGATGCGCGGCAAGGCGGCGAAGCAGCGCGCGACCGAGCTGCTGGAGCAGTTCCACCTCACGGACGCCGCCGACCGTCCCACCAAGACGTACTCCGGCGGTATGCGCCGCCGCCTCGACCTCGCCGCCGCCCTGGTGGTCCGGCCGCCCGTGATGTTCATGGACGAGCCCACGACCGGCCTCGACCCACGCAACCGCCAGCAGCTGTGGGAGGTCATCAAACAGCTCGTCTCCGACGGCACGACGCTGCTGCTGACCACCCAGTACCTCGAAGAGGCCGACCACCTGGCACACGACATCGCCGTCGTCGACCAGGGCCGAGTCATCGCCCGCGGCACCTCTGACCAGCTCAAGGCCCGTACGGGCGGTGAGCGCGTCGAGGTCGTGGTGCACGAGCGCGAGCACATCGCCACCGCCGCCGAGGTGCTGAGCCGCTTCGGCAAGGGCGACGCCTCGGTCGAGGAGCACACCCGCAAGCTCACGGTCCCGGTCACCGGCGGCGCCAAGCTGCTGGCCGAGATCATCCGCGAGCTGGACAGCCGCGGCATCGAGATGGACGACATAGGACTGCGCCGCCCCACCCTCGACGACGTCTTCCTGTCCCTGACCGGCCACGCCGCCGAGGAGAAACCCGAGGAGAACGGCGCGGCCGAGGAACCCAAGGCCCGCAAGCGCACCAAGGAGACCGCCAAGTGAGTGCCGGAACCGACGCCGTGCCCGTCGCGGCGCCCGCCAACCCCGTCGTCCAGTCCGTCCGCGACTCACTGGTCGTCGCCCAGCGGAACTTGATTCGCATGGGCCGGATTCCCGAGATGCTCATCTTCGGGCTGATCCAACCGATCATGTTCGTGGTGCTGTTCACCTATGTGTTCGGCGGCTCGATCCAGGTCGGCTCGTCCAACACCACCCAGGTCTACCGCGAGTTCCTGATGGCCGGCATCTTCGCCCAGACCGTCACGTTCGCGACGGCGGGCGCGGGCGCGGGCATCGCCGACGACATGCACAAGGGCCTCATCGACCGCTTCCGGTCCCTGCCGATGGCACGGGGTGCGGTGCTGACCGGCCGCACCATCGCCGACCTGGTGCAGACGGCGCTCACCCTCGTCGTCCTGGCGGTCGTGGCCCTGATCGTCGGCTGGCGCACGCACGAGAACCTCGGCAAGGTGCTCGCCGGATTCGGCCTGCTCCTGCTGCTCGGCTACGCGTTCTCGTGGATCGGCGCGCTCATCGGCCTGTCCGTGCGTACTCCTGAAGCGGCGACCTCGGGCGGCCTGATCTGGCTGTTCCCGCTGACCTTCATCTCGAACGCGTTCGTGGACGCCAACCAGATGCCGTCGTTCCTGCGGCACATCGCGGAGTGGAACCCGTTCAGCGCGACCGTGCAGGCGTGCCGCGAAATGTTCGGCAACCTTCCCCCGGGTTTCCGTACGCCCGACGCCTGGCCCATGCAGCACCCCGTGTGGGCCTCGCTGATCTGGTCGGTCGTGATCATCGCGGTATTCAGGACCCTGGCGGTCCGCAAATACCGCTCCGCGACGGCATGACCACCACGGTGGCCTCCGGCGGCTCGGCCAGAGGCCACCGGCCCCCGGCGAGACAAAGGCCCCGGGCACGACAGGCCCCCGGACACGACGAGGCCCCGGGGCGCGCCCAAAGCGCCCAGGGGCCGCGAAGTGTCGGGAGAAGGCTCAGCCCTGGTAGGGCTCGGCCTTGAGGATCCGCACCATGGCCTTCTTGCCGTTCGGCAGCTCGTACTCGGCGTCCTCGCCGACCTTCTTGCCGTTCACGCCCGTGCCCAGCGGGGACTGCGGCGAGTAGGTCTCGATGTCGCTGCTCGCGTACTCGCGCGAGGCCAGCAGGAAGGTCACGGTGTCGTCCTCGTCACCGTCGAAGGCGATCGTGACGACCATGCCCGGTGCCACCACGCCCTCGGCCGCCGGAGCCTCGCCGACCTTGGCGTTCTCCAGGAGCTGGGTCAGCTGGCGCACACGGAGCTCCTGCTTGCCCTGCTCCTCCTTGGCCGCGTGGTACCCGCCGTTCTCACGCAGGTCGCCCTCCTCGCGCGCGGCCGCGATCTTGGCGGCGATTTCCGTGCGCGCAGGACCAGAAAGGTACTCCAGCTCGGCCTTGAGCTGGTTGTACGCCTCCTGGGTCAGCCAGGTGACGTTCTCGCTGGTCTGGGTCACAGGTGCTCCTCGTCGGTACTTGGAATACAAAGCATCGCCCTACCCAGAAGCATGTTCCTCCACGGGTGGGCGAAACCACGAGCCTAACAATTCACCGGCGAAAGGGGGAGGACATAAGCCATCAGAGATACGTCAACGCAGGTCAGAGGCTGCGACACGGGTGACGTCAGTCGGCGTGACAGCCCAGCAGCTCCGCCGTCGTCCCCGGCGCGGTGGTGCGCAGCGTGACGACCCTGTCGATCTGCGTGGCGTGCCCGCCGAATCGGAAGTCGGCGCGGCCCACCTCGGTACCGTCCGCCGACTGGGACCGCAGGGTGCAGTAGCCGGTGGCGTCGGCGTCCTTGCGTACCTCCAGGTGGGCCTTGACCGTGTCCTGAGAGGTCTCGAACGTGATGACCTGGCCGCTGATCTTGCTCTGGCCGACATAGTGGTACGCGAACCAGCCGACGAGCACGAGCAGCGCCGCTCCCAGCACACTGCCGACGATCTTGAGCGTGTGGTCGGCGCGCTCGTCCGAGGAGCGCCCGTAGCGGTCCTGGGGCGGCCGCGTGCTCACCGTGGTCATGATCGTCCTCTCGGCCGGTCCGGGACGGATGTCCCGAAAAGGACCTCCGCGGACCGGGCCCGGAATTTTTCACCCTCCGATTCGGTCACTATAGAAGCCGCCCATCGCGCCCCATCACACCGGGCGCCGACCTGCCGACTGACCGAGGATCGAGTCTTGACTGACCAACTGCGACTGATGGCCGTGCACGCCCACCCCGACGACGAGTCGAGCAAGGGCGCGGCCACCATGGCGAAGTACGTGTCCGAGGGGGTGGACGTGCTAGTGGTCACCTGCACGGGCGGGGAGCGCGGCTCCATCCTCAACCCGAAGCTGCAGGGCGACAAGTACATCGAGGAGCACATCCACGAGGTACGCAAGAAGGAGATGGACGAGGCCCGCGAGATCCTCGGCGTCAAGCAGGAGTGGCTCGGCTTCGTCGACTCGGGTCTGCCCGAGGGTGACCCGCTGCCCCCGCTGCCGGAGGGCTGCTTCGCCCTGGAGGACGTCGACAAGGCGGCCGGCGAGTTGGTGAGGAAGATCCGCTCCTTCCGTCCCCAGGTGATCACCACCTACGACGAGAACGGCGGCTACCCGCACCCCGACCACATCATGACGCACAAGATCTCGATGGTGGCGTTCGAGGGCGCGGCGGACACCGAGAAGTACCCGGAGGCGGAGTTCGGCCCCGCCTGGCAGCCGCTGAAGCTGTACTACAACCAGGGCTTCAACCGTCCCCGCACCGAGGCCCTGCACAAGGCGCTGCTGGACCGCGGGCTGGAGTCGCCGTACGGGGAGTGGCTCAAGCGGTGGGACGAGTTCAACCGCGCCGAGCGCACCCTGACCACCCACGTCCCGTGCGCCGACTTCTTCGAGATCCGCGACAAGGCGCTGATCGCGCACCGCACGCAGATCGACCCCGACGGCGGCTGGTTCCGGGTCCCGCTGGAGCTGCAGAAGGAGGTCTGGCCGACGGAGGAGTACGAGCTTGCGAAGTCGCTCGTGGACACCTCGCTCCCGGAGGACGACCTCTTTGCAGGCGTCCGCCGGCCCTGAGGGACAATGCCTGACATGAGCGCAAGCGTGAGCCTGGCTGTGACGCACCTGGTGCCGCTGGCCGAGGTCGACGAGAACAAGGTCACCCCCGGTGTCCTCGGCTTCATCGTCTTCGCGGTGATGGCACTGGCCGTGTGGGGACTGATGAAGTCCATGAACAAGCACATGGGCAAGGTGTCCTTCGAGGAGGACGCCGACGCCTCTAGTGAGGAAGCCGGGAAGAAGGTCTCGGGCCCGGCGACGGCCGAGAGCACGCCCAAGACTCAGCAGGGCTGACGGCTTCCGCTCGTCCCCGGCTCCTCTCTCCCCGGATGAGTTCGCACGCCGCGGTGCCGTGAACGGTTTCGGCCGATTCGGCACCGCCGGGCGACACCACCGTGTGGCCGAAAAGCGCCCACACGCGAGGACGCCCCCCGTGGGGCGCGCCCGGTCAAACCGCTGTTCTCCGCCGTGCTCGATGCCGTGGGAGAGTGGAACGGTGAACCGACTGGCCCATGAGACGTCCCCGTATCTGCTTCAGCACGCCGACAACCCCGTCGACTGGTGGCCCTGGTCGGACGAGGCCTTCGACGAGGCCCGTGAACGGGGTGTGCCGGTGCTGCTCAGCGTCGGTTACTCCAGTTGCCACTGGTGTCATGTCATGGCTCACGAGTCCTTCGAGGACGACGCGACAGCCGCCTACATGAAAGAGCACTTCGTCAGCGTCAAGGTCGACCGCGAAGAACGCCCCGACGTCGACGCCGTCTACATGGAGGCCGTCCAGGCCGCGACCGGCCACGGCGGCTGGCCCATGACGGTCTTCCTCACCCCCGACGCCGAACCCTTCTACTTCGGCACCTACTTCCCGCCCGCCCCCCGCCACGGCATGCCCTCCTTCCGGCAGGTCCTCGAAGGCGTCCGGCAGGCCTGGGCCGATCGGCGGGACGAGGTGACCGAGGTCGCCGGGAAGATCGCTCGGGACCTCGCCCAGCGGGAGATCAGCTACGGCGACACCCGGGCGCCCGGCGAGGAGGAGCTCGCCCAGGCGCTCCTCGGACTCACCCGTGAGTACGACGCGCAGCGGGGCGGCTTCGGCGGGGCACCCAAGTTCCCGCCGTCCATGGTGATCGAGTTCCTGCTGCGCCACCACGCCCGCACCGGCTCCGAGGGCGCCCTGCAGATGGCGCAGGACACCTGTGAGCGCATGGCCCGAGGCGGCATCTACGACCAGCTCGGCGGCGGCTTCGCCCGCTATTCCGTCGACCGGGACTGGGTGGTTCCGCACTTCGAGAAGATGCTCTACGACAACGCGCTGCTGTGCCGCGTCTACGCGCACCTGTGGCGGGCCACCGGCTCGGACCTCGCCCGCCGGGTCGCCCTGGAGACCGCCGACTTCATGGTGCGGGAACTGCGCACCGCCGAGGGCGGGTTCGCCTCCGCGCTGGACGCGGACAGCGACGACGGCACGGGCCGGCACGTCGAGGGCGCGTACTACGTGTGGACGCCGGAGCAGCTGAGGGAGGTCCTCGGCGCCGACGACGCCGAACTCGCCGCGCAGTACTTCGGAGTGACCGAGGAGGGCACCTTCGAGCACGGTTCCTCCGTCCTGCAACTCCCTCAGCAGGAAGGCGTGTTCGACGCCGAGCGGATCGAGTCGATCCGGCGCCGCCTCTTCGGGAAGCGGGCCGAGCGCCCCGCCCCCGGCCGTGACGACAAGGTGGTCGCCGCCTGGAACGGCCTCGCGATCACCGCGCTCGCCGAGACCGGCGCGTACTTCGACCGCCCCGACCTCGTGGACGCCGCGCTCGGCGCCGCCGACCTGCTCGTACGGCTGCACCTGGACGAGCACGCCCGTCTGGCCCGTACGTCGAAGGACGGCCGGGTGGGCGCGAACGCGGGCGTGCTGGAGGACTACGCGGACGTAGCCGAGGGTTTCCTGGCGCTCGCCTCCGTCACCGGTGAGGGCGTGTGGCTGGAGTTCGCCGGGTTTCTGCTCGACCACGTGGTCACGCGGTTCACCGACGACAGCGGCACGCTCTACGACACCGCCTCGGACGCCGAGAAGCTCATCCGCCGCCCCCAGGACCCCACGGACAACGCCACCCCGTCGGGCTGGACCGCCGCCGCGGGCGCGCTGTTGTCGTACGCCGCCCAGACCGGTTCGGAGCCCCACCGTGCCGCCGCGGAGCGGGCGTTGGGTGTCGTCAAGGCGCTCGGGCCGCGGGTGCCGCGCTTCATCGGCTGGGGGCTCGCGGTCGCCGAGGCGCTCCTCGACGGGCCGCGCGAGGTCGCGATCGTCGGCCCGGCGCTCGACGACCCCGCCACCAGGGCCCTGCACCGCACGGCGCTTCTGGGCACGGCACCCGGCGCGGTCGTGGCCATCGGTACCCCGGAGAGTGATGAGCTGCCGCTCCTGGTTGACCGGATTCTGGTCGATGATGAACCGACCGCGTACGTCTGCCGTAACTTCACGTGTGATGCCCCGACCACCGACCCGGACCGGCTCCGCACGGCGCTGAGCGGCTGAACCGCATCATGGAACGGTTAGTTCCAGATGGCCGGATTGAGCAGGTGTTCGGATAGATCCCCGTAAGGAACTGGCCGTTCCGAAACAAGCTATTTATCTGAAGAGCTCTCAGGCTTCACAGTTCCCTCCTAATCTCTCCATGGTGGCGCGACAGAAGTAACGCACTGTCGCGACAGGGGGTTTGGGGATCTGGGGGGATCTTTTTGCTGACGTCTGTCTTCATTGCCGTCGTCTCGCTGGCCTTGTTCTGGATGGCGGCCTTCACTCTGTGGTGGCAGATGCACGCGTGGCGTACGCCCGAGGTGCTCGCCTCCACCCGGTTCAGCAGTCCGGACGGTGCCGAGCATGTGTCGTTCTCGCTGCTGCTGCCCGCGAGACACGAGCAGGCCGTGCTGGACCACACGATCCAGCGGTTGCTGGAGTCCACGCACACCGACTTCGAGATCATCGTCATCGTGGGACACGACGACCCGGAGACCACCGAGGTCGCCCGCAGGGCCGCGGCCCGGGACGCACGGGTCCGCGTCGTCGTCGACCACCATGAGAAGAAGAACAAGCCGAAGGCCATGAACACGGCGCTGCCGCACTGCCGCGGCGACGTCGTCGGGGTCTTCGACGCCGAGGACCAGGTCCACCCGGAGCTGCTCGCCCACGTCGACCACGCGTTCCGCACCACGGGCGCGGACGTCGTCCAGGGCGGGGTGCAGCTGATCAACTTCCACTCGAGCTGGTACAGCCTGCGCAACTGCCTGGAGTACTTCTTCTGGTTCCGATCCCGACTGCACCTGCACGCGCAGAAGGGGTTCATCCCGCTCGGCGGCAACACGGTCTTCGTCCGGACCGACGTGCTCAGGGAAGCGGACGGCTGGGACCCCAACTGTCTCGCGGAGGACTGCGACCTGGGCGTCAGGCTCTCCAGCATCGGCAAGAAGGTCGTCGTCGCCTACGACTCCGACATGGTGACCCGGGAGGAGACCCCCGGCTCGCTGATGTCGCTGCTCAAGCAGCGCACCCGCTGGAACCAGGGCTTCCTGCAGGTCTACCGCAAGAACGACTGGAAGCAACTGCCCGGCTTCGGACAGCGGCTGCTCGCCCGCTACACCCTGATGACGCCGTTCCTGCAGGCGTTCTCCAGCGTCATCATCCCGCTCAACGCCGCGATCGCCCTCTTCCTGGACGTTCCGGTCGGCGTCGCCTTCCTCACCTTCCTGCCGCTCGTGACCGCCGCGGTCACCTTCGTCTTCGAGGTCGTCGGACTGCACGACTTCGGCAAGCAGTACGGGCTGCGCGTGCGCTTCGTCCACTACGTGAAGCTCGTCGTGGGCGGCCCCTTCTACCAGGTGCTCCTCGCCGGCGCCGCGATCCGCGCCGTCTGGCGTGAACAGCGCGGACGCAACGACTGGGAGCTGACCAGCCACGTCGGCGCCCACCTGGCCACCGCCGGCGTGATCCGCGAGTCCCGAGAGGACGTTGCTGCGTGACCTCCACTCTTCCCGCGGCGACCGAGACGAAGGTCCCCGCGCAGGGCACACCCGTCCCTGAAACCGTCCCCGTCCCCCGTCCGGCGTTCCGCTTCCGCGGCTCTCGTCCCGATCTGATCCTGTGCGGCGTGCTCCTCGCGGCGATCCTGACGGTGCAGGGCTGGAACATCGCCGACTACCCGACCCTCAGCGACGACGAGGGCACCTATCTCGCCCAGGCATGGGCCGTGCAGAACGGCCACGGCCTCGCCCACTACACCTACTGGTACGACCACCCGCCGCTCGGCTGGGTGCAGATCGCCCTGCTCACCTGGATCCCCGCCCACCTCGACGCCGGCCTGATGACGGTCGGCTCGATGCGGGTCGCGATGCTGCTGGTCAGCGCGGTGAGCGCGGTCCTCGTCTACGTCCTCGCCCGACGCCTGAAGCTGCCGATGTGGGCATCAGGACTGGCCATGGCCCTCTTCGGGCTCTCCCCGCTGTCGGTCGTCCTCCAGCGGGAGATCTTCCTCGACAACATCGCGGTGATGTGGACGCTGCTCGCGTTCACCCTTGCCGCGTCCCCGAGCCGCCACCTCTGGCACCACTTCGGCGCGGGCCTCGCCGCCGCCGCGGGCGTCCTGACCAAGGAGACGATGCTCGTCGTCCTGCCCGCCGTCTTCCTCACCATGTGGCGCCACAGCCACCGCGACACCCGGAAGTTCGCCCTCACCGGCGCGATCACGGCGTGCGCCCTCATCGGGCTGTCGTACCCCCTCTTCGCCCTGCTCAAGGGCGAGTTGCTGCCGGGCGCCGGCCATGTCTCCCTGTGGGACGGCATCCGCTACCAGATGAGCCGGGCCGGTTCCGGATTCATCCTCGACCCCGGCTCCGGGTCCTACGGCGCCCTGCACTCCTGGCTCTACTACGACCGTGTCCTGCCGCTCGGCGGTCTCGCCGGGGCGCTGCTGATCCTGATCACCTGGCGCTGGTCGGTCACCGCGCGGGCGCTGGCCGGACCCGCGCTCGCCGTCGCCGTCCTCACCCTGGTCGCGATGCGGCCGAGCGGCTACCTGCCCGCGATGTACGTCATCCAGGCGCTGCCGTTCCTCGCCCTGGTCCTGGCGGGCGCCGCCGCGAGCGTCGTCCACCTCGTACTGCACCGCTGGCGCGGTGGGCCGGAGAAGTCGTACGTCACCTGGGCGCGGTACGCCGTGGCGGCGCTGCTCGTGGCTGCCGCCGGGGCGTACGTCGTGCCCCGCTGGTACGACGGGGACCGCACCGCCGTCACCGCCGACGCCAACGCCCCCTACCGGGCCGCCTCGCACTGGCTCGGCAGCCAGGTGAGCGACCCGAAGGACACCCGGGTCCTCGTCGACGACGCCCTCTGGCTCGACCTGGTGCACGCCGGGTACCGGCCCGGCCTCGGCGCCATCTGGTTCTACAAGGCCGACCTCGACCCGGCGGTGACCAAGACGATGCCGCGCGGCTGGCGTGACCTCGACTACGTGGTCGCCTCCCCGACGGTGCGGCGCGACGCGGTCAACCTGCCCAACGTCAGGGCCGCTCTGCAGCACTCCACGCCCGCGGCCACCTTCGGCACCGGGCCGGATCGGATCGAGATCCGCCGGATCGACCAGTCGACGGGAGGCGGCCGATGAGCCAGGAATCCACCGTCCCCGGCGCACTCGGCGATCCGGCCGTACGGGCCGTCGAGCCACCCGAGCCGGGTGCCGTCACCATCGTCGTCCCGACCTTCAACGAGTCGGGGAACATCCGCGAACTGCTGCACCGGATCACCGAGTCGGTGCCCTCCCGCCTGCCCTGCGAGGTCCTCTTCGTCGACGACTCCACCGACGACACCCCCGACGTCATCGTCCGCGAGGCGCAGGACTGCCCGTTCCCGGTCACCCTGCTGCACCGGGACGAGCCGGTCGGCGGGCTCGGCGGGGCCGTCGTCGAGGGACTGAAGGCGGCCGGCTCCGACTGGATCGTCGTCATGGACGGCGACCTCCAGCACCCGCCCTCCCTGGTCCCGGAGCTGATCGGCACCGGAGAGCGCACGAACGCCGGGCTGGTCGTCGCCTCCCGCTACATCAAGGGCGGCAGCCGCGCCGGCCTCGCGGGCGGCTACCGGATCGCCGTCTCCCGCGGCGCGACCTGGCTGACCAAAACGCTGTTCCCGCGCAGGCTGCGCGGCATCAGCGACCCGATGAGCGGTTTCTTCGCCATCCGCCGCAGCGCGGTCACCGCCGAGATCCTCCAGCCGCTCGGCTACAAGATCCTGCTGGAACTCGCCGTGCGCAGCAGGCCACGTGAGGTCACCGAGGTGCCGTTCGTCTTCCAGGAGCGGTTCGCGGGGCAGTCCAAGTCGACCGCGCAGGAGGGCCTCCGCTTCCTGCGCCACCTGGTGGGGCTGCGCACCGCCTCCCCGCTGGCGCGCATGGTGTCCTTCGGGCTGATCGGCGCGTCCGGTTTCGTACCGAACCTGATCGGCCTGTGGGTGCTGACCAGGCTCGGAATGCACTACCTGCCGGCGGAGATCCTCGCCAACCAGCTCGGTGTCGCCTGGAACTTCCTGCTCATCGAGCAACTGCTGTTCCGCGAGCGGCGCCGGCATCGCCGCTGGTGGGACCGGGCGGGCAGATTCGCGCTCCTGGCAAACGCGGACCTGGTACTGCGCATCCCGCTGATCGCGCTGCTGGTCGGCACGTTCGGCGTGGGCGTGCTGCCCGCCACCGCGCTCGCGCTGGTCCTGACCTTCGTCCTGCGCTTCGTGGGGACCGAGGCGCTGGTCTATCTCCCACGCCGGGACCGCGCCCCCGGGGGCGGGGGCCGCACAGCAAGGAGAGCCGTATGAGAACCGTCCGCAGACTCCGCATATCCCGCAGACGCAGAACCGCCCTGCTCGCCGTGACCGGCCTGACCGCGGGCCTGCTCCTGACCTCGCCACAGCCCGCGTCCGCCGCCAACCTCGTCAAGAACCCCGGTTTCGAGACCGCCGGAACCGACGGGATGCCGTACTGCTGGGAGAAGTCCGGCTGGGGCGACAACGACTTCGCCCTCGCCACCACCAGCGACGCCCACACCGGCGGCAAGGCCATGAAGGTGGAGCTGACGCGCCACGTGAGCGGCGACCGCAAGGCGCTCATCACCGAGTCCGCGAGCTGCGCGCCGGTGGTCACGCCGGGCAAGCAGTACGACCTGTCGCTCTGGTACAAGTCGACGACCCCGGACACCTCGGTCACCCTCTTCCGGCACGACAGGACCGCGGGCTGGCAGTACTGGACCGACCTCAAGACGCTCGACATGAGCTCCGCCTGGGCCCGGGCGAGCGTGCGCACCCCGGCGGTCCCGGACGGCACCGACCTGATCACCTGGGGTGTGTCGGTGTACGGCACCGGGTCCGTCACCACCGACGACTACACGATGGAGCAGGTCGCCGACCCGCTGCCGCCCGCGCAGTGCACGGGCACGGCGGACCAGTGCGCGAACGGCAGCTGGCGGGTCCTGCCCACCCAGAACCCGGTCCGCTCCATGCACTCCGTCGTCCTCAACAACGGCAAGGTGCTGCTGATCGCCGGCTCCGGCAACAGCGAGGAGAACTTCGCGGCGGGCTCGTTCACCAGCGCGGTCTACGACCCGGCAAGCGGCTCGTACAAGGTGATCCCCACCCCGAAGGACATGTTCTGCGCCGGGCACATCCAGCTCCAGGACGGGCGCGTGCTGGTGCTCAGCGGCAACAAGGCGTACCCCGTGCCGGGCGGGCACGGCTACGAGGGGTTCAAGGACTCCTACATCTTCGACCCGAAGACGGAGACGTACTCCAGGACGAACGACCTCAACGACGGCCACTGGTACCCGTCGGCGACCGAGCTCGGCAACGGCGACGTGATCTCCTTCGGCGGGCTGCGCGAGGACTCCACGGGCTCGGTGACCACCGAGTACTGGTCGGACAAGGACCAGCAGTGGCTGCCGCTGTGGAAGGTCAACCAGACCTGGTCGTACTGGGGCCTGTACCCGTCGATGATCCTGATGCAGGACGGCCGCCTCTTCTACTCGGGCAGCCACGTCTTCGGCAACAACATCCCGGGCACCGGCTCGGCGATCTACGACTACAACGCCAACACCGTCACGCAGATCCCCGGCCTGCAGAACAAGGACGAGCGCGACCAGTCGGCGAGCGTGCTGCTGCCCCCGGCGCAGGACCAGAAGGTCCTCACCATCGGCGGCGGCAACATCGACTCCAACCCGGACGCGAACCGCCTGACGGACATCATCGACCTCAAGCAGGCCAACCCGTCCTACGTCGCCGGGCCGCCGCTGCCGCAGGGCACCGTCGACCTCGGAGGCGGCAAGGTCGCGGAGACCGGCAACCAGGGCAAGATGTACGTCTCGGCGGTCCTGATGCCCGACGGCAAGGTGCTGGAGACGGGCGGCGCCCTGCACAACCGGGCCAACCCGGTCTACGAGTCGTCGATCTTCGACCCGAACACCTCCACGTTCGACCCGGTGGCCGCCGACCCCGAGTCCCGCGGCTACCACTCCTCCGCGTTCCTGCTGCCGGACGGCCGCATCATGGCGACCGGCGACAACCCGGGCAACGGCACGTGGAACCACAACGTGTCGATCTACTCCCCGCCGTACCTGTTCAAGGGCACCCGCCCGACGATCACCTCGGTGATCACCAACGAGTGGACGTACGGCACCACGCAGCGCATCACGGTCGACCGGCCCATCGCGAAGGCGGAGCTGATCCGGCCCGCGGCGGTCACCCACTCCTCGGACCCGAACCAGCGGTTCGTGGACCTGCCGCTGTCGGTGGACGGCAACAACGTCGACCTGAACGTGACGAGCAACCCCGACCTGGCCCCGCCCGGCTGGTACATGCTCTTCGCGGTCGACGCGAACGGCGTCCCTTCCGTGGCTCAGTGGATCCACCTGCAGGGCCCGGCGGCCCTGAGCGCGGACACCGCCACAGCCCACGTCCACTCCTTCGCCGACTCCCTGGAGGGCAGGACGACGAGTGCGGGCCGCAAGCGCACCTCGCAGCAGGTCAGCCCGACGATCTCCGGCTGCGACCGGCACTACGGCTCGGTCAACGTGTGCGTGCCGACGGTCTTCCCGCCTCAGGTGAAGAAGACGACGGCCGCCCGCTGCGCCTGGCTGAATGCGAACGACTACGACCGTCTGAAGGTCAACGGCAAGGACGACCCGCTGGGCCTCGACCCGAACGGGGACGGGGTGGCGTGCTCCATGGGTGACGTGAAGAGGCGTTAGCCCGGGCTCGCCCCCTGTGCGAGGGCGCGCTCCACGATCGCCTCCAGCTGGTCGTGGTGCGCGCCCTTCCAGTACGCGCGGCCGCAGTCGAGGCAGCGGGCGAAGACGTCGTACGTCCTGCGCGTGCCGTGTTCGAGCTGGTCGGCGACCTCTTCCTTGGTGGCGTCGCGGAGCAGGCCGTTGCAGGCCGTACAGCGCGTCCAGGGCCGCAGCTCGGGCGCGAACCGGTCGAGCACGTCGCGCAGTTGCTCCTCGGGCCGGGTGCTGTAGACGAACGCGCCCGCCCACAGCTCGCGGCGGCGCAGCAGCCCCCGGTCACGGCTGAGCATCACCCGGCGCTCGGCGGCGGACCGGGCCGCGAGCGCCGGGTCCCCGATGTCTGTGGACTCGTACGCCGCGTCCACGCCGAGCAGCCGCAGCCGGCGGGCCAGGGTGCCGAGGTGGACGTCGAGGAGGAAGCGGAGCGGAGCGCCGGGCACCCGCTGGGGGCGCTCCACCGGGCGCACCTCGATGGTCTCCCCGGCGGCCGGCACGTGGGACGCGGCCACGGCGTGGCCGTCCACGACGAGCGCCCCGACCTCGGTCAGCGGCACACCGAGCGACTCGACGACATGACCGAGCGTGGACGCCCCGTCGGTGACGACCTGCGTGGGACGCCCGCGCCGCGCGTGCGGAACGAAGAGCCCCAGCTCGGGGGCGAACTCGATGTGGATCTCGGGTCCGTTCACCTGGTCAGGATGGCACGCGGGCCGCTCAGGAGCCTTCGGGTTTCCGCTCGAGTCCGTGTTCCATGACGTCCAGCGCCCGGTCCATCAGGTCACGGAGCTCGCCCTCGAAGCCGTTCTCCGCCCAGTACATGGAGACCTCCATCATGCCGCCGATGAGGGCCATGGCGCAGACGCGCACTTCAAGGTTTTCCGGGTCGCGGCCGGTGCGCTCCCCGAGGGCCTGGCGGAGCAGACGCCCGGTCTTGGACATGCTCTCGAAGTACCGGGAGCGGACAGCGGGGACCTTTACCCCGAGGTGCGCCCGCAGCCGGAGCACCTCGGGGTCCTCCTGCTCGCTGAGGTCGAGGGCCTTGCCCGTCACGTACCGGATGGAGTCCATCCACGGCTCGTCCTCGGGCCGTGCGCGCAACTCCTCCAGCAGCAGGGGGTCGTACTCGTCCGTGAGGACGATGTCCTCCTTGGTCGGGAAGTAACGGAAGACGGTGGACGGCGACACCTCGGCCCGGTCGGCGATCTGCTCGATCGTCGTGGCGTCGTACCCCTGCTCTCTGATCAGCGCGTACGTCGCGGCACGGATCGCTTCACGGGTCTTGATCTTCTTCCTCTCCCGCAGTCCGAGTCGGGGGCGGTCGGCGGGGGAGTAGGGGGAACGTGCGGCCGTCATGACGGTCATTCTCCGGCATCCGCCCCGGGGGGCGACCATGGCCGGGGTTGCCCGCGGCCCGCCCCGTGCGGCGGTAGGAACTCCGGCCGCAGGCCCGCGCGGGCTTCGAGAGTGTGGGCGCAGTGTGTTGGTGTGACTGTTCCCGGGGCCGGGTGCGCTCATGGCGCGTCACCCAACGACCCGAGCCTCGACTGGTAACTCTGTCACGGTGAGAAATCCGGCACTGTGCGCCACACACGTTTCCAGGGGCCCCGGCCTGACGCGGCGGCGCTTCTTGCGCGCAGGTGCTTCGGCTGCGGCGGTTGTTCATGCTGGTGAACCCATGGCCGCCGCACAGGCCCTTCCCCGCCCGATCACCGACCGTCAGTTGATCCTCCTCTGCGATCAGCAATCACAGTCCGTAATCCTCACGGAAGCCGGAATCCTCAGGGCCCAACGTGAACGTCGACTGGATCTGACCGCGCTTTGGGCCTGGTCTCCCGCATCGGACGCAGAGCTGGCCGACCTGCTCCCGTCCAGGAGCTGGATCAATGTGAGCGAGGCGAAGCAAGTCGAGACGCCGACCGGAACGCTGCTCCTGACCTGCGCCTCGGGCGGTATGGCCGTCGCCTTCGACCGTGGTCGGGGATCCGCTTACTGGGCGACGAATGTCCCCGGATCGAGCAATCTCCACAGTCTGGAAATGCTGCCGGACGGCAATGTCGCCGTGGCCGCCAGCTCGGGCGGGTACATCCGTCTTTACACATCGTCCCAGGGCCCACGCTCCAGCCACTACGTGCAGCACCCTCTGCCCGGGGCCCACGCCGTCTCCTGGGACGCAGGGCAGCGTCTGCTGTGGGCGCTCGGCGCCTCGGAGCTGCAGGCACTCTCCGTCGACGGGACCAGGGCCGCACCCGGCCTCACCCTGCAACGTCGGCTTGCCCTGCCCGACGAGGACGGCCACGATCTCGCTCCGGTCGTCGGCGCCCCCGACGACCGTTGGGTGACCACGCGCCGCCATGTCTACCGGGTCTCCCTGACCAGCGGAAAGTTCGTTCGCGCCACCGCACCCGGCGGCATCGACAAGGCCCACGTCAAGAGCATCAGCCAGCATCCCGCGACAGGCCAGGTCATCCTGGTCAGCCCTGACGATCGGACCTCCTGCAGCTGGTGCAGTTCGCGTGTCGACTTCGTGGATCCGAACCGGCAGGACGCATTGATCGGCACAAGCGTGTACAAAGCGCGATGGTGGCTTTGAACGGATATGGCCACGGCTTTGGAAGCCGTGGCCATGAGGGACGCGCTCTGATCAGCTACGCGTGCTGGTACGCCACGAGCGAGATGCACACGTAGTGCACGACAAAGGCGGCGAGAGTAAAAGAGTGGAAGACCTCGTGGAAGCCGAACCAGCGCGGTGACGGGTTCGGCCGCTTCATCCCGTAGATCACGCCCCCGGCGCTGTAGAGCAGTCCACCGACGATGACAAGCACAAGGACGGCGATCCCGCCAGTCCGCATGAAGTCGGGAAGGAAGAAGACCGCCGCCCATCCCATCGCGATGTAGCAGGGCGTGTAGAGCCAGCGTGGGGCGCCGACCCAGAAGACCCGGAAGGCTATGCCTGCCGCCGCGGCGGCCCAGATCCCCCACAACAGCCACCGCCCCTTCGTGCCCGGCAGGAGCAGCAGGGTCAGTGGGGTGTAGGTGCCCGCGATGATCAGGAAGATGTTCGCGTGGTCGAGCCGGCGCAGCACGCCGTCCATGCGCGGGCTCCAGTTGCCGCGGTGGTAGAGCGCGCTCACGCCGAAGAGCAGACAGGCGGTCAGCGCGTAGATGCCGCAGGCGATTCTGCCGCGCGTGGAGTGCGCGAGGGCCGTGAGGACGAGGCCCGCGACGAGTACGGCCGGGAACATGCCCAGGTGCAGCCAGCCGCGGAGCTTCGGCTTCACCGGGTGGGGCAAGGAGAGCGCTACGGGACCACGGCCGGCTGCCGGCGAGTCCGTGGGCGCGTCGGGGACGGACGAAGTCATGCGCGGCATGGTACCTACGGAACCGTAAGTTGTGGATCAGAGTGCGACCGAGTGCGACCGATATCACCCGGCCCGTCCGGCCTGTGCGGGTACGGCCGCCGCACAAAAAAACCTTCTGTCGAACTCTACGTGCACGCAAAGAATCGCGGCGACGTGTGGCGATCCCCACTCCGCTCAGGTGTGACGTCCTCTGGACAGATGCGCAATCTCGTCGGATGATCAAATGAGTGCGGTCGGCACCGGATGAGCGGCTACGAAGCATCCGGGTCGCGGCCCCCACGGGGCAATCAACACAAAATCCCTCATCTAGGAGCGATCGTGGCGCGCGACATCGCGGCTCCCTCAACCGTCCCCACTGAGCACAAGGACCTGATCTCGTGGGTCAACGAGATCGCCGAACTGACGCAGCCGGACAGCGTGGTCTGGTGTGACGGATCCGAGGCCGAATACGAGCGCTTGTGCGATGAGCTCGTCCGCAAGGGCACCTTCAAGAAGCTCGACCCGATCAAGCGCCCGAACTCGTACTACGCCGCCTCCGACCCGACGGATGTGGCCCGGGTCGAGGACCGGACGTTCATCTGCTCCGAGAAGGAGGGGGACGCGGGTCCGACGAACCACTGGAAGGCGCCCGCGGAGATGCGGGAGATCTTCCAGGGCGAGAAGGGCCTGTTCCGCGGCTCCATGCGCGGCCGGACGATGTACGTCGTGCCCTTCTGCATGGGCCCGCTCGGCTCGCCGCTCTCCGCGATAGGCGTGGAGATCACGGACTCCGCGTACGTCGCGGTCTCCATGCGCACCATGACGCGCATGGGCCAGGCGGTCCTCGACGAGCTCGGCTCCGAGGGGTTCTTCGTCAAGGCCGTCCACTCCCTGGGCGCCCCGCTGGAGCCCGGCCAGGAGGACGTGCCGTGGCCCTGCAACTCGACCAAGTACATCTCGCACTTCCCGGAGTCCCGCGAGATCTGGTCGTACGGCTCCGGCTACGGCGGCAACGCGCTGCTCGGCAAGAAGTGCTACGCGCTCCGTATCGCCTCGGTCATGGCGCGTGACGAGGGCTGGCTGGCCGAGCACATGCTGATCCTCAAGCTGACCCCGCCGCAGGGCCGGCCGAAGTATGTCGCCGCCGCCTTCCCGAGCGCCTGCGGCAAGACGAACCTCGCCATGCTGGAGCCGACGATCTCCGGCTGGACGGTCGAGACGATCGGCGACGACATCGCATGGATGCGGTTCGGCGAGGACGGCCGGCTGTACGCGATCAACCCGGAGGCGGGCTTCTTCGGCGTCGCGCCCGGCACCGGCGAGCACACCAACGCCAACGCGATGAAGACGCTGTGGGGCAACGCGGTCTTCACCAACGTCGCCCTGACCGACGACAACGACATCTGGTGGGAGGGCATGACCGAGGAGTCGCCCGCCCACCTGACCGACTGGAAGGGCAACGACTGGACGCCCCGGTCCGAGACCCCCGCCGCCCACCCCAACGCCCGCTTCACGGTCCCGGCTTCGCAGTGTCCGATCATCGCGCCGGAATGGGAGGACCCGAAGGGCGTGCCGATCTCGGCGATCCTGTTCGGCGGCCGCCGCGCCACCGCGGTCCCGCTGGTGACGGAGTCCTTCGACTGGAACCACGGCGTGTTCCTCGGCGCGAACGTCGCCTCCGAGAAGACTGCGGCGGCCGAGGGCAAGGTCGGCGAGCTGCGCCGTGACCCCTTCGCGATGCTCCCCTTCTGCGGCTACAACATGGGCGACTACATGGCCCACTGGATCGAGGTCGCCAAGGACAAGGACCAGTCCAAGCTGCCGAAGATCTACTACGTCAACTGGTTCCGCAAGAACGACGAGGGCAAGTTCGTCTGGCCGGGCTTCGGTGAGAACAGCCGCGTCCTGAAGTGGATCGTGGAGCGCCTCGAGGGCAAGGCCGAGGGCGTCGAGACGCCGATCGGCATCCTGCCGGCCAAGGGAGCCCTGGACACGAACGGCCTCGAACTGTCCGAGTCCGACCTGGACTTCCTGCTCACGGTCGACAAGGACGTCTGGCGCGAGGAGGCCGCCCTGGTCCCCGAGCACCTCAACACCTTCGGCGACCACACCCCGAAGGAGCTGTGGGACGAGTACCGCGCGCTGGTGCAGCGCCTGGGCTGACGCCCCCATGAGTTCCGCGGCCGGCCCGACTTGCCCTGACCTGCGACGTCGTCCCGGTCGGCCGCGGGAACGACATCATCACATTCCCGGTCCGGGCCCGCACCGTACAACGGCGTACGGTGCGGGCCCGGACCGGTCTGCGGCGTACGGCCTACGCCCATACGCGCCACGCAGCCGGAAAAAGGGTGCAGGTGTGGGCAATTCGCCTATGGTGCTGTCGTGCGCGGAATTCTGCTGGCCGGGGGCACCGGCTCGAGGCTGTGGCCGTTGACCCGTTCGGTGTCGAAACAACTGCTGCCGGTCTTCGACAAGCCGATGGTCTATTACCCACTGTCCACGCTGGTGATGGCCGGCGTCCGGGAAATTCTGATCATCACCACCCCGGAAGACCAGTGCCAATTCCGCCGCCTGCTCGGCGACGGAGGCCAACTTGGCCTGAGGCTGGAATACCTGGCGCAGGGACGCCCGGAGGGCATCGCTCACGCATTCGTCCTGGGGGCCGACTTCATCGGCGACGAGCCGGTCGCGCTGATCCTGGGCGACAACATCTTTCACGGCACCGGCCTCGGCACACGGCTGGCCCGCCACGGCGAGCTGAAGGGCGGCAGGGTGTTCGCCTACCAGGTCGCCACCCCCTCGGCGTACGGCGTCGTGGAGTTCGACGAGCGGGGTCGCGTGCTGTCCATCGAGGAGAAGCCGGCCCGGCCCAAGTCCCGGTACGCCGTGCCCGGCCTGTACTTCTACGACAACCAGGTCGTGGAGATCGCGGCCGGTCTGCGGCCCAGCGCCAGGGGCGAGTTGGAGATCACGGATCTCAACCGCGTCTACCTGGAGGCCGGGACGCTGCATGTCACCCGGCTCGACCGGGGCACCGCGTGGCTGGACACCGGGACCTTCATCTCCCTGGTTCAGGCGTCGGAGTTCGTGCGGGTGATCGAGGAACGCCAGGGTTTCAAGGTGGGATGTGTCGAGGAGGCGGTCTGGAGGGCCGGCCTGATCGACGACGACCGGCTCCGGGAACTGGCCCGGCCGCTCCTCAAGAGCGGATACGGCCACTATTTGATGGGGCTGCTCGAGGACACCCGTCACCTGGTCGCGCCCCCAAGGGGCAGTGCGGAGACGGGATCCGGTCGCGAAGAGCCGTTGGGCATCGGGCCCGGGGCTTTTGTCTGACGGCTTCACGCCGAAGCGGCGAGGATCTCCCAGTTCACCCACTGGTCGCGAACACCGCGGTGGTCCAGGGCAACGACCCTGATCCGGTGCCGGGCAGCAACAAGGCCACGGCCAGCGTCTCGGTCACCCCGGGCAACGGTCACGGCAATGGCCACGGCCACGAGCAGTGCGAGGACGAGCACGGCAAGCACAACAAGAGCGGCAAGGGCAACGACGACTGCGACAAAGAAAAAGGCGGGCAGCGTCACGAAAGCAGCAAGGAGGACATGAAGCAGAAGAAGTAGTCCAGGCGCTGACTTGGTTCGCCTCTTCCGGCGTTCCTGAGACATGACGTGCCCCGGGCCATCAGTAGCGGCCCGGGGCACTGTCATCGCAGCGGTCGCTTCCTGAAATCACGAGGCTAAAGCTGCACGTCCGACATCCCGAAGACACGGACGTGATGTTCGGCAGAAGCAGCAGCAGGAAGGAATCGATCGCGTGCGACCACTGGGCATTGAAGGGGCCTGGGTGGACACACCCACGGTGTTCACCGACAACAGGGGCCGGTTCCACGAGTGGTTCAAGGGCGAGAGATTCCACGGTTCCGTCGGCCAGGGGCTGCGCCTCGCACAGGCCAACTGCTCTCGTTCGGTTCGCGGAACCCTTCGCGGTATTCACTACGCGTCCGTTCCGCCGAGTCAGGCCAAGTACGTCACGTGCGTCAGCGGTGCCGTCCTCGACGTGGTGGTCGACATCCGCACCGGCTCCCCCACTTTCGGGAAATGGGAGGCGGTTCGGCTGGACGACACGACGCACCGCTGCGTCTACCTCTCGGAGGGGCTGGGGCACGCCTTCATGGCGCTGGAGGACAACTCCACGGTCGTCTACCTGTGTTCGGAGGCGTACGCGCCGCAGCGGGAGTTCGGGGTCCATCCACTCGACCCGGCGCTGGGCATCGCCTGGCCCGAGGACCTTCAGCCGTGCCTCTCCGAGAAGGACGCGGCGGCGCCCACGCTGGAGGAGGCGGAGCGGCAGGGTCTGCTGCCCTCCTTCGAGGCGTGCGGTGCGTATCGCAGAAGTCTTGTGGCCGAGTTCCGCTGAGTCGGAATTCACGGTGCCGTGCACCATTCACGGTTCAGTAATTCCCTCTGTGGGCTTGCCTGGCGGGCAGGGCGTTGAGGCCACCCGGGTGATCTTGGACTATGCCATGGGCATTTTTTTAATCATCCCATCCCGGGAAGTGAACAATGACTCTGCCCGTGGCCACGGACGGGTGGGCGCACTCAGCGCGTGCGCTTGCGGTGTGGTCACTACCCCAAGTTTCGCGAGGGAAGGTTCTCAGTGAGCCGTAGAACAATGCGAAGTTCACGCGTGAAATCCGCCACGATGGTTTCGGTGGGTGCGCTTGCCGTCGTCCTCAACATCGCGCCGAGCGCGGCGGCCATCGCCGACGCGGTCCACCGGGCCGGTGCGAACAGAGCCATTCAAGAACCGGGACCTCAAGGGCCACAGGGACCTCAAGGGCCACAGGGTGTGACGGGGGCGCAGGGCGTCCAGGGCTCGCAGGGCTTCCAGGGCAAGCCGGGCGTCCAGGGGTCGCAGGGTGTGACGGGGGCCCAGGGCGTCCAGGGCTCGCAGGGCTTCCAGGGCAAGCCCGGCGTCCAGGGCACACCAGGCGTCCAGGGGTCGCAGGGCGTGACCGGGGCGCAGGGCGTCCAGGGCTCGCAGGGCTTCCAGGGCACGCCGGGCGTCCAGGGGCCGCAGGGCTTCCAGGGCACGACCGGTGCGGGAGTCCAGGGCCCGCAGGGCTTCCAGGGGACTCAGGGCAATCAGGGCAACCAGGGCAACCAGGGCACGCAGGGCACTGCTGGTGTTCAGGGCTCGCAGGGCTTCCAGGGCAACCAGGGCACGCAGGGCACTGCTGGTGTTCAGGGCTCGCAGGGCTTCCAGGGCAACCAGGGCACGCAGGGCACTGCTGGTGTTCAGG
>NZ_JBVKBA010000003.1:81376-246610 GCF_055639175.1 Streptomyces sp. NPDC107546 | reverse complement strand
GGGGTCGCAGGGCTTCCAGGGCAACCAGGGCACGCAGGGCACTGCTGGTGTTCAGGGTTCGCAGGGCTTCCAGGGAACCCAGGGCTCTCAGGGCGATGTGGGTGCTGCGGGTGCGCAGGGCTCCCAGGGTGACGTGGGTGCGCAGGGTTCGCAGGGCTTCCAGGGAACCCAGGGCTTCCAGGGCACCGCCGGTGCGCAGGGTTCGCAGGGGTTCCAGGGCGATGTGGGTGCCACCGGTCCGCAGGGCTTCCAGGGTGACGTGGGTGCCACGGGTGCGCAGGGCTCCCAGGGTGACGTGGGTGCGCAGGGTTCGCAGGGGTTCCAGGGCGATGTGGGTGCCACGGGTACGCAGGGGTCCCAGGGTGACGTGGGTGCGCAGGGTTCGCAGGGCTTCCAGGGAACCCAGGGCTTCCAGGGCACCGCCGGTGCGCAGGGTTCGCAGGGGTTCCAGGGCGATGTGGGTGCCACCGGTCCGCAGGGCTCTCAGGGTGACGTGGGTGCTACGGGTGCGCAGGGCTCCCAGGGTGACGTGGGTGCCACGGGTGCGCAGGGATCTCAGGGTGACGTGGGTGCGCAGGGTTCGCAGGGCTTCCAGGGAACCCAGGGCTTCCAGGGCACCGCCGGTGCGCAGGGCTCGCAGGGGTTCCAGGGCGATGTGGGTGCCACGGGTCCGCAGGGCTCCCAGGGTGACGTGGGTGCGCAGGGTTCGCAGGGCTCTCAGGGTGACGTGGGTGCGCAGGGTTCGCAGGGCTTCCAGGGAACCCAGGGCTTCCAGGGCTTCCAGGGCACCACCGGTGCGCAGGGTGTTCCCGGCCTGCAGGGTCCCCAGGGCTTCCAGGGAGACGTCGGTGCGCAGGGCGCCACCGGCACCACGGGCCCGCAGGGCGCGACCGGCGCCACCGGCCTGACCGGCGCCACTGGTCCGCAGGGTGATCAGGGCGCCACCGGAACCACGGGCGCGACCGGCCCGCAGGGGCCGCAGGGCGACACCGGCGCCACAGGGACTCAGGGCCTCACCGGTCCTTCGGGCCCCCAGGGCGCCACCGGTGCCACGGGTCTGACCGGCGCCACTGGCCCGCAGGGTGCTCAGGGCGTCGCCGGCCCGCAGGGCCTCCAGGGCACCGCCGGTGCTCAGGGCTCGCAGGGCACTCAGGGCACCCAGGGCGACGTGGGTGCCACGGGCGCCCAGGGCGCCCAGGGCTTCCAGGGTGCCCAGGGCTCGCAGGGCACTCAGGGCACCCAGGGCTCTCAGGGTGCCCAGGGTGCGGTCACCACCACCGTCGTGCCCGGGACTGCGGGACCGACGTCGACGGCCACCTGCCCCGCCGGCCAGTCGGCCCTGGGCGGCGGGTACCAGGCCGCTCCCGGCTCGGCCGCAAGCGAGAACGAGCCCATCGGCACCACGGGGTGGCAGGCGACCAGCAACGACGGCACTGCCCTCACGGCCTTCGTGATCTGCAGCCCGTGACCGTCCGCTCGGCCGCTACATGAGCGACGGTGCCCCGAGGCCTCGCCTCGGGGCACCGCCCGCGTTCGGTGCGCCGAGCCACGTTCCACGACATCGACCCGAACCGGTCCGGCCTGCCGGGAAGACACACTGGCCTTGAGTAGCGTGAGGGATGCGTTCCGGACGACCGGGCACCCTCGGACCACTGAGCGGTAAAGTCGGTAATAAAATCGGAGAAGTATGCGTATTCTTGTGACCGGCGGTGCCGGATTCATCGGTTCTGAATATGTCCGTCGGCGGCTCGAATCCGATCCGACAACGCGGATCACCGTTCTCGACAAACTCACGTATTCGGGGGTCGAGGCCAATCTGGCGCCGGTGGCGGAACACCCGGGTCACACCTTCGTCCAGGGCGACATCTGTGATCCGGACGTGGTCGACCAGGTGATGGCCGGCCAGGACGCGGTGGTCCATTTCGCCGCCGAGTCGCATGTGGACCGGTCGATCGAGGGCGCCGGACCGTTCGTCCGTACGAACGTGATGGGCACCCAGGTGCTCCTGGACGCCGCCCACCGGCACCGCGTCGGCCGCTTCGTCCATGTCTCCACCGACGAGGTGTACGGCTCGATCAGCGAAGGCTCCTGGACCGAGGATTGGCCGCTGGCGCCGAACTCGCCGTACTCCGCCTCGAAGGCCGGGTCCGATCTGCTGGCGCTCGCCCACCACCGCACCCACGGCCTGGACGTCGTGGTCACCCGGTGCTCCAACAACTACGGGCCGTACCAGTTCCCCGAGAAGGTGATCCCCCTCTTCATCACCAACCTGCTCGACGGCAGGACGGTCCCCCTGTACGGGGACGGCCGCAACATCCGTGACTGGCTGCACGTCTCCGACCACTGCCGGGGCATCGACCTGGTGCTGCACGGCGGCAGGGCCGGGGAGGTCTACCACATCGGCGGCGGCACCGAGGTGAGCAACCACAAGCTCACCGGGCTGCTCCTCGACGCGGTCGGCGCGGACTGGGACCGGGTCGAGCACGTGGCGGACCGCAAGGGCCACGACCTGCGCTACTCGCTGGACGACAGCAAGATCCGCGAACAGCTCGGCTACGCACCGCAGGTGGACTTCGCCGAGGGGCTGGCCGCCACGGTCGCCTGGTACCGTGCCCACCGCTCCTGGTGGGAGCCGCTCAAGGAGAGGGCCGAGCCGCGATGAGCACCGGCTGGCTGGTGACCGGCGCGCGCGGGCTCCTCGGCCAGGACGTGCTGACCGAGCTCGCCGCCGATCCGGACGCGGTGGTGACGGGGCTCGGACGTGACCGGCTCGACCTCACCGACCCGGCCGCCGTGCGCGCGGCCGTCACGGGTCACCGGGTGGTCGTCAACTGCGCGGCCTGGACGGACGTCGACGGCGCCGAGGCGTCCGAGGCGGCGGCGACGGCCGTGAACGGCACGGGTGTCCGCCACCTGGCAGCGGCGTGCGCGGACAGCGGCGCACTCCTGCTGCACATCTCCACCGACTACGTGTTCCCGGGCGACAGCCGTCGGCCCTACCCCGAGGACGCGCCGACCGGGCCCGTCAACGCGTACGGGCGCAGCAAACTGGCGGGGGAGCGGGCCGTGGCCGAACTGCTGCCGGACACCGGCTGGATCGTGCGGACCGCCTGGCTCTACGGCGCGCACGGGCGCAACTTCGTGGCCACCATGCTCGACCTCGCCGGCCGGCGCGAGACCCTGGACGTGGTGGCCGACCAGTACGGCCAGCCCACCTGGTCCCGCGCGCTGGCCCGGCAGCTCGCCGCCCTCGGTCGTGCGGCCCTGGCCGGGCGGGCACCGGCGGGCGTCTACCACGGCACGGCGGCCGGCCACACCACGTGGTACGGCCTGGCACGGGAGACCTTCCGTCTCGCCGGCCTCGACCCGGAGCGGATCCGCCCGGTCGGCTCGGACAAGTACCCGCGCCCGGCCGCGCGACCGACGTTCGGCGTCCTCGGGCACGGCAACTGGGCCCGCTGCGGCCTGCTGCCCCTCCCACGGTGGGACGACCAGCTCGCCGCGGCCCTCGCCACGCCCGCCTTCGCCGCTCTGGCCGGGGCGGCGCGCGCGAGCGGCGCGCGCCAGCCGGCCTGACGGACACGACGCACACACGAAGGCGCCCTGCGGAACCCGACGGTCCGCAGGGCGCCTGCCGCATGTGGGCGCTAGACGAGCAGCGGTCCTCCGCAGCGCTCCGCACCCTCCTTCATCGCGATGAGGTTGGCGACGACGTAGGAGATGTTGTTCTGCGAGTGCCACTCGGTGGGGAAGTAGGTCACCAGCCGCGACGACTGGAACCTCGCCTGGATCTCGGGCACGAACGCACGGTACTGGTTGTCCGTGTAGTACCAGAACGAGTTCTCGTTGTAGAAGGCGACATGGGTCGGGTCCTGGTACGCGCCGCGGCCGTCGGAGCTGGGCGTCATGCTCAGGAGCATGCCGCCGGGTGCCAGCAGCCGGTACAGCTCGTTGATCAGCGGCACCTTCGCGGGCACGTGCTCGAGGAAGTCCACCGCGCGCACCAGGCCGACGGAGTTGTCGGGCAGGTCCAGCTGCTCGGGCAGGGTCGCGACGATGTCGACGCCCTCTCCCGGGTACTGGTCCACGCCCATGTAGCCGGGCGGCTTGCGGTGGGCCGCGCCGAGGTCCAGCGCGAGCAGCCCGCGCCGGTGCGTCCAGGCGAGGGCGTTGGCCTCGATGTACTTGTCGTACAGGGCGACCGTCTCGCGCTGGATGTGCGCGTTGATCTGCGGGTCGCGCTGGGTGTTCGCGGGGTGCATCCGCTGCAGGTACAGGCAGCGGGGGATGTGGTGGAAGTCGCCCAGGTGGAACAGACGGCACATCAGGTCCTGGTCGTCCAGCACCGTACGCGTGGCGTCGTACCCGCCGGCCTTCTCGTAGCTCTCCTTGCGGAACGCCCGTACGTGGTTGGGCGCGTACCAGATGTAGGAGACGTTGTGCGGGGTCGGCGCCATGGAGAGGGCCTGGAGCAACTTGCGGCCGTCGACGCGCACCTCTTCGTACTTCCAGCCGTGCGCCTCGTTGAAGCGGGTGTCGTCCCGCTTGCCCGCCTCGGTGATCTGCGCGGTGTTGCTGTAGACGAGGACGGCCTCCGGGTACGCGTCGAACGCCTTGCCGAGTTCCGCCAGGCACGCCTTCGCCAGGAGGTCGTCGTGATCGAGTTCCACGAGGATCTCGCCGCGTGCCAGTTCGCAGGCCCTGCGCTTGGCCGCCCCGACCCCGCGGATGCTGTCCGCGATCTCCACCCGGACCCGGTCGTCGGGCTGCTCCGGGCGCCACCGGGCGCCGTTGTTGAGCAGGACGATCCACTCCCAGTCCGAGCAGGTCTGCGCCTGCAGGGTCTTGAGGCACTCATCGAGGAAACGGGGCTGGTGGCTGGGGGTGAAGACGGAGAACCTGGGTGTCGCTGTCGACGTCATCTGGTGGCACCTGCCTGGCTCGATGTCGGGGTTGGGCTTACGTCGTCCCGGAACGGTTCCGGTACCTCGGGGTGCAGTGACGGGTCCGTCTCGACGGCGCGGCGGAACTCCTCCTCGGCCTCGCCGTCGCGGTGCTTGTCCGCCAGGATCCGTCCGAGCTGGAGATGGGCCGTGGCGGCCCCGGGAGTGGCGGCGATGGCACGCTTCAGGAGGGTGACGGCCCGGTCGCTGTCGCTCGACTTCAGCAGGATCGCCTCGTTGTAGAGGGCCGACGCGTAGGACGGGTCGATCTTCAGCGCCTTGTCGTATGCCTTGCGGGCCTCGGCGGTCCTGCCCTCCTGCTGCGCGACGACCCCGAGGTCGTACCAGGCGACCTTGTTGTGCGGGTCAAGTTCCAGCACCCGCCGGTAGGTTCGGGCCGCCCCGGCGAAATCGTGGTACTGCAGCTGCAGATTGGCGGCCTGAAAAAGCGTGCTCGCCTCCTGGGCCCTGCGGCTCGCCGACGCGTTCTTGGATTCCGGGGGTGCGGCCCAACGGGAATGCATCACCCAGAAGGTCACTCCGGCGGCGATCGCTGCCGTCGCGGCGAGCCCTGCCCACAATCTCCTACGTTTCACGCGGCCGACGTTACGAGCCGACCTCGTTGACGTGGGCATTCGGCGGGTAATTGACGCCGTGGACCACTCGAATGTACGCAACGCAGAGGTACTCGGCGGGAGCGATTCCCCAATTCGGTGTTCTCATCCGTTAATTGGGTGGACCGCTCGTCAATTCACCGCCGCCGAAGAGATCGTTGAATGCTTCGGATGTGCGCGGCGGTGCGGGTGTGTGGCGCCCGGTCCGCGCGTCATGGTCGTCCACGCGGACCGGGGCCGTCGAGGGGAGCCGTCGTGCGGCTCGGAGGGTCAGCCCGCGGTGATCGGTTCTCGCGGGTCGGCCAGTGCGGCGCTGTGCGCGTCCATGCGTTCCGCCGACAGGATCGCCGCCGCCGTGTCCGCGCGGGACGCGGCCACCACCAGGGCGCGGCCCGCCAGTGTGTGGGCGCGGCGGTGCAGTGCCGTGATGCGTGGCTCCGACCCGCGGGCGGCGGTCGTCGCGCGCACGGGTGCCACGCCACCGCGCAGCCGCCTCACCTGCTCGGCGAGCCGCTCCGCGGCCGCATCCAGGTCGGCGGAGGGTGCCAGTGCCCGCAACTCGTCCGTCACCGTGAGCAGCGCCGCCAGATGGCCCGCGAGCTGGATGTCCAGCTCCTCCTCGCGTGAACGGTGTGGAAAGTCGGCGTCGGTGGCATCGGCCATCGTGTGGACCGACTTGGTGCGGATCGGTTCGTACATGAGATGGCCTCCCGTGCTCTGACAGGAAGCCATCTTAGCTTAGAAGGCGTCTAAAGTTGGCCGGATCGCAGAATTGGTCGGTGCTCGCGCGCCGCGAGCGTCACGGCTGGCCGTAGCCGTCCAGGAAGTTCCCGATGCGGGTGATCGCCGAGGTCAGGTCCGCCACCGTCGGCAGGGTCACCACCCGGAAGTGGTCCGGCTCGGTCCAGTTGAAGCCCGTTCCCTGGACGACCATGATCTTCTCGCGGCGCAGCAGGTCCAGGACCATCTGCCGGTCGTCCTTGATCTTGAAGACCTTCGGGTCGAGGCGGGGGAAGAGGTACAGCGCGCCCTTCGGCTTCACGCACGTCACGCCCGGGATCTGGGTCAGCAGGTCATACGCCGCGTCCCGCTGCTCCTTGAGCCGTCCGCCCGGCAGTACCAGGTCGTTGATCGTCTGCCGGCCGCTGAGCGCCGCCACCACGCCGTGCTGGCCCGGCATGTTCGCGCACAGGCGCATGTTCGCCAGGATCGTCAGGCCCTCGATGTACGACTCCGCGTGCGCCCGGGGGCCCGAGATCGACATCCAGCCCACCCGGTAGCCGGCCACCCGGTACGCCTTCGACATGCCGTTGAAGGTGAGGGTCAGCAGGTCCGGGGCCACCGCGGCGGTGGGGATGTGCCGCGCGCCGTCGTAGAGGATCTTGTCGTAGATCTCGTCGGAGCAGACGAGCAGGTTGTGGCGGCGGGCGATGTCCGTCAGGCCCCGGAGGACCGTCTCGTCGTACACCGCGCCCGTCGGGTTGTTCGGGTTGATGATGACGATCGCCTTGGTGCGGTCGGTGACCTTCCGCTCCACGTCGGCGAGGTCCGGCATCCAGTCGGACTGCTCGTCGCAGCGGTAGTGGACGGCCGTGCCGCCCGACAGGGAGACCGCCGCGGTCCACAGCGGGTAGTCGGGCGCCGGTACGAGTACCTCGTCGCCGTCGTCCAGCAGGCCCTGCATGGCCATCACGATCAGCTCGGAGACGCCGTTGCCGATGAAGACGTGCTCGACGTCCGTCTCGACGCCGAGGGTCTGGTTGTGCATCACGACCGCGCGGCGCGCGGCCAGCAGGCCCTTGGCGTCGCCGTAGCCGTGCGCCGTCGAGACGTTGCGGAGGATGTCCTCGAGGATCTCGGGCGGGCACTCGAAGCCGAAGGCGGCCGGATTGCCGGTGTTGAGCTTGAGGATGCGGTGACCCGCCGCCTCCAGCCGCATCGCCTCCTCGAGAACCGGACCCCGGATCTCGTAGCAGACGTTGGCGAGCTTCGTGGACTGGATCACCTGCATGCCCGCGAGCTTACGGCCGCGTAACGCCGCACGCGGCGTGTTTTCCACCACGTGAGACGAAAGGGATCGGCCGGTTGTCACCGCGACTGCACCACGAATCGCGTGCGCCTCTACAATGCGCCCACATGTCATGGCAGCATCACCCCGGTGACGGCGCGTACGGCCCGGATGGCGGGGCATACGGGTCGAACGCCGCGAACGGCGCGGCGGCCGGGTACCCCGCCGGTGGGTCACATCCGGACGGGGGCGCGGACCCGAATCAGCCGAACGTGTATCACCCGTATGTCGTAGCAGAGCCGGACTACGAGGGTTACGCCGATCCGGCGGCCGCCCATGGCTGGCAGGACGCCTACGACGAGACGCGCGAGCTGCCTGTGACCGCCGGTGGCCTCACTGATCCCGGACCCGTCGGGGGGACCCGCGCTTCGCGGCGCCGGGCCCTGACCCCGTCGCGCTCCCCTCTGCCTCGCCGTGCGGCCCTCGTCGTGGGCGCGCTCGGTGCCGTGGGCGTCGCCGTCGCACTCGCCGGCGGCTTCGGCTCCGGTTCCTCCGGCGCACCCGCGGACGCCGGGCAGTCGGCCCGGCCGAAGGCGGCACCGTCCGCGCCGCCCACGGAGGCGACCGCCGCCGCCTCCTCCGCCACCGCCGGGCCGTCCCGCACCGCCTCATCCGTGACCGCCGTCACCAAGGTGTCCGCCGCGCCCGGCGCCTCACGGGGCGCCGCCCCGGTGTCGACGGCCTCCGAAGCGCCCACAACCGCCGTGCCCACCGCCGGGGCGTCCTCCGCCTCTCCCACCGTCACCGCGAGCGCCACCACGCCGAGCAGCTTCGACGGCAAGCCCGGCCGTGGGCGGGGGGCGACCAAGGGGCCGAAGTAGGAGTAGCCGCCAGGGGGTCGCGGCCGAAAACCGCTCCTTGTCCCCGCACGCCCCTCCAATCACAATGCGCATGACAAATCAGGAGCGGCCGGAAGACCTCCTGCCGTCCACGTCAGCGCCACCTCATCGAGAGGGGACCCCCCACATGAGAAAGCCTCTCGCCGCCGCGCTCCTCGCTCTGGCCCTGGCCGGAGCCGGCGCGGCGCCGGCGGTCGCGGCACCCGTGCCCGCCGCCGCAGCGACGGTCACGGCCACCCCGGCGGCCACCGCCGCGGCCGCCGGAACGGCGACGAAGGACAGGACGGCCACGATCCAGGCCGTCGACTTCGCCGGCACCGTCTCGCTCAGCAACTGCTCCGGCTCCGTCATCCGCTTCCCGAACTCCGCGGACGGCGATCCCGCGCTCGTCCTGACCAACGGCCACTGCCTGGAGACCGGATTCCCCGAGCCCGGCGAGGTCATCGTCGACCAGGCCTCCAGCCGCTCCTTCGGCCTGCTCAACTCGTCCGGCAGCAGGATCGCGACGCTGCGCGCGAGCAAGGTCGCGTACTCGACGATGACCGACACGGACATCACGATCTACCAGCTCACCCGCACGTACGCGCAGATCAGGAGCTCCTACGGCATCAGCCCCCTCACCGTCGCCGACACCCACCCCGTCGCCGGAACCGCCATCAAGGTCGTCTCCGGCTACTGGAAGCGCATCTACAGCTGCAACGTCGACGCCTTCGTGTACCGGCTGAAGGAGGGCGACTGGACCTGGAAGGACTCGGTCCGTTACACCTCCGCCTGCGACACCATCGGCGGCACCTCCGGATCGCCCGTCATCGACAACGCCACCGGCAAGGTCGTCGCCGTCAACAACACCGGCAACGAGGACGGCGAGCGCTGCACGGAGAACAACCCCTGCGAGGTCGACGCGAGCGGCAACGTCACCGTCCGCCAGGGCATCAACTACGCCGAGGAGACCTACCAGATCCCGGCCTGCTTCGGCGCCGGCAACAAGCTGAACCTCGGCGCGAGCGGCTGCGTCCTGCCCAAGCCGTAGCAACCCGCCGCGGGGCGGGCGGTCACACGGGAGTCCTGCGGACCGACCGCCCCGCCAGTACGTCCGTTCGCCGGCCGTCCTCGATCACGAAACGGCCGTCGACGAGGACGTACGGGATGCCCGTCGGCAGCGTGCGCGGTCGCTCGAAGGTGGAACCCGCCGCGACCGTGGCCGGGTCGAAGAGCACCAGGTCGGCGCGGTAGCCCTCGCGCACCAGGCCCCGGTCCGGCAGGCGGAGGCGGGCCGCCGGGCGGCCGGTCAGATGCGCCACGCACTCCTCCAGGGTCAGCACCCCCAACTCCCGTACGTACCGGCCCAGATACTCCGGAAAGGTCCCGTACGCCCGTGGGTGCGGCCTGTCACCCTGGAGGATGCCGTCCGAGCCGCCGGTGTGGACGCGGTGCCGCATGATCGCCCGCACATTCTCCTCGTGGCCCACGTGCTGGAGGATCGTCGAGCCGAGGCGGTCCTCGGTCAGCAGGCGGCGGGCGAGGGTCCACGGGCTCTCGCCGCGCCGGTCCGCCGACTCCTGGACGGTCCTGCCGACGTACGACGCGAGCGCCGGGTCGGCCACGCCCGAGATCTCGATGGTGTCCCACTCGACGGGCACGCCGTGGCAGCCGTCGGCGCCGACGACCTCCAGGTCGTGCCGGATCCGCTCGGCCGTCCTGTCGTCGGCGAGCCGCTTGAGGATCTCCGCCGGGCCGCCCTCGCTCGCCCAGCTCGGCAGCAGCGCCGCCAGCGTCGTGGAGCCGGGGGTGTAGGGATAGGTGTCCAGCGTGATGTCGGCGCCTGTCGCCAGCGCCTCGTCGAGCAGGGACAGCAGCTCGGGCGCGCGGCCCTTGTTCACGCCGAAGTTCATGGTGGCGTGGGCCAGGTGCAGCGGGCAGCCGGCCTCCCGGGCCAGGCTCACCATCTCCTCGTACGCCGCCAGGGCGCCCGCTCCGTAACTGCGGTGGTGTGGGCAGTAGTAGCCGCCGTAGGAGGCCACCACCCGGCACAGCTCGGTGAGTTCGGCGTCCTTCGCGTACATGCCGGGCGTGTAGGTGAGCCCGGACGACATGCCGACCGCGCCCTGTTCCATGCCCTCCGCGACCAGCCGCCGCATCCGGTCCAGCTCCTCGGGCGTCGCCTCCCGGTCCTCCCAGCCGACGGCCAGCATCCGCACCGTGCCCTGCGGGATCAGATAGGCCGCGTTGACCGCGACGCCCTCGTCCAGGCGGTCCAGGTACTCGCCCACCGAACGCCAGGTGAAGTCGATGTCGTCGCCGTACCCGTTCCAGCCGGTGATGGTGCGGCGCACCTCTTCGAGCGTGCGGTCGTCGGCCGGGGCGTACGACAACCCGTCCTGCCCGATGACCTCCAGCGTCACGCCCTGCGCGGCCTTGGCGCTGTGGTCCGGGTCGCGCAGCAGGGCGAGGTCGCTGTGCGCGTGCATGTCGATGAAGCCGGGGGCCAGGGCCAGGCCCCCGGCGTCCAGCTCGCGCACGGCCCGGGGGCGTTGGCAGCCCGCCTGGGCGGCCTCCTGGACGATCGAGACGATCCTGCCGTCCTTGATCGCCACATCGGCGCGGTAGGAGGGGTCGCCGGTGCCGTCGACGACGTCGGCGTCCCGAATGACGAGATCGGCGAGGTCGGTGAAATCCACGGGGTCCATACCGTCCACGGGGCCTCCTGGAAGAACGTGCGATGTGGTCGAGCTGGGAGAACGGGATGTGGTCGACCTAGAAGAACGTGCGGACGTAGTCGACGACCGTGCCGTCCGCCTGCGCCACCGGGATCAGCTGCCACTTGTCGAACGACGTGCACGGGTGCGACAGGCCGAGTCCGACCCAGTCCCCGACCTCGACGTCCGCCTCGGGCGTGGTGCGCAGCCAGGCGTGCTGGTCGGACAGCGCGGTCACCGAGACGCCGGTGGCCGGCCGCTCCTCGCCGTCCCGGCGCACCACCTGCGCGAAGGGCAGGTCCAGGTCGTAGGCCGCGTCCCGCTTGCCCGCGTTGACGAAGGCCTGCTCGGGGGAGGGCCGCGACACCACCTGCGCCCACAGCCGGAACGCCGGCTCCAGCGCGCCCTCCTCCGGGATCCGGGTGAACGGGGTGATCCTGCGGTAGTGGCCGTCGTCGTGCGAGACGTAGGCGCCCGAGCGCAGCAACTTCAGGATCGTCGCGGAGAGTTCGGGAATCTCCGCGAAGACGTCCGCGACCGCGTCGAACCAGGCGCTGCCGCCCGCGCTCACCACGATCTCGTCGCATCCGGCGAAGCGCCCGGCCATGTCGAGTTCGACGGCCAGCGCGACCAGCCGGCGCAGCCACGCGCGCACCCGGTCCGGGTCCGGCTGCGGCACCTCGCCCTCGTAGCCGGCGACCCCCACCAGGCGCAGCGTCGTGGTGGCGGCCACCGCGTCCGCGACCGCCGCGCACTCCGCCTCCGTCCGTACGCCGGTGCGGGCGCCCTCACCGGCGGCCAGCTCCACGACCACGTCCACCGGGCGGGTGGTTCCGGTCAGCGCCGCGTCCATGAGTTCGACGCCGCGTACCGAGTCGACGTAACAGATGAACCGGAAGTCCGCGTCCGCGGCGAGTTGGTCGGCGACCCAGCGCAGGGCCGCGGGGTCGACCAGTTCGTTGGCGAGGAACACCCGCTGGATCCCGAACTCCCGTGCCACGCGCACCTGGTGGGCGACCGCGAGCGTGATGCCCCACGCGCCGTGCTCGATCTGGCGGTGGAAGAGCTGCGGCGCCATCGACGTCTTGCCGTGCGGGGCGAAGGCGAGGCCGTGACGGGCCGCGTACGTCTCCATGAGGGTGAGGTTGTGCTCAAGGCGCTCCGCGGAGAGGGTCAGCACGGGTGTCGTGAATCCGCCGGTGAACAGATTGCGGCGCTGGGCGGCCAGCTCGCCGACGGTCAGTCCCTCGGCGTCCGGAGGGAGGCCCTTGAAGCGGTGGTCGACGCGTTCATCGGCCAGGCGGGCCAGCGCCTCGGTGCCCATGGAGCCTCCTGATCTGGGCCGTTGCAGTACATGCAACGGCCATTGCGTGTGTCGCTTACGGCTGTCTAACATCTCGGCCGACGCGGGGTCAACGGACGCCGACCGAACCCGCACCCCACAAAGGAGCTACGACCATCGTGACCACCGACGGATCCGGCAAGGCCCCCGACGTCGTGGACGTCGTCACGCTCGGCGAGTCCATGGTCACGTTCCTGCCCACGGCGCCGGGACGGCTCGCCGACGTTCCGTCCTTCGAGCGAGCCATCGGCGGCGCCGAGTCCAACGTGGCATGCGTGCTCGCGGCCGCCGGGCACTCCGCGCGCTGGGTGAGCCGGGTCGGCGCGGACGGCTTCGGTGACCACCTCGTGGAGACGATCGGGGCGTACGGCGTCGACGTGTCGTTCGTACTGCGGGATGCGGCGCGGCCCACCGGCGTCTACTTCCGCACGGCCGGGGACCGGGCCGCCGACGCCCACGAGGTGGCGTACTACCGGGCCGGCTCGGCGGCCTCCGCGATGACGGCGGACACCGTCGACCTGGACGCCGTGCGCGCCGGCCGCGTGCTGCACCTGTCCGGCATCACGGCCGCGCTGTCCGGGCCCTGCCTGGACCTGCTGCGCGAGCTGACCGCGCCCCGCCCCGGCCGACCGCTGGTCTCCTTCGATGTCAACCACCGTCCCGGGCTGTGGCGCGAGGCGGCGGGAGCACGGGTACTGCTGGAACTGGCGCGGGGCGCGGACATCGTGTTCGTGGGGGACGACGAGGCACATGAGGCGTGGGGACTGCACGGCGCCCGAGCCGTCCGGGAGGCGCTGCCCGAACCGGAGATCGTCGTCGTCAAGCAGGGCCGGGGCGGGGCGACGGCGTTCGAGAAGGACACCGACGGCAGGTGCGAGGGCGCGACGGGCACCTCCACCTTCGCGCCCGCGCTGAACGTCGACGTCGTGGCCGCGGTCGGCGCCGGGGACGCCTTCGCCGCCGGATTCCTCTCCGCCACCCTGCGCGGGCTGCCCGTCCGTGACCGGCTCCGCCACGGCCACCTGATGGCCGCCGCCGCGCTCACCGTCCCGGGAGACCTCGCCACGCCCCCCGCCCGCGACCACGCCGACCGCCTGGCCGCCCTCGACGACACCGCCTGGGGGACACTTCGACTCGGCCCCGGCTGGACCGAAGCCGCACCACGGGCCGAGGAGGAGGTACCCACGCCATGAGCCAGACCGTCGACCGGGCGCTGAGCATCCTGCCGCTGCTCGCCGAGGGGCCCGCCGATCTCGGGCAGGTCGCCGACCGGCTCGGCGTGCACAAGTCCACCGCGCTCCGCCTGCTGCGCACCCTCGACGAGCACGGCCTGGTCTACCGCCAGTCCGACCAGCGCTACCGCCTCGGCGCCCGGCTCTTCGCCCTCGCCCAGGAGGCGATGGAGAACCTCGACATCCGCGAGATCGCCCACCCCCACCTCGTACGCCTCAACGAGGAGTGCGGTCACACCGTGCACCTCGCCGTCTACGAGGAGGACGAGGTGCTCTACATCGACAAGGTGGACAGCCGCTATCCGGTCCGCATGTACTCCCGGATCGGCAAGCCCGTCGCCATCACCGTCGCGGCCGTGGCCAAGCTCCTCCTCGCCGACCTGCCCGACGCCGAGCGCCGCGCCCTCGCGGAGAAGCTCGACTACCCCCACTACACGGCCCGTTCCACCCCCAACGCCGCGGCGTTCCTGCGCGAGTTGGAGCAGGTGCGCGAACAGGGCTGGGCCACCGACCTCGGCGGCCACGAGGAGTCCATCAACTGCGTCGCCGCCCCCATCCGCGGCGCCGACGGACGGGTGGTCGCCGCCATGTCGGTGTCCGCACCGAACGTCGTCGTCACCGCCGAGGAACTCCTCACCCTGCTCCCGCAGGTGCGCCGCACCGCGGACGCGATCAGCGGCGAGTACTCCGGCAGAACACCAGTAAGGGACCCCGAATGACGGACAAGATCGCCCTCACCCCGAAGACCCACACCACCCCGCCCGCGAAGTTCTCGCACGGTGTGAAGAAGGGGAACATCCTCCAGGTCGCCGGCCAGGTCGGTTTCCTGCCCGCCGAGGAGGGCAAGCCGCCCACGCCCGCGGGCCCCACCCTGCGCGAGCAGACCCTCCAGACCCTCGCCAACGTCAAGGCGATCCTTGAGGAGGGCGGCGCCACCTGGGACGACGTCATGATGATCCGCGTCTATCTGACGGACGTCGACCACTTTGTCGAGATGAACGAGATTTACAACGCGTACTTCGAGGAGCAGGGCCTCACCCAGCCGCCCGCCGCCCGGACCACCGTCTACGTGGGCCTCCCGGCCGACCTGCTGATCGAGATCGACGCGCTGGCCGTCCTCGGCTGACGCCCCGTCGGCTCCCACTCGCTCCCGCACTCCGTACGCCGTCACGGCACGGCACCCACCACCCCCTGGGATCATCAAGATGAGACCCAAGACGTAGGACATCGGGCTGGATTCGTATAACGATGCAGGGGCTGGCTGTGTCCGGCACAGGATCTTCGACCATACTGCCCGCTGTGGAGCAGCGCATTGGTTCGAGCAGCCAGCCCCTGGACGGCGCCGGGGTCGACCCGGCCTTCATCCCCGGGCTCACCTCACCCGTGTCCGTGGACCAGAAGGACCCCGTCGAACCGGAGGACTCCCTAAAGCCGGACGACTCCGTGGAGCCGGAGGACGTGGTTCCGGACAAGGAGGCCGCCGCCGGGGAACCGGAGCAGGAGTCCGCGGTCGAGGAGGCCCTCGCGGAGGAGCAAGAGGCCCCTGACGGCCCGGTGTTCGAGGCCGCGGACCGCCGCGCCCGGATCGTCGCCGACCGCAGCGGTGTACGGCTCCGCCTGGACGACCAGGAGTGCGAGTTCCGCTGGGACGAGATCGGCGCCGTGGAGACGGAGACCGCGCGCTTCGGGAAGCGGTTCACGGTGACCGTGCACACCCCGGAACGCCGCTGGTACCCCATCGAGATCGAGGCCGACTCCCGCGAACGTTTCAAGGAGTGGGAGACCCGGCTCGACGAGGTGCTGGACGCGTACTTCGAGGACGGCGAGGAGGAAAGCGCCGCCGTCGAGAGGGACGACGACTGACCGTGGGATACGGCCCCCCGGGATACGGACCCCCTGGACACAATCCCCAGGTATCCGGTCCCCTTGTGTCCGGTCCTCCTGCGGCCGGTGCTCCTGTAACCGGTCCTCCTGTGTACGGCCACCCGTCGCCCCCGACCGGACCACCGGGCTTCGGACCGCCGCCACCGGCCTACACCCCGTATCCGTCGTACGCTCCCTCGGCACCCCAGGTACCCCCCGGACCGGACTTCCTGGCCGCCGACCGTCACAACTCGGTGGTGGTGGACGCGTCGGGCGTCGCCTTCGAGATGCGCGGTCTGACGGCGGACTTCCCGTGGCCGGTGGTCCGCAGCGTCCACTACCGCCCCGGCGCCGACGAGAAGGCGCTCATGGTGGCTGTCGTGCACGTCGACGGCCGCGTGTTCGAGTGCGTGGTGAACGCGAAACGCCGCGAGAAGTTGCAGGAGTGGTTCGCCGAACTGGCGACGGTACTGGGGTACTACCGCCCGGTGGGCTGACTCCCCATGGGCTGGCTCCCGACGCGATGGCCCACAGCGGCCGGCCCGCTTGCCCTCCTCACGGCAGTTCGACGGTGTCGACGAACGCCAGCGCGGCAGGGCTGGGGTTGAAGTCGCTCCAGACCAGGTGCTCGATCCGCACCGGGCCCTCGGTGACCGGAACGGTGATCACGTCCGGCAGATCGCGGGTGAACGCCGTGGGCAGGAGGGCGACCGCGAGGCCCTGGCGGACGATGCGCGTCATCAGGTCCGCGGCGGTGACCTCGAAGGCGACCTCACGGCCGAGGCCGGCGGCGGTGAAGGCCCGGTCGCTCTGAGCGCGTCCGGGCGTGCCGGCGGGAAAGTCGACGAAGGTCTCCTCGGTCAACCGTGCCAGGCCGACCTCACCGGCCGTGGCGAGCGGGTGTGCGGTGCCGACGACGGCCACGAGACGGTCGCGGGCCAGTTCTCGCGCCCGCACGCCGAGCGGGCGGTCGGTCTCGGGCAACCCCAGGAAGGCGACGTCGAGTCCGCCTTCGCGCACCTCGGCCGTGAGTTCGTCGCTCGAGCCGACGCGCAGCGCGATCCGTACCCGCGGATGCTCGTCGCGGAACCGGTGCAGCGCGGCCGGCACATCGACCGCGGCGACGGTCGGGATCAGGCCGACGGCCAGACGGCCACGTACCTCTCCCACCGCTGCCGCGGCGTCCACGCCCGCCCGCTCGGCCGCCTCCAGGCACTGCCGGGCGGCGGGCAGAAAAGCCTCCCCTGCCGCGGTGAGCCGCACCCGGCGGCTGGTGCGCGCGAACAGCTTGAGGCCCAGTTCGCGCTCCAGGTTCGCGATCCTGTGGCTGAGCGCCGACTGGACGACGAAGCACCGCTCGGCGGCCCGCGTGAAGCTGCCGGTCTCGGCCACCGCGAGGACGTACCGCATCTGCTGCAGATCCACGCATCGATCTTCCGCACAGATGGATGCCATGACAAGCATGTGTTGGATTCATCGACGGGGGAGGGCCGACAGTGATGAGGTGACTACGACCAGCATGAACAGGGCCGTCTCTGCCTCCTCTGCCGCCCCTGCGGTCCCAGCCGGCCGGGCGGCCTCGACGCTCGCCACGGCGCTCGCGCCCGCGGTGTGGGGCACGACGTACAGCGTCACGGCCGGGTTGCTGCCCGAGGGGCATCCGCTGTTCGCCGGGCTCATGCGGGCACTGCCCGCAGGGCTGCTCGTCCTGGCCCTGACCCGCACCCTGCCGCGCGGCGTGTGGTGGGTGAGGGCGGGGGTGCTCGGTGCGCTCAACATCGGCGTGTTCTTCCCGCTGCTGTTCCTCGCCGCCGAGCGGCTCCCCGGTGGTGTCGCGGCCACCCTGGGCGCGGCCCAGCCGATCGTCGTCGCCCTCCTCGCCGTGCCCGTTCTGCGGGAGCGACCTTCCGTGTGGCGTCTGGCCTGGGGCGTCGTCGGCGTGGTCGGCGTCGGACTCGTCGTCATCGGGCCGAAGGCCGCGCTGGACCCGCTCGGCATCGCCGCCGGGCTGGCCGGCGCGGGGGCCATGGCGCTCGGTGTCACCCTCACCAAACGCTGGGGACGCCCCGCGGGGGTGGGGGCCATGACGTTCGCGGGCTGGCAGCTCACCGCGGGCGGGGTCGTGCTGCTTCCCGCCGCGCTGCTCACCGAGGGCGTCCCGGACCGGATCGGCGCTCCGGCGGTGGCCGGTTACCTGTGGCTCGGGCTCGTCGGCGGTGTGCTCGCCTACACCCTGTGGTTCCGCGGCATAGGCACCCTGCCCGTCACCGCGACCGCCCTGCTCGGGCTGCTCTCCCCGCTCGTCGCCGCCGCCCTCGGCGTACTCCTGCTCCGCGAGTCCTTCACCGGCCTCCAGCTGATCGGTTTCGTCCTGGCCCTGGCCGCGCTGCTCGCCGGGCAGATCACTCCGTCGCGGACGCGACCCGGCCGGTGACCGTCTCTGCGACACGGGAGGAGAGCCGCCCGGACCCCGGGCTTGCATAATCATGCGAGAGTGTGCATACACTTAGCCTCGTGTCCAAGGTGCTGACTTCCCTGCCTGTCGGTGAACGAGTCGGGATCGCCTTCTCCGGCGGTCTCGACACCTCTGTCGCGGTCGCGTGGATGCGCGAGAAGGGCGCCGTGCCCTGCGCCTACACCGCCGACCTCGGCCAGTACGACGAGCCCGACATCGCCTCCGTGCCCGGGCGTGCCACGGCCTACGGTGCCGAGGTCGCCCGGATCGTGGACTGCCGGGCCGCGCTTGTGGAGGAGGGGCTCGCGGCCCTGGCGTGCGGCGCCTTCCACATCCGCTCCGGCGGCCGCGTCTACTTCAACACCACCCCGCTCGGCCGGGCCGTCACGGGCACCCTGCTGGTGCGGGCGATGCTCGAGGACGACGTGCAGATCTGGGGCGACGGCTCCACCTTCAAGGGCAACGACATCGAGCGGTTCTACCGCTACGGTCTGCTCGCCAACCCCTCCCTGCGCATCTACAAGCCGTGGCTGGACGCCGACTTCGTCAGCGAGCTCGGCGGTCGCCAGGAGATGTCCGAGTGGCTGCTGGAGCGCGATCTGCCCTACCGGCACAGTGCCGAGAAGGCGTACTCGACCGATGCCAACATCTGGGGCGCCACCCACGAGGCGAAGTCCCTGGAGCACCTCGACACCGGCATCGAGATCGTGCAGCCGATCATGGGCGTGCGGTTCTGGGACCCGGAGGTCGAGGTGACCCCCGAGGACGTCACCATCGGCTTCGAGCGGGGCCGCCCGGTCACCGTCAACGGCAAGGAGTTCGCCTCCCCGGTGGACCTGGTCCTGGAGGCCAACGCGATCGGCGGCCGGCACGGCCTGGGCATGTGCGACCAGATCGAGAACCGCGTCATCGAGGCCAAGAGTCGCGGCATCTACGAGGCCCCGGGCATGGCGCTGCTGCACGCGGCGTACGAGCGCCTGGTCAACGCCATCCACAACGAGGACACGCTCGCCAGCTACCACACCGAGGGCCGCCGCCTCGGCCGGCTGCTGTACGAGGGCCGCTGGCTGGACCCGCAGGCGCTGATGCTGCGTGAGGCGCTGCAGCGCTGGGTGGGGACGGCGGTCACCGGAGAGGTGACGCTGCGGCTGCGGCGCGGTGAGGACTACTCCATCCTCGACACGACCGGACCGGCGTTCAGCTACCACCCCGACAAGCTCTCCATGGAGCGGACCGAGGACTCCGCCTTCGGCCCGGTCGACCGTATCGGCCAGCTCACCATGCGCAACCTCGACATCGCCGACTCCCGCGCCAAGCTGGAGCAGTACGCCCGGCTCGGCATGGTCGGCGGCAGCCCGGACCCGGCGCTGATCGGCGCCGCCCAGGCGGCCTCGACCGGCCTGATCGGTGCGATGCCCGAGGGAGGCGCGGAGACGATCGCCTCCCGTGGCGAGGGCACCGCCGACGAGGCCGAACTGCTCGACCACGCCGCGATCGAGTCGGGTACCGACTGAGAGCCCCGAAAAAAATGGGCGCCAGGCCCCATTGTGTTCGGGCCTCTGAGACCCGGACGAGCCCCGTCCTTGAGCGCACGGCCCGCCACCTCCACCGGAGGGGTGGGCCGTCCGGCACGGTCGGCCCCTGCCTACGGCAGCGCGTGCACGTGCGGGCCCACCGAGTTCGACCACGCGTTCTGGGACGCCGCGTCCCAGTTCGTCGACCACGTCATCGCGCCCCGGAGGTCCGGGTACGTCTTCGACGGCCTGAACGTGCCGCAGTTCGTTCCCTTCGCCAGGCAGTCCAGGGCGTTGTTCACCACGGAAGGCGACACGTAGCCGCTGCCCGCCGCGCTCGTCGAGGCGGGGACGCCGAGGCCCACCTGGGACGGGGACAGGCCGCCCTCAAGCTGGATGCAGGCCAGGGCCGTCAGGAAGTCCACCGAGCCCTGCGAGTACACCTTGCCGTCGCAGCCCAGCATGGAACCGCTGTTGTAGTACTGGGTGTTGACGACCGCCAGGATGTCCTTCACGTTCAGCGCCGTCTGGAAGTACGCGTTCGACGTCGACTGCATGTCGATCGTCTGCGGGGCCATCGTGATCACAAGCGATGATCCCGCCTTCGACGACAGTTGCCTGAGCGCCTGCGACATGTAGGTCGCGTTCAGGCCGTTCTCCAGGTCGATGTCCACCCCGTCGAAGCCGTACGTCTGCATCAGTGCGTACACCGAGTTCGCGAAGTTCGTCGCCGACGTCGCGTCGTTGACCGACACCGTGCCGTTCTGGCCGCCGACCGAGACGACCACCTTCTTGCCCGCTGCCTTCTTCGCGGCGATGTCCGCCTTGAACTGGTCTACCGTGTAGCCGCCCAGGCCGGCCGAGTCGAGGGTGAAGCTCACGGCTCCCGGTGTGCTCGTCGCGTCCGCGAACGCCACCGCGATGATGTCGTACTGCGACGGCACGTTCGAGATCCGCTGCACCGTCGCGCCGTTGTCGAAGTTCTGCCAGTAGCCCGTCACCGCGTGCTTCGGAAGCCCGGTGCCGCCCCCGCCGCCGGACGACGCCGTCGTGGCCGTCACCGCCGTCGACTTGGCCGACTCGCCCGCCGCGTTCGTCGCCGTCACCTGGAAGGAGTACGACGTCGAGGGGGACAGGCCGGTCACCGTCGCGGACGTACCGTTCGCCGACGTCACCTTCGTGCCGCTGCGGTACACGTTGTAGCCCGTCGCGCCCGTCACCGCGTTCCAGGACAGGGACACCGAAGAGGACGTCGTGCCGGAGACCGCCAGGCCCGTGGGGGGCGAGGGGACCGTGGGGGAGGGGTCGCCGCCCCCGCCGCCGTCCGGCCCGTACACCGACACGTCGTCCGCGTAGTACGCCGCCTGTCCGTACCAGCCGTGCAGGTACACCGTCACCGACGTCGTCGAGGCACCCGTGGTGAACGTCGTGGACAGCTGCTTCCAGCCCGTCGAGTCCGGCGTCCACGTAGACACGTCCGTCGTGCCCGTCCCCGTGGCGCCCAGGTAGGTGTACCCGCCCTGCACCCATGCGCTCAGCGTGTACGTCGAGTTCGGCTTCACCGCGACCGTCTGGGCGCACTGCGCGTGGTCCTGGCCCGCGGGCGTCGCCTTCAGGGCGGCCGTGCCGCCGTGCACCGGGGAGGACACCGTGGTGCCGCTGCCCGCCGAGCAGGTCCAGTCGGCGAGGCCCGACTCGAAACCGGCGTTCTTCGCGTTGTTCACGTCCGCCGCGGCCGCGTGGGCGGCGCCCAGCAGGGAGAGGGCGAGCGCGGCGACGGCGGCCCCGGCGAGGGTCCGTCTGCGGCGGGGCAGGACTGGTACGCGGTCCACTTCGGCCTCCGATGTGGGGAGAGGAAAGGGAGGAAAGCGCGGGAGGGCATTGCGGAACGGTGGCCACCGCCTGATGCTCCAAGAATTTGGTCCAGACCAATCCCGCTGTCAAGGGTCCTTGCGTCCTCAACGGTCCTGCGGGCGTCCGGAGTTGGGGCATATGCCCCTACTCTGTGTGGATCATGTCCCCACCTTCGGTGAGATGATCTTCCCGATTCTGTGTTGAGCGGGGCATGCCGTGGATATGGTGCTGTTGCAGGACGACGCAAAAGGACGTCACAGGGGCCATCTGGGGCGGTGGTTGACCACCCCGCCGCAGTGAACGGGGTGGTGAGCAGCCGTGCCGACCGCGATAGCCGTCACCAGTCCCGACCTGGTGCTCCCACCGCTCGACCGGCAGACGCCGCCCGCCGCCGTCCAGCCCCAGCCCACGCTCGAGGCGTCCCTGACCGGCATGCAGGCGCTGATCGAGCAGCACGGGTACGTCATCGCCCTGCACCCCGCCTCCGGCGACGACCCGGCCGTGCAGCGGCTGCGCACCGTCCGCTCCGTCCTGGAGAGCGACCGCGTCGCGCTGCTCGGCATCGACCTGCCCCCGCTCGGACTCGCGTTGCTCGCCCAGCAGTTGCGCCAGCTGTCGGTCTGCGACTTCAGCCCCGGCGTCCTGGCGTCCTCCGCGCGCCTGCTGGCCCACTACGTCTACGCCGGCGCCCTCCTCGGCTCGGTCGCCAAGCTGGACCGCGTCCCCGTCCCGCTCACGTCCCACGCCAAGTCGTGGGTGCCGGGCGCCCAGTTCGCCGTACTCGCCGGCCCACGCCCCCGGCTCGTTCGGGTCGGGCAGGAGGACTTACCCGGCCCCGAGTTCGGCACCCGGATGCTCGTCGCCGCCGGGCAGCCGCCCTCCGACTGGGTCACCGCCTCCCTCGCCCCCGCCTGGCGGGTCCAGGGCGTCGGGACCGTGCCCCTGCCCCAGGACTCGGCCCGCTGGTGGGGCACCAACCGACTCGTCGAGTTCGCGGCCGGCCTGCACGACGTGTCCGTGCTCTACCAGCTCGTGTCGTCCGTACGGCGCGAGACCTGTCACTGGTGCGGACTGGAACTCATCGGCGACCGCTGCGGGTTCTGCGCCGCGCCCCTCCCGCCACCCCCCGAACAGCTACCGGCCACGGCCGTCCGCGCCGCCCTGCCGCGCGGCGGCACGTAGCCCCGTACGCGTTGGTCCGCAGTACGTCTCGCACAACGTTCGACCGCTCGACCGCTCGACCGCCCGACCGCTCGACCCGCCGTTCCTCCGCTCCGATCGAGGTTGTCCGCGTCATGAACTCACGCCAGCGCCGCGGCGTCATCCTGCTGGTCCTCTCGGCCCTCGCCGCCGTCGGCGCCTTCGCCGGGGTGCTGTCGGTGATCCGCGACGTGAACTCCAAGGTCGGCCCCGAGGTCACGGCGTACCGCCTCAAGAACGGCATCGACCCCTACAAGGCACTCACGCCCGACCAGTTCCAGAAGATCTCCATGCCGAAGCGGTGGCTGCCCGTCACCGCCGTCACCGATCTGGCCCGGATCCGCGGGAAGATCGCCGTGACCCGGCTGGAGAAGGGCTCCCTGCTCCAGAGCGACATGATCGTGGACCGGCCCGAACTCCAGCCGGGGCAGCAGGAGATCGCCATCATGATCGACGCCTCCACCGGCGTCGCGGGCAAGATCGATCCCGGGTCGCGGGTCAACATCTACGCCACCTTCAAGGCCGAAAACGACAAGGCCAAGGACGAGTCCAAGGTCATCGTGACCAACGCCCGCGTCCTCGACGTCGGCAAGCTCACCGCCCTCGACCCGGGCCAGTCCGGCGACGATCGGCGGCGCACCGCCACCGAGGCCGTCCCCATCACCTTCGCGCTCGGCACGGCGGACGCCCAACGGGTCGCGTACGCCGAGTCGTTCGCCACGCACGTCCGGCTCGCCCTGGTCGCGGGCGGCTCCCAGACCACCATCGCGCCGGGCGACCGTACGTACACCCTCGACCAGGACAAGTAGGAGGCCGCGCATGAGGTCCGTACCGGCCCCCAGCGGGCCTGTCCCCAGGCTGTCCGACGGTGCGGGGTGTCGCCGATGACCGTCCGCGTCCTCCCCGCCGTCGGCGACCTCGACGCCGCCCGCTCGCTCACCACCCTGCTCGGCCAGCTCCCCGACGCCGAGCCCGCCCCGCCCGTCCACGACTCCACGGCCCTGCTCGACAGCCTGGCGCGACTGGCCGCGGACTCCCTCGACGAGCTGCCCGAGGTCGTCCTCGTGCACGAGCGGATCGGGCCGGTGCCCGCGCTCGACCTGATCCGCGACCTGGTGATGCGGTTCCCGGCGGTCGGGGTCGTCCTCGTCACCGCAGACACCAGCACCGGCGTGCTCACCGCCGCGATGGACTCCGGCGCCCGCGGCATCGTCACCCTGCCGCTCGGCTACGACGCCCTCGCCGAACGCGTCCAGGCCGCCGCCGCCTGGTCCGCCGGTATGCGGCGCCACCTGAGCAGCGGCGCCCCCGAGTCGTACGCCGGACCCGGAGGGACCGTGGTCGCGGTGACCGGCGCGAAGGGCGGCGTCGGCGCCACGCTCACGGCCGTGCACCTCGCGCTCGCCGCCCGGGCGTCGGGCCGTACGGTCGCGCTGGTCGATCTCGATCTCCAGTCCGGGGACATCGCCTCCTACCTCGACGTGCAGTTCCGGCGCTCGGTCGCCGACCTCGCCGGGATCGCGGACATCAACCCGCGCGTCCTCCAGGACGCCCTCTACACCCACGACAGCGGCATCGGACTGCTCCTCGCCCCCGCCGAGGGCGAACGCGGGGAGGAGGTCACCGACCGGGTGACCCGCCAGGTCCTCGGCGCGCTGCGCTCCCGCCACGACGTGGTGATCGTCGACTGCGGCTCGCAGATGACCGCCGCCACCGCCGCGGCCGTCGAGATCGCCGACCAGGCCGTGCTGCTGGTCACCCCGGACGTCGTCGCGGTCCGCGCGGCCAAGCGGATGGTCCGCCTGTGGGACCGGCTCCAGATCCGCAAGGCCGAGGAGACGCTGACCGTCGTCAACCGTCACTCGCGCGGTACGGAGATCCAGCCCGGCCTCGTCGAACGCATCACCGGCACCAAGGTGGCCCGCGCCGCGGTCCCGGCCGCCTTCAAGGAACTCCAGTCGGTCGTGGACGCCGGACGCCTCCAGGACCTCGACGCCCGCTCCACCGTGAAGCAGGCGCTGTGGGCGCTGGCGGGGGAGCTGGAGCTGGTGCAGGCGCAGGAGGGCGGCGGGCGGCGGCGCCGGACGCCGTCGGACCGGGGCGCGCTGAGCCTGTGGCGCAAGGGCGGTGACCGGGGGTCGGTGACCCTGGAGTTCGCCGGGATGTTCCCGCTGGTGCTGGTCGTGCTCGCGCTGCTGTGGGAGTGCGTGCTCTACGGCTACACGTACTCGCTGGCGGGCAACGCGGCGGACGAGGCGGCTCGGGCCGCCACGGCGGCGTACGCCGTGGGGGGCGATGTGGCGGGTGCGTGCCAGTCGGCGGGTGCCCAGCATCTGCCGGACGCCTGGCAGGGGGCGGACATCACCTGCACCCCGGCAGGGCCGGTGATGAAGGCGACGGTCCATGCCGACGTCCCGCTGTTCTTCCCGGGCGTCAACCCGGGCTGGCAGGTCGACGGCTCGGCGGGGGCGGCGCTGGAAGGGAACAGCCCATGAGGCTTCTTCTCCGCCGCCGAGGGTCGCCCCGGACGGGACGGCGAGTCCGCCGCTGGGACGACCGAGGCGTCTCCATGCTCGAGTTCGCCGGCTTCCTGCCCATCCTCCTCGTCATCGGCATGGCCGCCATCCAGCTCGGCCTCATCGGCTACGGCATCAACCAGGCCGGGTCGGGGGCCCGAGCTGCCGCCCGGGCCGCCTCGCAGAACAGGGACGGGGCAGCGGCCGGTTCCGCGGCCGTCAGCGGCTGGCTCAGCCCCGAGGTCGACGCTCCCAAGGGCGCCGACACCACCACCGCCACCGTCACCGTCCGCGTCCCGGCAGTCATCCCCCTCTTCAGCGGCTGGACCGTCACCCGCCGCGCCACCATGCCCAACGACCCGGACCCCTTCATCCCGGAGAGGAGCTGACGACGGCATGAGCCTGCGCTCCCGTATCGCCGCCCCCGACGACGGGGGAGCCGCCCGCGAGGACGGACACCTCGTCGCGCTCTACCGTGCCAAGCTCCTGGAGGAGATCGACCTCGCCGAGATGTCGGGCCTCGCCACCGCCGAACGCCGGGTCCGGCTCGAACGCGTCCTCGGCCACATCATCAGCCGTGAAGGCCCCGTCCTCTCCTCCGCCGAGCGCTCCCAGCTGATCCGACGGGTCGTCGACGAAGCCCTCGGCCTCGGTGTCCTCGAACCGCTCCTCGCCGACGCGTCCATCACCGAGATCATGGTCAACGGCCCCGACTCGATCTTCGTGGAGCGGGCGGGCCGCGTCGAACAGCTCCCGCTCCGCTTCGCCTCCGCCGAGCAGCTGATGCAGACGATCGAACGCATCGTCTCCACCGTCAACCGCCGCGTCGACGAGTCGAACCCCATGGTCGACGCCCGCCTGCCCACCGGTGAGCGCGTCAACGTCATCCTCCCGCCGCTCGCCCTGACCGGCCCCACTCTCACCATCCGCCGCTTCCCGCGCGCCTACACGCTGCCCGAACTCATCGGCCTCGGCTCCCTGGACGAGCAGATGCTGATGCTGCTCGCCGCGTTCGTCCGCGCCCGCTTCAACCTGATCGTCAGCGGCGGCACGGGCTCCGGGAAGACGACCCTGCTCAACGCGCTCTCCGGGCTCATCCCCTCCCAGGAGCGCATCATCACCATCGAGGACTCCGCCGAACTCCAGCTCCAGCAGGAGCACGTGATCCGGCTGGAGTCCCGCCCGCCGAACGTCGAGGGCAAGGGCCAGATCACCATCCGCGACCTGGTCCGCAACAGCCTGCGGATGCGGCCCGACCGCATCATCGTCGGCGAGGTCCGCGGCGGCGAGACGCTCGACATGCTCCAGGCGATGTCGACGGGCCACGACGGCTCGCTCGCCACGGTGCACGCCAACTCGGCGGAGGACGCGCTGATGCGGTTGCAGACCCTCGGCTCGATGTCGGAGGTCATGATTCCCTTCGAGGCGCTGAAGGACCAGATCAACTCGGCCGTCGACGTGGTCGTGCAGCTCGCCCGGTATCCCGACGGCTCCCGCAAGGTCGTGGAGATCGCACTCGTCGTGTCGCACGGCCGCGAACAGTTCCGTGTCGCCACCGTGTCCCGTTTCGTGCCCCAGCCCCTCGGCCCCGACCGGATCGTCCGCGGCCGCTTCGAGCACCTCCCGCTGCCCCGGACGGTCGCGGAGAAGCTGTACGGCGCGGGCGAACCGCTTCCGCCGGCCTTCGGGGTCGCGGACGCCCTCGACGTACTGAACACGAGGCAGGCCATCGGATGATCCCCGTCCCCCTCTGGAGCCGGTCATGAACGACCCCGCCCATCTCAGGAGCCGGTCATGAACGACCCCGCCCTCCTCGCCCTCGGCGCCACCGTCCTCACCGGCACGCTCGCCGTCGCGGGCGTGCACTCGTACGCCTCCGGCCGTGCCCAGCGCCGGGCGCTCGTCGACCGGCTCTCCGGCGCCGCGGGCGGCCCGATCCGCACGGCGGCCGGCCGCGTACGGCGCTTTGCGGCCGTGGACCACAGGCTGCGCCGCACCCGCCTGGGACGCGCCATCCACATGCGCCTCTCGGCGACGGGCCTCGATCTGACGGCGGGGGAGTTCTTCATCTACGTCGCTGCGGTCGTCGTGGCGCTGTGGCTGATCGCGGCGTCCACCCTGGCGCCCTTCTTCGGCCCGATCGCCGGCCTGGTCGGCATCTGGAGCGCAGCCATCTTCCTCAACTGGCAGCGGCAGAAACGCATCGAGGCGTTCATCAACCAGCTCCCTGACGTGGCCCGCCTGCTGGCCAACGCCACCGCCGCCGGACTCGCCCTGCGCACCGCGCTCGCCATGGCGGCGGAGGAGCTGGAGGCCCCGGCGGGCGAGGAACTGGCCCGGGTCGCCGACCAGCTGTCGCTGGGCCGCTCGGTCGACGACACCCTGGACGAGCTGGCCGAACGCCTCCCGTCGCGCGAGCTGATCGTCCTCGTCACCACCCTCGTCCTGGCCAACAAGGCGGGCGGCTCGGTGGTCAACTCGCTGCGCAACCTCACCCAGACCCTGGAGGACCGCAAGGAGACCCGGCGCGAGGTCCGCACGATGCTCTCCGAGGTCAACGCGACGGCCTTCACGGTCCCGATGCTCGGCCTGGGCTCGCTGATCCTGGTCAACTCCTCGAACGAGGGCGCCCTGGAACGCGTCACCGGCTCCCCGCTCGGCCAGGGCCTGGTCCTGCTCTCCCTCGGTCTCTACACGATCGGCTTCTTCGTCATCCGCCGCCTCGGCAAGATCGAAGTGTGAGGGGGAGACCACGATGCTTCCGCTGCTCCTCGCCTTACTGATGGCGGTCTCCGTCGCCGGCGTCCTCCTCGGCGTCCGGATGATCCGCGCGGACGCGAAACTCCCGAGCGATCTCGCACTCGCCCTGGAGGTCGGCGCGACCCGGGTCTCCAGGGCGGGCTCGGTGGTGGACCGCCTCGGCATCCGCTTCGCCCCACTCGTGCTGCGCCTGATGGGTCCGCGCCGCGTGGAGGCCAAACGCCGCCGCATCGACATGGCGGGCAACCCCGGCGGCCTGACCCTGAACCGGTACGCCGCACGCCGGGCGGTCTACGGCATCTTCGGCCTGGTGCTGGGCCTGATGTTCCTGACGAACGGGCAACTGCTCTTCGCGGCCGCCACCTTCGCCTTCGGCCTCTTCGCCGCCGACGCCCTGATCTGGCAGGCCATCCGGGAACGCAAGGACGTCATCGACCGCACCCTGCCGGACTTCCTGGACGTCCTCGCGGTCGTCGTCTCGGCGGGCCTCGGTTTCCGTCAGGCGCTCGACCGGGTCGCGGAGAAGTACGAGGGCCCCTGGGCCGATGAACTGCGGATCACCCTGCGCCAGATGGACATGGGCGTCAGCCGCCGCCAGGCCTTCGACGAACTGCGCAGGCGCAACTCCTCCGAACAGGTCGCCCAGTTCGTCTCGGCGCTGCAACAGGGCGAGGAGCTGGGCTCGCCCATCGCCGAAACCCTGATCCAGCTGGCCACGGACATGCGCCGCACGGACGCCCAGAACGCCCGCCGCCGCGCCGCCAAGACGATCCCCAAGGCCACGCTCGTCACCCTGGTGTTCATGCTCCCGGCGACGATGATCCTGATCGCCACGGGGATGTTCCTGGGGTCGGGGACGGACTTCGGATCGATTCTGGGCCGATGACGATGAGCCGCACGAGTCACCCCGCCCCCGGGTACCTGGAGGACGACGCCCCCGCTCCCGCGAGCGTCCGCCTCCAGCTCGGCGCGCTCCAGGCGCTGTGCCGCCAGACCGTGGCCGTACGCCTCGCCCTGGTCCTGATCGGCACACCCTTCGCCCTGGCCAACACACCCGAAGACGGCCCCCGCTACGCCGCCGTCGCGGCAGCCGTCCTCGGCGTCACGGCCTCCTACGCCGTGCTCCGCGACTGGGACCGCGTGGGCCCGCGCCTTCTCGCGCACCCCACGCTCATGGCGCTGGACCTGCTCTTCGTCGCCACACTGCTCCTGACCGCCTCCCCGGCCTCCCCCCTCGCGTACGCCACGGTCTGCACGCCCTTGCTGTCCGGCCTGCTGTACGGCTGGCGCGGCGCGGGCGTCCTCACGGGTCTGCAACTCGCGGTGGTGTTCTCGGTCTTTCGGGCTTGGGAACACCATCCCGGCGCGGCTGCCAGCACGCTCCTCATCGCCGGTTTCTGCGTCGCCGCCGGCATCATCGGCGTGACTCTGCGCAACCTGATGTTCCGTTTCGGCGCGGCCAGCGAGGCGCTGTCCCAAGCCGATGCCCGCCTGGCCGCAGCGGAGGCGGTGGAGTCCGAACGGGCCCGCCTGGCCAGGGAGATGCACGACTCGGTGGCGAAGACGCTGCACGGCCTGGCCTTGGCGGCACAGGCGCTGGCCGCCTCGGCGGACCAGGGCGACCCGGATACGCTCAAGCGCCAGGCCACGCTGGTCGCCGGGGCGGCGCGCAGAGCGGCGGCGGAGTCCCGCGACCTGCTCTGCGACCTGCGACGCCGTACGGGCGTCACGTCGGCTCACCTGGACCTGGCGGCCGAACTCACCGGGGTGACCGAGGATTTCGCGCGCCGCACCGGCACGACGGTGGCCCTGGGAAAACCGGACGTCCCCCTGCTCCTGCCGTACACGACCGCCCAGCACGTCCTGGCGATCGTCTCGGAGGCGCTGGAGAACACCCACCGCCACGCCCGAGCGAGCCGGATACGGATCGAACTCGAGGCGCCCGACAACGCCGTGCTGGACCTACGGGTGGCAGACGACGGTGTCGGCCTGCCCCCGTCGGCCAGGCCCGAGAGCCTGGCGAAAACCGGCCACTTCGGCCTGCTCGGCATGACGGAACGCGCCGCCTCCCTCGGCGGCCATCTCAGCCTGGGCCGCTCATCGCTGGGCGGCGCCGGGATCCACCTGCACATCCCCCTCCCCGCGACCGCTTCCCCCACCCCGCAAGAGGAGGCCGCACATGCCTGACCTGCCCGACCAGGCACAACCCGGCCCGCGCCTGCGCGTCCTCGTGGCCGACGACAACCCGGTCGTCCGGGCGGGCCTGACCGCCCTGCTGACCGTCCACCCCGACATGGAGGTGGTCGCGGAGGCGGCGGACGGCACCCAGGCCCTCACGTACGCCACCCGCCACCGCCCCGACGTCATCCTCCTCGACCACCGCATGCCGGGCACGGACGGCCTGACGGCACTGCCGCGACTGGCCGCCCAGGCCCCCGTGATGATGCTGACGTACAGCCGAGAACCCGAGGTGGTGGCGGAGGCCCTGCGCCGCGGGGCCTCGGGCTACCTGGTCCACGGGGAGTTCACCGCTGCGGAACTGATCGCGGCCGTACGGGGCCTGACGGAGGGGCGGCGGACGATGTCCCCGTGCGCTGTCCGGTCTTCGCTCGGCGTTTCCTACGAAGAGAAGGAAGTCTCTTCGCAGCTGCAACCGGTTATGACACAGTCGTCGGGGGTTCCGCCCGCCCGGGCGGGGGGTCTGCGGCGCCGTGCCGCGGGGTGGCCGGCCTTCGGGCTGAGTTCGAGGGAGGTGGAGGTCATGGACCTCATAGCGGCCGGTATGAACAACCGGCAGATCGCCGCCGCCTGCTTCATCAGCGAGAAGACGGTCAAGAACCACATCAACCGCATCTTCGCGAAGCTGCAGAGTTCATCACGGAGCGAAGCGATCGCTCGCTGGCTGGGGACGGCTCGGGAGGGGTGGAGCCGATGAGGGCACCGGCGCGCGGAAGTTGGGCCCCTGGGCCCACGAAGAGTGAGGGTGCTCTCACCTACGGTGTTTCGGTTGGTGGTTGCCGCATCGGGTGGGAGGGCCGGGGCCGTGATGAGCAGGATCAGGCGCGGGGTGGGCACGTGGGGGCGGACCGTGGGGGCCCGGATGCGGGGGGCTGGACGGGATGCGGGGGCGGGGTTCGTGGAGTATGCGGGTCTGATGATCATCGTCGCCGCCATCTTCACCATGGTCCACGGCTTGGGTCTGGACAACATCATCTCGCAGGCGATTTTGCGCGCCGTGAACAACGTCACCGGCGGCTGAGTCTCACCCAGCGACTGAACGACCGTGGACAGACACTCCCTATCTACATCTGGCTGACCGGGATCCTGCTGTTTGCCGCGTTCGCCTTCTTCGCCTTCGCCCAAGCAGCGTCCGCCCGCAATGGAGCTCAGTCCGCAGCGGACGCCGCCGCTTTGGCTGCGGCACAGGATGCCCGCGACCAACTGATGGACCGTCTCGATGCCGTCATCGGGAAGGATGACGACTGGCTGACCTGGTTGGGCGGCAGACTGCCCGCTGACGACGGAGCCCCCACCGCCGCCGCGCAGCGATTGGCTGCCGAGAACGACTCGACCGTCGAGGGCGGAATCCAGCCGGTAACCAGAGGTGGCTATCCCGGATTCCAGGTGGCTGTGCAGACGAACTACACGGTGGGTGACTCGGTCATTCCCGGCACGGAGGGCATCCATGCGAGGGCCCATGCCATTGCAGTCATCCAGCCGCGCTGCGACTTCGACTTGAACGCTGATCCCAAGAAACCCGTGCAACTGAACTGTGACGGCCAGACCGTGGACATCGACCCTAAAGATTTCAAACCGGTCGACCTTCCTGACGCGTCCGTGCTGTTCTCTGTGCATCTGGCTGAGTGAAAGGAAGCCGCACCCATGGACTTTCGGCACACCCTGAAGGGTCGCAGGGCGCTGAGCGCGGTTGCGGTCGCGACTGGGCTGCTCCTCACGGTGGCCGGTTGTGGCGGGGGAGGTGACGATACGTCGGAAAAGGGAACGGCGGCTGCGTCCGCTCCTGCCCGGAGCAGCAGTAAGGGGGATCAGAAGCAATCGCAGGCACCTCAGTCGGAGGCGGCGCTCGCCGAGGTGAAGGGGGAGAACGGCCTGACCTTGACGGTTACCTCCGCCAAGCGCGACAACGGGGGTTTCGTAACAGTTGAGGGAACCGTCACGAACAACACTGGCAACCCGTGGGTCGGGGGCAACTGGCGCGGAGACGAGCAGGAGCTGGCCAGGAATGGCGGGTCAATCGCAGGTGCCAGCCTGATCGATCAGAAGGGCAAGAAGAAGTACCTCATCTTGCGTGACACTTCCGGTCGCTGTCTCTGCACGCAATTCAGTGGTGGGGTCAAGAACGGTGAGACCGTGCAGTGGTTCGCTCAGTTCCCCGCACCGCCCCAAGGCACGGACAAGGTCGACTTCCAGGTCGGCTCCATGCCCCCCGCTTCCATCGAGATCTCCGAGGGGTGACCGGCTCATGCGCTGCCCCCTCCGACCGGCCACTGCGCTGACGTGTCTGACGGCCCTCATGCTGGCATGTGGTCCCACAGCCGTCGCCGACGACAACCCCAGCGCACCCCCCGGCACCGTAACCACCGCCCCACCCCCCTCCATCGACCCCGCCAGCCCGGGCCTGAAGCTCGCCGACGGGGCCGCTCTCGCGCCCGCCAAGGTGCTGGACATCAAGTCGGTCGTCGAGGACCTCGGTGGTGAGGAGCGGCGTGAGGACACCAACGAGAACGTCACCTTCGCGCTCCAGGCGGAAGTGCTGTTCCCCAAGGACAGCTCCAAGCTCAACCCGGAGGCGCGCTCCCGTATCGACGCGATCGCGGACGAGATCAAGAAGCAGAACGGGACCACCGTCCGCGTCTTCGGCTTCACCGACAACCTCGGTTCGTACGCCCACGGCCTGACCTTGTCCAAAGAGCGCGCGGAGGCGGTCCACGACCAACTGGCCGCCCGCCTCGGCGGCAACGTCACCTTCGAGGTGCGCGGCTACAGCGAGGACTACCCGATCGCGGACAACTCCACGGAGGAGGGGCGCCGCAAGAACCGCCGGGTGGAGGTGTCCTTCCCGAGGGGAGGGTCCGACGGCGCCGGCGCATCCGGCGACGGCGGCGCGGCGATTTCCGGCGGCTGACACTCCGCGAGGAAGCGATCGGGAGGCGCCTGCGCTGAGTACCGTGGGCGCCGGTGCGGTCGGACGTCGATGAGGTGGGCCATGAGGAAGATCGTCCTGATGATGTCGGTGTCCCTCGACGGCTATATGGAGGGCCCGAACCGCGAGATCGACTGGCACGTCGTCGACGACGAACTCCACCAGCACTTCAACGACGTCCTCAAGGAGATGGGCGCCTTCCTCCAAGGGCGGGTCACCTACGAGCTCATGGCCGGATACTGGCCCGACGCCGACCGGGACCCCGACGCCTCCGCGCCCGTCGTCGAGTTCGCACGCATCTGGCGGAACATGCCGAAGGTGGTGTTCTCCCGCACCCTCCAGCACGCCGACCGGCACACCACCATCGTCCGGGACGTGGTCGTGGACGACATCCTCGCGCTCAAGGCACAGGACGGCGGCGACTTCACGCTCGGCGGCGCAGAACTGGCCGCGGAGTTCCTGCGGCACGACCTCGTCGACGAGTTCCGCGTGTACGTCCACCCGGTCCTCCTCGGTCGTGGCAGACGCCTGTTCCCGGAGGGCGACGCGCTCACCACCCTCCGGCTGATCGACTCCCGCAGGTTCGGCAACGGCGTCGTACTTCTGCACTACGGGCGCCCGGAGACGGGCGGCCGGTAAAGGTGTTGCCCGGTCGGCAGCCGCTGGGTAGGAAGGCCGCATGACTGGACTCGGTGCTGTGTTCCGGCCCCAACTGCCCCCGGAGCGACTGCGTACGATCGCGCGGCTCGCGGAGGAGGCGGGCCTCGAGGAGCTGTGGCTGTGGGAGGACTGCTTCCTGGAAGGGGGAGTCTCCACGGCGTCCGCCGCGCTCGCCTGGACCGAACGGCTGCGCGTGGGCGTCGGACTGCTGCCCGTCCCGCTCAGGAACGTCGCCCTCACCGCGATGGAGGCCGCCACGCTCGAGCGCATGTTCCCCGGACGGGCCGTCCTCTGCGTCGGGCACGGCGTCCAGAGCTGGATGGGGCAGGTCGGTGCCCGCGCCGAGTCGCCCGTGACGCTGCTGCGGGAGTACCTGGACGCGCTGCGGGCCCTGCTGCGCGGCGAGCGGGTCACCACGGACGGGCGGTACGTGAAGCTGGACGACGTCGCCCTGGACTGGCCGCCGGCGCAGGCCGTCCGCATCCTCGCCGGGGTCACCGGTCCGCGCTCGTTGCGCCTGTCCGGTGAGGCGGCGGACGGCACGCTCCTCACCGCCGCCACGGCACCGGAGGGCGTACGGGCGGCCCGTGGGATCGTCGACGAGGGACGCGCGGTGGCCGGTCGCACCGACCCGCACCCCGTCGTGGTCTACCTCCGCGCCACCACCGGTCCGGACGCTGCCGCCCGGCTGCGCGCCGAGATCGAGCGGGAGGGAGGGGTGGAACACGGCGTGGCAGGGGACGCGGGCACGGTCGCCAAGGCCGTGCAGCAGCTCGCGGAGGCCGGCGCGGACACGGTGGTCCTGCAGCCGACCGGCGACGAACCGGACCCCGAGGGGTTCGTGCGGTTCGTGGCCGAGGAGGTACGGCCGCTCGTGCCGTAGGCCGGCCGCTGCGCCGGACTCGCGCGCTGGTCCGGTCACCCATGAGCCGGTCACCCGTGCCTCCGTAATTCGGTCGCGTCCGCTTCCGTGGCGCTGGGAAGATCGCGGCATGTCCGCCCACCGTTCGTTCGAAGAGCTCGTCCGCGAGGCCGTCGAGGCTCCCGTCGACGGCTGGGACTTCTCCTGGTTCGAGGGACGGGCCACCGAGGAGCGGCCGCCGTGGGGGTATGCCCGGTCGATGGTGCGGCGGCTCGCCCGCGCGTCCGCCGCGCTCGACGTCCAGACCGGGGGAGGGGAGGTCCTGGCCTCCGCGCCGACGCTGCCGCCGGTCACCGTCGCCACCGAGGGGTGGCCGGCGAACGTCGCCAGGGCCACCGCTCTGCTGCATCCGCGCGGTGCGGTCGTCGTCGCCTCGGCGGAGGATGCGCCGCTTCCGTTCGCCGAAGCCGCGTTCGACCTGGTCACCAGTCGGCACCCGGTGCGCACCCACTGGGGCGAGATCGCGCGTGTGCTGCGCCCCGGCGGCACGTACTTCTCGCAGCAGGTCGGCCCGGCGAGCGCCTTCGAGGTCGTCGAGCACTTCCTCGGGCCACAGCCGGAGGAGGTGCGCGGCGGACGCGATCCGCTGCGGGCGTGCGCCGAGGCCGAAGCGGCCGGACTGGACGTCGTGGATCTGCGGGAGGCCCGGTTGCGCATGGAGTTCCACGACATCGGGGCCGTCGTGCACTTCCTGCGCAAGGTGGTCTGGATGGTGCCGGACTTCACCGTGGAGCGGTACGAGGGCAGGTTGCGGTCCCTGCACGAGCGGATCGTGGCGGAGGGCCCGTTCGTCGCGCACAGCACGCGGTTCCTGATCGAGGCGCGCAAGCCGGGGGCGTAGGTTTTCCGCATCGTTATGGAGGCCGACTCCCGTCGCCTCCGATGGCTCGAGTAAGTTCAGACCAAGGTAATTCGCGTGAGTGAAGCTGCGCGGGCGGTACCGCGCAGTGGAGGGGGCTGCGCGGTGCCGTGCACTGCGTGCCGGTGCGGCGCTCCTACGGCGTCACGCATCCTGTACGTCGACCCGTACGCCGGGTCTGATCCCCCAGCGCTCCATCGCCCCGGCCTCCGCCTCCAGGACGTGGCGCGCACGCGGGCGGGGGAGGCCGATGCGGCCCGGCGGCATCGTCCGGACCGCCATGACCCGCAATGTCCGGTCCAGATACGCCACATCGATCGGAAACCGCATCCCCAGGGTGTGCACCGTGTTCGCCGGACTCAGCAGCAGCGCGCCGTCGATCCCGTCGCGTCCGAGGAGCCCGCGTCGCCGGGCCTGCGCGGACCGTGCGACCTCCAGTGGCACCGGGTGGAGCGTCTCCGGTGTGGTGAGCGTGGGCATGACTGCGAAGTTAGCGGCGGCGTCAAGTGAGGACTTCTGGTGCGGGTCACTCGGGCGGAGTACGGCGGGGCATGTCGCCGGGTGACCCACACGAGGGCGCACACCCCTTGGATCCCTTGGGTTTCGGCCGTATTACACCGGGAATCCGCCGGGTTTCGGCCATGATCAGGCCCTGAATGAGGGGTTCCGGGGCCATCGGGGCGTCGCCGGGTGGTTTCGGAGAGTAGTTGTTGCACGCCGATGCACGCAGGATCCCTTACGAAGGGTTATGGTGGAAACCCCCCCTCGGGCCGGTCCGTCTCCCCCCCACGGACCGGCCCGTTTTCTTTTCCGCCCCCGGACGGCTTCTGCGCCGGGCACCGCCGAAGGGTCCCGGCCCCGCAGCCCCCACCCGCCCCGTCCCTGGGGGCTCAACCCCCGGAGTCCTGCCGAGGGCTTCGCCAAGGAGGGGAACCCCCGGACGAGCTGACCAGAGCCGGTCTGTATCCTCCGCGCGCGTGCAGCCAATCAGCTCAAATCCCCCCACTCCCACCCCCATTCACACCCACAAACCCAAACCAACCCGCTGACACCCGTTGGCCGCCCCCGCCCTCTCCGGCGGTAGGCTTCGGCTTCGGGGACCGCCATCTGACGGGGATCGCGCACGACCGCGCCTGTCTGATCCGCACGGAGGGGCTGACAATCACGTGAACCTGCGCGACAAGCTGCGCGGCCTGCTCGTCAGGCTGTACGCACGCCGGGTGGAAGGCCACCTGGACCACGCTCAGGTGCCCAAGCACATCGGCGTCATCATGGACGGCAACCGACGTTGGGCGAAGGCCGCGGGATCGACCACCGCGCAGGGGCACCAGGCCGGAGCCGACAAGATCGAGGAGTTCCTCGGCTGGTGCGCCGAGACGGACGTCGAGGTCGTCACCCTCTGGCTGCTGTCCACGGACAACTTCGACCGGCCGAAGGAGGAGCTGGTCCCGCTCCTGAAGATCATCGAGGACGTCGTCCGCTCCCTCGCCGCCGACGGCCGCTGGCGTGTGCACCACGTCGGTGCGCTCGACCTGCTGCCCGGGCAGATGCAGACCGTCCTCAAGGAGGCCGAGGAGGCCACCGCCCACGTCGACGGCATACTCGTCAACGTCGCCATCGGCTACGGCGGCCGTCAGGAGATCGCCGACGCCGTACGCTCCATGCTCCTCGACGCCCATGAGAAGGGCACCTCGATGGAGGACCTCGCCGAGTCCGTCGACGTCGACCTGATCGGCCGGCACCTCTATACGAGTGACCAGCCCGACCCCGATCTGGTGATTCGTACGAGCGGCGAACAGCGCCTGTCGGGATTCATGCTGTGGCAGACGGCCCATTCCGAGTACTACTTCTGCGAGGTTTTCTGGCCGGCCTTCCGGAAGGTCGACTTCCTGCGCGCACTGCGTGACTACGCGGCGCGGCACCGCCGCTACGGCGGCTAGGACACCCGGGCGCCGGCCATCGGCACCCACCCGCGCCGCCCCTGGCGTCACCCGCTCGGGGGACGGGATGTAACAAGGAGTTCACCGGGGCGCCGTCATATGCCGTGGCATGGCGGCGCATTTTCGAGGGCATAAGCCAGACAGGTCGACACCCGAACCACGGGTGTCGTATCTCAGCGGACGGCACGGGGCCGTCCGCCCGGGAGGCCCTTTGCACCAGCCCGACCGTGCGGTCACAGCACGGACGCAGACGCGGGGGGCCGGTCCTCGGCCCGTGCATCGCGGCCGACGACCGGTCCAGCTCCACCTCGTCGCTCCCCGACCTCATCCGAGGGGGTACGTCCTTCCGTGGTGACCAGCACAAAGCGCCCCAAGCCAGACCGGCGCACCTACGTTCTCGACACCAGCGTCCTGCTGGCCGACCCCAATGCCATGACCCGCTTCGAGGAGCACGAGGTCGTGCTTCCGATCGTGGTGGTCACGGAGCTGGAGGCCAAGCGGCACCATCCCGAACTCGGCTACTTCGCCCGGCAGGCCCTGCGCCACCTGGACGACTACCGGGTACGGCACGGCCGGCTCGACGCCCCCATCCCGATCGGGGACCTCGGCGGAACCGTCCGGGTGGAGCTCAACCACTCGGACGCCAGTGTTCTGCCCAGCGGCTACCGCCTCGGGGACAACGACACGCGCATCCTCGCGGTCGCCCGCAACCTGCAGGCGGAGGGGTTCGACGTCACCGTCGTGTCGAAGGACCTTCCGCTTCGGATCAAGGCGTCCTCCATCGGCCTCCTCGCCGAGGAGTACCGCGCGGAACTGGCCATCACGGACTCCTCCGGCTGGACCGGGATGTCCGAACTGACCCTGTCCGCCGAACAGGTGGACATCCTCTTCGAGGACGGCCACCTGCACGTCCCCGAGGTGGCCGACCTGCCCGTGCACACCGGTCTGACCATCCAGTCGGAGCGGGGCAAGGCGCTCGGCCGGGTCACGGCGGAGGGTGACGTCCGCCTGGTGCGCGGGGACCGGGAGGCGTTCGGCATCAAGGGACGCAGCGCCGAGCAGCGGATCGCGCTCGACCTGCTGCTCGACCCGGACGTCGGGATCGTGTCGATGGGCGGCCGGGCCGGCACCGGCAAGTCGGCGCTCGCGCTGTGCGCGGGACTGGAGGCCGTGCTGGAGCGGCGGCAGCACCAGAAGGTGATGGTCTTCCGCCCGCTGTACGCGGTGGGCGGGCAGGAGCTCGGCTATCTGCCGGGCTCCGAGGCCGAGAAGATGAGCCCCTGGGCGCAGGCGGTGTTCGACACCCTCTCCGCGGTCACCACTCGCGAGGTCATCGAAGAGATCACCGCGCGCGGGATGCTGGAGGTCCTCCCGCTCACGCACATCCGCGGCCGCTCGCTGCACGACGCGTTCGTGATCGTGGACGAGGCGCAGTCACTCGAACGGAACGTGCTGCTGACCGTTCTGTCCCGAATCGGCGCCAATTCGCGGGTCGTTCTGACCCATGATGTGGCGCAAAGGGACAATCTGCGAGTCGGGCGATATGACGGAGTCGTCGCCGTCGTGGAGAAACTGAAGGGGCATCCGCTCTTCGCGCATGTCACACTCACCCGGTCCGAGAGGTCCCAGATCGCTGCCCTTGTGACCGAAATGCTCGAGGACGGGCAGATCTGACCCAAGTGTTCAACATGGGATAGCAACCCATGAGTTGGCGCCGTCCGGCAAAGGCGTAGAGCCTAGCCGGGCGGCGCTGTCGTGTGCGGGAGATCCCGAGAATTCCGTGGTCCAAACGGGATGTGAGCTTTCACACGCATCTCGGAATTGCAACGCGGCGCCGGATTACGGCAGAGTCTCGTTCCTGTCAGGCCCCGCATACGACACAGTTGTACCCCCAGCGGTACTACGCCACAGGAACACCAACTGCATAGAGCCGTCGTATGCCGCCCGAGCACCACACGGCGCTCCCTCAGCGGGAGTCGCCCACCGGGTCCGTGCCTCCCGTGACCCCGCAGGTGGGAGGCCAGTGTCAGGGGCACGATCGCGTCCGCCAGGGTCACCGAAGCGGGCGATGCTGGAAGGAAACCGTGTGAGCCCGATCTCGGTCCGGGGATTCGCAGTGGCCTCGGCCACGGCGGTCACCGCTGTCGGAAGCGTCGTGGGAGTCGCCTCGGGCAGCACTGCCCAGACGAACGACGCCGAGGCGACCGCAGCCGACTCGACGCTCCTCGCCGACATACCCGCCGGTCAGCAGGCCCAGGTCCAGACCGCGTCGCTGACGCAGCAGGCGGACGCCCAGGCCATCGCCGCGGACACGTTCGCCAAGAAGGACGCCGAGGAAGCGGCCCGCAAGCAGGCGGCCGCGGACGCGATCGCCAAGCAGAAGGCAGCGCAGCAGGCCGAAGAGGCAGCCAAGGCGCGCAAGGAGGCAGAGGCCGCCAGCCGCAGCGCGAGCCGTGACGCCTCCAGCTTCGCGGTCCAGGGCTCGTACACCGTCGCGCAGATTCAGGCAATGGCCCGTCAGATGGTGGCGGCCGACCAGTTCCAGTGCTTCAGCAACATCGTGAACCACGAGTCCAGCTGGAACTACCAGGCGGTCAACGCCTCCTCCGGCGCCTACGGCCTCTTCCAGGCGCTGCCGGCCGGCAAGTACGCCTCCGCCGGTGCGGACTGGCGGACCAACCCGGCCACGCAGATCAAGTGGGGCCTCAACTACATGGACAGCCGCTACGGCAGCCCCTGCCAGGCCTGGTCCTTCTGGCAGGCCAACAGCTGGTACTGAGCCGCCGGTCCCGCCCGCGCGCGACGCTCAACCCTGCACAGCCTCTCACCGTCTATGGGTGAGGGGCTGCGGCCGTCTCAGGGACCGCCGCCCCCACCATGTACGGTCGGAACCGACGACTCCAGGGGGGAGTGGTGGGGAGCACCCGGGGAAGCGGGGGAAGAGGACGGATCATGTCGCGAGTGCCAGGGTGGCTGGGTCGGCTCGGGGCCGGGCTGACCGAGATCAGCGAGCGCCTGGATGAGCGCCGCGCCGAGGTGGAGAAGGAGCACACCGAGCCCGGACGGTCACGCCCCGCCCAGGACGGGGCCCCGCCGCCCGTCGCACCGCCACCGCCGGTGGCCGGCGGACCCCGCCCCGACCCCGCCCAGGCCGTGCCCTGGGGCGTACGGGTGGCGGCCGAGGCCGGCTGGCGGCTCCTGGTGCTCGCCGGCACGGTGTGGGTGCTGATGCGGGTCATCAGCACCGTGCAGCTGGTGGTGTTCGCCTTCGTCATCGCGCTGTTGATGACCGCACTGCTCCAGCCGACGGTCGCCCGGCTGAAACGTCGCGGTGTGCCGCGCGGTCCGGCCACCGCGCTCACCGTGATCCTGGGCTTCGTCCTTTTGGGCCTGCTCGGCTGGTTCGTGACCTGGCAGGTCGTGGAGAACATCGACGCGCTGTCCACCCAGATCCAGAACGGCATCGACGACCTGCGCAACTGGCTGCTGAAGAGCCCCTTCCACGTCACCGACAAGCAGATCAACCAGATCGCCAAGAACCTCCGCGAGGCGATCGGCGCCAACACGGACCAGATAACGTCCGCAGGCCTGGAGGGCGTTCAGGTCATCGTCGAGGCCCTGACCGGCATCCTGCTGGTGTTCTTCTCGACGCTCTTCCTGCTCTACGACGGCGAGCGGATCTGGCAGTGGTTCCTGAAGCTGGTGCCCGCCGCCGCCCGCCCGGGTGTGGCCGGCGCCGGCCCGCGCGCCTGGCGCACCCTCACGGCCTACGTCCGGGGCACGGTCCTGGTCGCCCTCATCGACGCCATCTTCATCGGCATCGGCATCTACTTCCTCAACGTGCCGATGGCCGTCCCCCTGGCCGTCTTCATCTTCCTGTTCTCCTTCGTCCCCCTGGTGGGCGCCGTCGCCTCCGGCGCGCTGGCGGTGATCGTGGCGCTGGTGACGCACGGCGTCTTCACCGCGGTGATGACCCTCGTGGTCGTCCTCGCGGTCCAGCAGATCGAGGGCCACATCCTCCAGCCGTTCATCCTCGGCCGCGCGGTCCGCGTCCACCCCCTCGCCGTGGTCCTGACGGTCGCGGCCGGCGGCATGGTGGCCGGCATCGGCGGCGCAGTGGTGGCGGTACCGCTGGTGGCGGTGACGAACACGGTGGTGGGCTACCTGCGCTCCTACGCCGCCGAACAGGCCTTCGGTGACACCGGTCGGCAGCAACCGGCCCGTTTGGAGGTGCCCCCTCTCAGGGAGATCGAGGAAGAAGCCGTTCCGGCCGGAGAGGGGTCTGAGGGCGCAGCCCCCAGGGACGGCTACGAAAACGCCGAGGGCCCCGCCCACCAAGGGTGAGCGAGGCCCTCGACGGCCGAATCACTCGGAGAGAACCGCCTCCGCGTCCAGCGTCACACCGACCGCCTGGACAACAGACGCGATCTTGAAGGCCTCCTGGACGACCTCACGCTCGACGCCCGCCTTCCGCAGCACCTGCTCGTGCGAGTCCAGACACATCCCGCAGCCGTTGATCGCGGACACCGCGAACGACCACAGCTCGAAGTCGACCTTGTCGACCCCGGGGTTGCCGATGACGTTCATCCGCAGCCCCGCGCGCAGGCTGCCGTACTCGTGGTCCGACAGCAGGTGTCGCGTGCGGTAGAAGACGTTGTTCATCGCCATGACGGCCGCCGCGGACTTCGCCGCGGTGTACGCCTCCGGCGAGAGGTTCGCCTTCGCCTCCGGCTCCAGCTCGCGCAGCACGATCGCCGAGCGCGACGCGATCGCCGTCGCCAGCACCGTGCCCCACAGCTGCTGCGTCGGCAGCTCGGAGTTGCCGATGACCGAGCCCAGGTTGAGCTTCAGGTCCTTGGCGTAGTCCGGCAGGGCGGACTTCAGGGAGTCGAGGGACATACGTCACTCACCGGCCAGCAGCTTGACCGGGTCGAGGGTCTCCTCGCCCTTGTTCCAGTTGCACGGGCACAGCTCGTCGGTCTGCAGGGCGTCCAGAACCCGCAGGACCTCCTTGGGGTTACGGCCCACGGAGCCCGCCGTCACCATGGTGAACTGGATCTCGTTGTTCGGGTCGACGACGAAGACGGCACGCTGCGCGAAGCCGTCCTCACCCTCGATGCCCAGCGCGCGCATCAGCTCGTGCTTGGAGTCGGCCATCATCGGGAACGGCAGCTCGCGCAGGTCGGGGTGGTCCTTGCGCCAGGCGTGGTGCACGAACTCGGAGTCGCCGGAGAACCCGAGGATCTGGGCGTCACGGTCGGCGAACTCGTCGTTCAGCTTGCCGAAGGCCGCGATCTCGGTCGGGCACACGAAGGTGAAGTCCTTGGGCCATGCGAAGACGATCTTCCACTTGCCCTCGTAGGTCTTGTGGTTGATCTGCTCGAACTCCTTGCCCTTCTCCAGCGAGACGCAGGCGGTCAGTTCGAACTCGGGGAACTTGTCACCGACAGTGAGCACACGCTCTCCTTGCAGCACAGAAGCACCTCGAGCGCAAGGTGCTTCTCATGGGTTGGACTGTTCCGATGCTGGCACAGGGTGCATTGATTAGGGAAATAGCTACACTCGGTCGGGTTGATCGGTGTCGGCTATCAGTGACCGGGAGTAAGAGCATGGCCGTGGGTGGGACCAGGACCAACGGACGTCGCCAGCCCACGCTCGCCCAGCTGCGCGCCTTCGCCGCCGTCGCCGAGCATCTCCACTTCCGGGACGCCGCCGCCGCGATCGGCATGAGCCAGCCCGCCCTGTCGGGCGCCGTCTCCGCCCTTGAGGAGGTGCTCGGTGTCACCCTGCTGGAGCGCACCACCCGCAAGGTGCTCCTGTCACCCGCCGGTGAGCGCCTCGCCGTACGGGCCAAGGCGGTGCTGGAGGAGGTCGGCGCGCTGATGGAGGAGGCCGAGGCCGTCCGCGCCCCCTTCACCGGGGCGCTGCGGCTCGGCGTGATCCCGACGGTGGCACCGTACCTCCTGCCCACCGTCCTCAATCTCGTCCACGACCGCTATCCGCACCTGGACCTCCAGGTCCACGAGGAGCAGACCGCGAACCTGCTCGACGGGCTGACCACCGGCCGCCTCGACCTGCTGCTGCTCGCCGTCCCCCTCGGCGTGTCCGGCGTCGTGGAACTCCCGCTCTTCGACGAGGACTTCGTCCTGGTCACCCCGCTCGACCACTGGCTCGGCGGCCGGGACGGGATACCCCGCGAGGCGCTGCGCGAGCTGAACCTGCTGCTCCTGGACGACGGCCACTGCCTGCGCGACCAGGCCCTCGACATCTGCCGGGAGGCCGGCCGCGAGGACGTGCCCGTGACGACGACCGCGGCCGGGCTGTCCACCCTCGTCCAGCTCGTCGCGGGCGGCCTCGGCGTCACGCTGCTGCCCCGCACCGCGGTCGAGGTGGAGACCACCCGCAACGGCCGGCTCCTCACCGGCTGCTTCGCCGACCCGGCCCCCACCCGGCGCGTCGCCTTCGCCATGCGCGCGGGCGCCGCGCGTGGTCCGGAGTACGAGGAGCTGGCCGCGTCCCTGCGCGAGGCGCTGCGGCCGCTCCCCGTACGGGTGCTGGGGCCCGGCGACTGACCGGGCCCTGCACCGGCTACTCCGTGCGCAGCCCGTCCGGCCGCATCAGCCGCAGCAGCGGCGGCAGGCTGAGCGCGGTCACCAGCAGCACGACCCCCGCGCCGATGCCGGTCATCGTCAGCACGCTCGCCCAGTCGACGCTCACCGTGGCGCCGGACATCTTCAGCAGCACGGCGCCCAGTGCCAGACCGACCACCGAGGCCAGCAGCAGACCGAGCGCGATGGGGATCGCCGTCTGCCACAGCACCGACAGGCTCAGCGTGCGGCGCCGGGTGCCGAAGGCGACCAGCGACGACAGCAGCTTCTTGCGTTCGCGCAACTGCTCCAGCTGGGACACCAGCAGGCTCGCGCCGATCAGCATCAACACGCAGGTGGCACCGACGAACAGCCCCCTGCGGATGGAGGTGAAGCGCACGGACTCCTCGGTGGCCGACCAGTTCATGGGGACCGAGAGCGGAGTGATCCGGGCGGCGGTGTTGCGTACGAACTCACGTGCGTCCGGCACAGCGCGGTCGAGCACGAGGTACATCTGTGTCCACCGACCCCGGTCCAGCTTCTTGGGCAGGGCACCCCGGGTGAACAGCAGGCCACCGCGCTCGACCCCGGACGGATCCTTGCGCGTCTGGACCTGCTTCAGGCCCTGCGGCACCGTCCAGGCGACCTCCAGACCCCTCCTGTTGCCGCTGTAGCTCGGGTCGAGGTACACGGTGCGGCCCGGCTTGACGATCTTCGGGGTGTCGGAGTCGTACGGTGCGCCGCGGAGCAGGAAGACATCGCCGTCGCGGCACGAGGAGAGCTGCGCCACCTCACGCAGGTCCGCACAGTCGCCCACCGTCACTCCGGAGTTGATCTGCGGGTCCGTGCGTCGTTCGCCGAGCTCCACCTGGGAAAGGGTGATGGTCCGGCTGACGCCCTTGGTCCGGCTGAACTCCTCGGTGGCCTTCGCCACCGGGACGTAGGCCGGCACCGCCACCTGCATCTGGGCCCGCGTCACGTCCTGCCGGGACTCCTTCGTGTAGTCGCCCTCGACACCGGAGAACAGCATCTGCAGGGCGATCGCTCCGGCCACCGCCACCGCGATGCCGTTGACCATGCGGGCGGCGGTTCCGCTGCTCAGCTGGAGCCTGCGAACCGCCAGTTGCCAGGCAACGCCGCCGGAGTTCAGCCGGGCGACGACCGTCTCGACGACCCACGGCAGCAGCGCGGTCACGCCGATGAGCAGGAGCAGGACACCGCCGACGACCAGGTACTCGTTGAAGTTCCCGTTGGTGTGACCCTTGCCGACCATCGGGTAGAGCATCGCGAGCCCGCCCAGCGGCAGAAGGATGCGCCACCACAGCCGGCGCCGCGCGGGCCTGGCGGTACGCACCACGCCGAGCGGCTCGATGACCACGCCCCGCAGCGCGAACAGGGTGACCAGCACCGCCGCGGCCGGGACCGCGACCGCCACGAGCAGGGCCAGCACGGGGGAGGGGTTCATGTAGCTGGGAAAGACGCTGACTCCGAACACCTCGACCGAGGCGGCGAGCTGACGTCCTACCAGGAAGAAGGCAGTGCCGAAGAGCAGCCCGAGGAGCGACCCCGCGAGTGCCTCGCCGGCGGCGATCCGACGGGTCATCCCGCTGTCCGAACCGACGAGTCGCAGGGCCGCCAGCCTGCGGTCGCGCCGCTCGCCGCCGAACCGCACGGCCGCGGCGATGAAGACGCCGACGGGCATGAGCAGGACGACGAAGACGACCAGGGTCAGCAGGAGCAGGACGGGATCCGTCTTCTCGGACGGGGGCTCGGGCGTGCCGAACGCGTTGATGCGGGCCACGTTCGGCGGGTCGATCCTCCCCGCGAGCTCCTTGGCGCCTGCGTAGTAGGCCAGTTCCTGCGAGCCGATGAGCCCGCTCTCCCCGATGGTGCCGGTGATCCGGTAGGGCAGCCGCTGCCGCAGCAGGACGCCCTTGCCGGAGGCCAGCAGTTTCTTCAGCGCGGGGGAGACGACCATCTCGCCCGGCTTGGGGAAGCTGTCCAGGCCGGGCGGCAGCGGCGCCCTGGGACCCTCCGGTTCCATCAGGCGCCCGCGGACGTCCTTGCCGCGGAAGGTGTCCTCGATGTCCGCGATCACCAGCGTGTTGTCGGCCTTCGGCATCTGTTCCTGGCTGTAGGTGTGGTCGGCGCGGGCGTCGTCCCGCGCATGCCGCACCTTGATCGCGCCGGGGAGAGCGGTGGTGAGGAGCAGCAGTGCCACGCCGAGACCGACGCCGAAGCCGGTCAGCAGGAGCCGGACCCATCCCTCGCGCCCGCTGCTGAACGCGAACCTGGCGCCCATGACCAGGTCTCTTGACCACTGACGCCCATTCATACGAGGCGCTCCATGTCCCGTGACTTGCCGTCGCGTACGACGATCTCGCGGTCGGAGTAGGCCGCCACCCGTGCCTCGTGCGTGACCAGGACGACGGCGGCGTTGGTGGAGCGGGCCGCCTCGGTGAGCAGTTCCATCACGCGCTCGCCGTTGAGCGAGTCGAGGGCACCGGTGGGTTCGTCGGCGAAGAGCACGCGCGGGCCCGTGACCAGGGCGCGGGCCACGGCCACGCGCTGGCCCTGGCCGCCGGATATCTCACCGGGACGCTTGCCCGCGAGGTCGTCGACCTCGAGCCGGGACATCCAGGACAGCGCGGCCTGCTCGGCCTGTTTGCGGGAGGTGCCGTTCAGCCGCAGCGGCAGCGCCACGTTCTCCACACAGGTCAGTTCGGGGACGAGCTGACCGAACTGGAAGACGAACCCGAACTCGCTGCGGCGCAGCAGGCTGCGCTGGGCATCGCTCATACCGGCCATCTCGCGGCCGTTGTAGACGATGGAGCCGGCGTCGGGCGGCACGATCCCGGCCAGGCAGTGCAGCAGGGTCGACTTGCCCGACCCGGAGGGGCCCATGACGGCGACGATCTCGCCGGGGTGGATGGAGAACTCCGCGCCGTCCAGGGCGAGGGTGGGCCCGTACGCCTTGCGCAGGCCCTCGGCGGCGAGCAGGGAACCAGCGGGAGCGGTCACCGGGCCACCGCCTCGGCGAGCTTGGCCAGGCGTGCGGCGGTCAGCTCGAGCCAGCGCAGGTCGGCCTCCAGGTGGAACAGGGCGTGGTCGCAGATCAGCTGGTCGGCCAGGTCGCCCTTGCGTTTGCGGTCGGTCAGGATCCTCATCATCCGCAGGTGCTCGGCGCGTTGGGTGTCGAGGATGCCGGCCGCGTCGCGGTGCGTGAGCAGGGCGATGACGACCTTGGTGTACAGGGTCGACTGCAGATACGGCTCGGGCTTCTCCGGCGTCGCCAGCCACCGCCGGACGTCGGTGACGCCGGCGTCGGTGATCGCGTACCGCTTGCGCTCCGGCCCGCCGCCGGGCTCGATCCCGTCGACCTCGACGAGCCCGTTCTTCAGCAGCCGGGACATCGTCGAGTAGACCTGGCCGTAGTGCAGCGGCCGGTCATGACCGAACTTCTCGTCGAAGGCCCGCTTCAGGTCGTAACCGTGGCGGGGCCCGGACTCCAGGAGTCCGAGGAGGGTGTGACCGATGGACATGCAGAGCACTGTACACACGGCGTATACACCTTGCGTATACATGGCGCGTATAGGCCGTGGCAGCGCGTCAGTCCCTGCAGGTGAAGGTCGATTGTCACGGTTCTGCTACACGCTCGCCGTGATCCAGCCCGTCCAGGGGGCCCCTGCTCGAAGAGCCCGGGGAGTTTCAGGACGAGGCCGCAGGCCGATACGGGTCCGGGGGGCGGAGCCCCCGGACGGCGCCTACGCCTCCGGTTCGTGCGAAGCCGGCGGTCGCCCCCGGCGGGGTATCGGCTTGGCCTCGCGCGGCAGGCGCCCCGCCTCCGCCAGAGCCCGCCGCAACAGGAACTCGATCTGAGCGTTCGCCGAGCGCAGTTCGTCCGAGGCCCACCGGGCGAGCGCCTCGTACACCGACGGGTCGAGCCGCAACAGCACCTGCTTGCGCTGCTGCGGCCGACGCTGGGGGTCCGCGCCCCCGGAGGGAGCCGTCACTGGTAGAGGGACCCCGTGTTCAGGACCGGCTGCGGCGCCCGGTCCCCGCACAGCACCACCATCAGGTTCGACACCATCGCCGCCTTCCGCTCCTCGTCCAGCTCCACGATGTCCCGCTCCGCGATCCGGGCGAGCGCCGCCTCGACCATCCCCACTGCACCGTCGACGATCTGCCGCCGCGCCGCGACCACCGCCCCGGCCTGCTGCCGCTGGAGCATCGCGGACGCGATCTCCGGAGCGTACGCGAGGTGCGTGAACCGCGACTCGATGATCCGCACGCCGGCGGCCTCGACGCGCGCGTGCAGCTCGGCGGCCAGCTTCTCGGTGATCTCCTCGGCGTTCCCGCGCAGCGAGAGCCCGTCCTCCTCGTGGGCGTCGTACGGGTACTCGATCGCGATGTGCCGCACGGCCGCCTCGGTCTGCGTGGCGACGAACTCAAGGAAGTCGTCGACCTCGAAGGTGGCCTGGGCCGTGTCCTCCACCTTCCAGACCACCACCGCGGCCAGCTCGATCGGGTTGCCGTAGGCGTCGTTGACCTTCAGGACGGCGGTCTCGTGGTTGCGGACCCTGGTCGAGATCTTCGTGCGCGAGGTGAAGGGGTTCACCCAGCGCAGCCCGTCCTGCCGGATGGTGCCGCGGTAGCGCCCGAAGAGCTGCACCACCCGTGCCTCGCCCGGCGCCACCGTGTTCAGACCGCACATCGCGAGGAACGCCGCGAGGCCGATCAGCACACCGGCGACGATGAGCGCGGCCTTGACGCCGGACGCGGTGACCGTCGCGCCGCCGGCGATCAGGCCGGCGCCCAGGGTCAACCCCACCAGTCCGAGCAGCAGCGCCAGTCCACCGCCGATGCTGTGCGCCGGGAACTCCCGCACGCGCGGGCTGGGCATCTCCGGTATGTCCGTGGAGGCGGACGCGGCTTGTGTCGACATGGGTGGTCTCCCCCGGTTTCATCGTTAGCTTCGATCTATCTAAGTGTTATCACATTACCCCTCTGGACAACCTTCCACTTCTCCTGATCGTCGGTTCCGATGGGACGGGTGCTGGATCTCACGTCCGTAAAAGACGTGATCGACAACCCTTTGTCATACCGCGCGGTGTTAGTTTTCTGAGCTGACCTGAACCACGCACCTGTGTGACGCACGAGAGTGAAGCGGAGCGGATCGACCCATGGGACGAGCGGAAGAGAGACGAGCGCGGCAGCGCGGTGGCCGCCGCGCGGCGCCCAAGAGCTCGCCCAGGACGACCCGGTCCGCGTCGGTCGGCACGGTCGGCCCGGTCGGCACGGTCGGCCCGGGCGGGGCGCCGGCCGGCGGCCGGGCCGCCGCGCGGGCCGCCAGGAGCCGCGGAAAGGGCGGCGGGGGCGGTAAGAGCGGCATACGCCGGTTCTTCACCTGGAAGACGGTCCTGGGCTCGCTCTTCGGCTTCGTGCTGCTGGTCATGGGCGCGTTCGTGGCGCTGTACGTGATGACTCCCATCCCGGCGGCGAACGCCGACGCCATGCTGCAGAGCAACGTCTACAAGTACGGCGACGGCTCGATCCTCACCCGCAGCGGCAAGCTCAACCGGGAGACGGTCGACCTCGCCGAGGTCCCCAAGCCCGTCCAGCACACCTTCGTCGCCGCCGAGAACAAGACCTTCTACCAGGACGCGGGCGTCGACCTGAGGGGCACGGCCCGCGGCATCCTGAACACGCTCTCCGGCAAGGGCGCCCAGGGCGGTTCGACGATCACCCAGCAGTACGTCAAGAACTACTACCTGACCCAGAACCAGACCGTCACGCGCAAGCTGAAGGAACTGGTCATCTCCCTGAAGCTGGACCGCAAGAAGTCCAAGGACTACATCCTCGCGGGCTACATCAACACCAGCTACTACGGGCGGGGCGCCTACGGCATCCAGGCCGCGGCGCAGGCCTACTACCACAAGGACGCCAAGAACCTCACGGTCGAGCAGGGCGCGTACCTGGCCGCCCTGCTCCAGGCGCCGAACCAGTACGACTGGGCGATCGCCACCGACACCGGCAAGACGCTGGTGCAGCAGCGCTGGAACTACGTCCTGAACAACATGGTCCAGATGCACTGGCTGGACGCGGGCAAGCGCCAGGCCATGAAGTTCCCGGTGCCCCTCGCGCCCAAGGGCGCGCCCGGCATGGAGGGGCAGACCGGCTACCTGGTCGACGCGGCCAACGCGGCGCTGGAGAGGCAGCTCGTCGCCCAGGGCACCGCCTCCACCCTCAGCGACGCCGAGGCGCTCATCACCAAGGGCGGCTGGACGATCAAGCTCAACGTCGACAAGAAGAAGCAGACCGAGCTGGAGCGGGCCGTCAAGCAGCAACTGACCAGCAAGCTCGACCAGAAGAAGCGTGCTGTCGACGGCGCCGTCCAGGCCGGTGCCGTCTCCGTCGACCCGAAGACGGGCAAGGTCCTCGCCCTCTACGGCGGCGTCGACTACTTCAAGCACTACACCAACAACGCGACGCGCCGGGACTACCAGCCCGCTTCCACGTTCAAGCCGGTCATCCTCGCCGCCGCCCTGGACGAGGGCGCCAAGACCCAGGACGGCCGACAGATCGACGCGAACACGATCTACGACGGCACCAGCGGGCGCCAGGTCGTGGACAACGGCACCAAGGTCGGCTTCGCCCCGCCGAACGAGGACGACCAGGACTACGGACCCATCACCGTGCAGACGGCGATGAACGACTCCGTCAACTCCGTCTTCGCGCAGATGGGTGTCGACGTGGGCATGACCGAGGTGATGAAGGTCGCCGGCAAGCTCGGCATGGACACCAAGGGAATGCAGGCGGTTCCCGCGCAGACGCTGGGCTCCATGGGCGCGAGCCCGATGGAGATGGCCGGCATCTACGCCACCCTCGACAACCACGGCAAGAAGGTCACCCCGACGATCATCAAGTCGGCCGAGCGCGACAACACCCCGGTCACCTTCCCGAACCCGATAGGCGACCAGGTCATCACTCCCCAGGCCGCAGACACGGTGACCTCGGTGCTCACCGGCGTGGTCGACGACGGTACGGCGAAGACGTCGGTGGCGGCCAACCCGGCGCGCGACGGCCAGCAGGTCGCCGGCAAGACGGGTACGTCCGACAACAACAAGTCGGCCTGGTTCACCGGCTTCACGCCGAACCTGGTGACCTCCGTCGGCCTGTTCGGCGAGGACCCCAAGACCCATGCCCAGGTTCCCATGACGGGCGCCACGGGCCATGTCCCGGGCAGCCCCAGCGGCCGTATCAACGGCGGTAGCTATCCGGCCCTGATCTGGGCGGCGTACACCTTCGAGGCGATGGGCCAGGTCACCAAGTTCGAACTGGACACCACCCAGGGCGCGGCGGTCCAGCCGAGCGTGACGCCGACACTCTCGCCGTCGCCGACCACCACGCCGTCGCCGTCGCCGACCTCGCAGAAGCCGACGAGCAAGCCTCCGACGAGCTCGGCCCCGCCGTCGAGTTCGCCCACGACGAGCAAGCCTCCGACGAGCTCGGCCCCGCCGTCGCCGACCGACTCGCCGTCGGCGCCGACGCCGCCGGAGAATCCGCTCGACCCCGGTCGGCAGTAGGCCCTGTCGTACGCGAAGGGCGCCCGGTGGACCGGCCACCGGGCGCCCTTCGCGCTGCCGTACCTCAGAGCCTGTGTCGCCGCCGTACCTGAGACCCTGTGCCGGACACGGGCTCTCAGCCCCGGTTCAGCTCGAACCAGACCACCTTGCCGGTGCTCAGCCGGGTCGCACCCCAGCGCCGGGCCAGCCGGTTCACCAGGTAGAGGCCCCGGCCGCCCTCGTCCGTGGCCCGTGCCTGCCGCAGACGCGGCAGCTGCGGCACGTCGTCGCCCACCTCGCAGCGCAGCACGTCGGTGCGCAGCAGCCGAAGGGTGATGGGACGGGTCGCATACCGCACGGCGTTGGTGACGACCTCGCTGACCAGCAGCTCCACCGAGTCCGTCAGCTCCTGGAGTCCCCAGCGGTCGAGCGCACGGCGCGCCAGCCGCCTGGCCCGGCTCGGCGCCGCGTCCTCGGGCTCCAGCACCCAGTACGCGACGTCGCTCGGGGCGATCCCGTCGAAGCGGGCGGCGAGCAGCGCGATGTCGTCGTCGCGGTCGCCGGGCCCGAGCATGTCGAGCACCTCGTCGCACAACGCCTCCAGCGGCGGCGGGTGGTCGGCACCGGTGATCCGGGCGGTCGCGGCGAGCTTCTCCCGCAGCTGCTCTATTCCGGTCCACACGTCCCGCAGACGCGACTCGACCAGCCCGTCGGTGTACAGCAGCAGGGTGGCCCCGGCGGGGGCGTCCAGCTCCACCGCCTCGAAGTCCACCCCGCCCACGCCGATGGGCGCGCCCGCGGGCACCCGCAGCACCTCGGCGCGGCCGCCCAGGTGCAGCAGCACCGGCGGCGGATGGCCCGCGTTGGCGATGGTGATCCGGTGCGAGACCGGGTCGTAGACCGCGTACAGGCAGGTCGCCATGCGGTCGGTGCCGAGCCGCTGCGCCTGCTCGTCGAGGTGGTGCAGCACCTCCTGCGGCGGCAGGTCGAGCCCGGCCAGTGTCTGAGCCGTCGTCCGCAACTGCCCCATGATCGCCGCGGACGTCATGGAGTGGCCCATCACATCGCCCACGACGAGCGCGACCCGGCTGCCCGGCAACGGAATCGCGTCGTACCAGTCGCCGCCCACCCGCGCGGTCTCCGCGGCCGGCAGGTAGCGGGACGCCAGCCGTACGCCCGTCGGGTTCGGCAGCGTCTCCGGCAGCATGGTGCGCTGCAACTCGTCGGCGATGTACGCCTCACGGCCGTACAGCACCGCCTTGTCGATGCCGAGCGCGCTGTGCGTGGCGAGCTGCGCGGCGACCAGCAGATCGTCGGCCTCGAACGCCGGACGCTCCGCGCGGCGCAGGAACAGCACGGCGCCGATCACCCGGCGCCGTCCGCGCAGCGGCGCGAGGATGGCGCGCTGACCCGGGGGCACCGCCAGGTCGTCGCCGAGCAGCTCGGGCAGCGCGGCCCGGGCGGCGGGCGCGTCCGCGAACACCGGGCGCACGCCGCGCAGCACCTCGGCGAGCGCACCGCCGGCCCGCACCTCGCACAGCTCGTTGCTCAGCTCCACGACCCCGGAGTCCTCCGGCACCGGAACCGGCAGGATGCCGTCCTCCAGGTCCCGCTCCTGCGGTATCCGGTCGGTGCGCCGCAGCCGCAGCACCAGGGGCCCCGTGGGGCGCTCGTCACCCACCGGCAGCGGGTCCCGCAGATACACGAGGATCGCGTCCGAGAACGTCGGCACGGTGGCCCGGCACAGGCCCATCACGATCTCGTCCAGGTCGATGCCGCGGGCGATCCGCCGGGTCGCGGCGCCCACGAAGCGCAGCCGGTCGCCGTCGCGCCGCATCGGCATGGGCCCGCTCGGCCGGCCCTGCCCGGTGCGCCGCTCCTTGCCGCCGGGCACGGCGGCGGGACGGTCCTGCTCCCCGCTCGGCTGGACCGGGATCACCTCCGGGGCCGGCCGCGGCCGGTGCGTGTCGGGCTCGTCCGCGGCCGGCTGGGAGTGCTCGGTGCCCCCCGCCGCGGGCAGCGGAGTGGACGCGCCGCCCGGGGAGCCAGGCGATCCGTGCTGGGCGCAGGGCGGCGGCGCGGCGGGCGTGTCGCCCGCCCGGGTCTGTGCGGGTAAAGCCGTGGCCGGCGGGGCGGTCAGCGGCTCCGGGGTACGCAGGAGCGCCCCGCGGGGCTCCGCGGGGCCGACGCCCGGCTGGGGGCGTTCGTGGGAGGTCGGGTGCTCCGTCACGCGTGTCGAATCCATCCGTCCGGGGCTGCGCGCCGTGCGTGCAGTTCGTCCCACCGTGAAGCCGATACCCGCAATACGTGCCCCAGGAACGGATTTCCCGCCAGGTCACACGCGGTTCCTGGTGCACCGGTCGGACGAGCCGTCCCGGTCTGGCCCTCGTACCCCTCGCTCACGTCCTGCCGCCCCTCGGTGACGTTCGGTCAAGCCCAGCGCTTACTGCGGGAGTTGCTGTGGTGCGCCCTTGCGGAGGACGATCCTACGGTTGTACCGCGGGGGCGCAACAAGGGTCTCATGACGTCAAGTACGCGGGAGTGCGGTCCCAGTCGTCCGGCAGCCGCGGCACCGACCAGGTCGGATCGGGACGCCAGTGCTGCCAGCCGTCCGAGAACGGCGTGCCCCAGGCGCGGATCACCTCCACCGCGGACCGTCCCGCCTCCCGCACCCGCTCGGCGAGCTGAGGGCCGATCAGTCCGTCCTGCTGGGCCTGCGCGAACTCGTCCTCGTCGCGCCAGCCCCAACTGCGGTCCGGGTAGACGCAGATGTCCAGGAAATGGTCCTCGGAGTCGACGCCGCCGGCCCAGCGCACCAGCGGCTCCTCCAGGTTGACGTACCAGTTCTTGAAGCGCCAGCCCGGGTCCCAGAACAGCCACACCGACCAGGGCTGACCGGGCCGGGCCAGCTTCAGCACGCCGGTGCCGAACCAGCGGTCGAGCTGCACGGTACGCGGCTTGGTGTAGCGGGTTCGGAGCGGTTCGGCGTGCAGCGGGGTGCCGTCGGCGAGGACGGGCCGCACGCACGTCGTCCCCGGGGCCATCCACACGGCGAGCAGATCGGAGTCGTCGCGTACGACGGTCACGGGTCGGGCGATGTGAAAGCGCTCACCCGCGTTCTCCCGGTACCGCCACAGGATCTGGTCACCGGGCGCCCAACGCCCCGTCACGCCGTCGGCTTCGCCCGCTTCCACTCGTCTCACCGCTCCACCCTCTGCCATGCACAGATATTAGGTGCCCCAGGCATACGACGCTGTGGTGCCCGTCATCGGTTCGCGTCAGGGCGGGTGATGTGCGTCGGTATGGGGCGAGGCGTTACGGGTGTGTCATCCGCAGGACATCCAGCGCCTCGTCGAGCTGGTCGAGGGTGAGGTCGCCGCGGTCCACATAGCCCGACTCCAGAACGACTTGACGGATCGTCTTGCGCTCGGCGAGCGACTTCTTCGCGACCTTCGCGGCCTCTTCGTAGCCGATGTACCGGTTGAGCGGCGTGACGACGGAGGGTGACGACTCGGCGTACTCGCGGGCGCGTTCGCGGTGGGCGACGATGCCGTCGATCGTGCGGTCGGCGAGGAGCCGCGCGACATTGGCGAGGAGCCGGACGGACTCCAGCACGTTCTTGGCGATGACCGGCATCATCACGTTGAGCTCGAAGTTGCCGGAGGCGCCCGCGGTGGCCACGGTGGCGTCGTTCCCGATGACCTGGGCGGCGACCATGAGAACGGCCTCGGGGATCACGGGGTTGACCTTGCCGGGCATGATCGAGGAGCCGGGCTGCAGGTCGGGGAGGCTGATCTCGGCGAGGCCGGTGCGCGGCCCGGAGGCCATCCACCGCAGATCATTGGCGATCTTCGAGAAGCCCACGGCGATGGTGCGCAGCTGCCCGCTGGTCTCGACGATCCCGTCCCGGGCGCCCTGGGCCTCGAAGTGGTTGCGGGCCTCGGTGAGCGGCAGCCCGGTGGTGCGGGCGATCTCGGCGATGACGGCGGCGGAGAAGCCGGGCGGGGTGTTGATGCCGGTGCCGACGGCGGTGCCGCCGAGGGGGAGCTCGGCGAGGCGGGGGAGGGAGGCGGTGAGCCGTTCGATGCCGTACCGCACCTGTGCGGCGTACCCGCCGAACTCCTGACCGAGCGTCACGGGCGTGGCGTCCATGAGGTGCGTCCGGCCGGACTTCACCACGTCGGCGAACTCCTCGGCCTTGCGTTCGAGGGAGGTGGCGAGGTGGTCGAGGGCGGGGATCAGGTCCCGGCTGACGGCGGCGGTGGCGGCGATGTGGAGGGAGGAGGGGAAGACGTCGTTGGACGACTGCGATGCGTTGACGTGGTCGTTCGGGTGCACGTCCCGGCCGAGGCGCTCGGTCGCGAGGGTGGCGATGACCTCGTTGGTGTTCATGTTGGAGGAGGTGCCGGAGCCCGTCTGGAAGACGTCGACGGGGAAGTGCTCGTCCCACCGGCCCTCGGCCACCTCGGCGGCGGCCTCCTGAATGGCGTCGGCGACGTCCTTGTCGAGCACGCCGAGCTCCGCGTTGACCTTGGCGGCGGCGGCCTTGATACGGGCGAGCGCCTCGATGTGCGCGCGCTCGATCCGCTGCCCGGAGACGGGGAAGTTCTCCACGGCACGTTGGGTCTGGGCGCGCCACTTGGCGTGGAGGGGGACCTGGACCTCGCCCATGGAGTCGCGCTCGATGCGGTATTCGCTCATGTCGGGTACAGCGCGGGGCAGGGCGGGGTTGTTCCGGGGGTGGGCCGGATGGGGGTGCGGGCCGGTGGGCGGTTGCGGTCACCGGGTCCGCCCCGCGCCCCTGCCGTTCCCGTCTCTGGGGCGGAGCCCGCAGCGGGGTGCGGGGGACGCAGTCCCCGCTGGGGTCCAGGGGCGATGCCCCTGGTGGGGGTCAAGGAACGGAGCCCCTGGAGACGGGAAGGGTAGGGGCGGCCGGGGCGGATCCCACCCCCGCCGCGCCCGGAGGGTTACGCCAGCCCCGGCCCCCGCACCGGAATCGACGTGAACGTCGGCGGCTCCGCGGGCGCCTGGAAGAAGTCGTTGCCCTTGTCGTCCACGACGATGAACGCCGGGAAGTCCTCGACCTCGATCTTCCAGACGGCCTCCATGCCCAGCTCCTCGTACTCGAGGACCTCGACCTTCTTGATGCAGTCCTGGGCGAGGCGGGCCGCCGGGCCGCCGATGGAACCCAGGTAGAAGCCGCCGTGCGCGGCACACGCGTCCGTGACCTGCTTGCTCCGGTTGCCCTTGGCCAGCATCACCTTCGAGCCGCCCGCCGCCTGGAACTGCTCGACGTAGGAGTCCATGCGGCCGGCCGTCGTCGGGCCGAAGGAGCCCGAGGCGTAGCCCTCGGGGGTCTTCGCCGGGCCGGCGTAGTACACCGGGTGGTCCTTCAGGTACTGCGGCATCTCCTCGCCCGCGTCCAGGCGTTCCTTGATCTTCGCGTGGGCGATGTCCCGGGCGACGACCAGCGGGCCCGTCAGGGACAGCCGGGTCTTGACCGGGTACTTCGTCAGCTCGGCGAGGATCGCCTCCATCGGCTGGTTCAGGTCGATCTTGACCACGTCGGACGACTCGTCCAGGTGCTCGTCCGTCGTCTCCGGCAGGAAGCGCGCCGGGTCCGTCTCCAGCTGCTCCAGGAAGACGCCCTCGGCCGTGATCTTCGCGACCGCCTGACGGTCGGCGGAGCAGGAGACGGCGATCGCGACCGGGCAGGACGCACCGTGCCGCGGCAGACGCACCACGCGCACGTCGTGGCAGAAGTACTTGCCGCCGAACTGCGCGCCGATGCCGATCTTCTGCGTCAGTTCGAAGACCTTCTCCTCCAGCTCCTTGTCCCTGAAGCCGTGCCCCAGTTCGGAGCCCTCGGCCGGCAGCTCGTCCAGGTAGTGCGCGGAGGCGTACTTCGCGGTCTTCAGGGCGTACTCCGCGCTCGTACCGCCGACGACGATCGCCAGGTGGTACGGCGGGCACGCGGCCGTGCCCAGCGAGCGGATCTTCTCCTCCAGGAACTTCATCATGGAGGCCTCGTTCAGGACGGCCTTCGTCTCCTGGTACAGGAAGGACTTGTTGGCGCTGCCGCCGCCCTTCGCCATGAACAGGAACTTGTAGGCGCCGCCGTCCGTCGCGTACAGCTCGATCTGCGCAGGGAGGTTCGAACCGGTGTTCTTCTCCTCCCACATCGTGAGCGGAGCCATCTGCGAGTAGCGCAGGTTCAGCCTGGTGTAGGCGTCGTAGATGCCGCGGGAGAGGGCCTTCTCGTCCTCGCCCTCCGTCAGCACGTTCTGGCCGCGCTTGCCCATCACGATCGCGGTGCCCGTGTCCTGGCACATCGGCAGGACGCCCGCCGCCGCGATGTTCGCGTTCTTCAGCAGGTCCAGGGCCACGAACTTGTCGTTGGCGCTGGCCTCCGGGTCGTCGATGATGCGGCGCAGCTGCGCCAGGTGGGCCGGGCGCAGGTAGTGCTGGATGTCGTGGATGGCCTCCTCGGCCAGCTTGCGCAGTGCCTCGGGCTCCACCTTGAGGAACGTACGCCCGTCGGGTCCCTCGACGGTGGAGACGCCCTCGGACGTCACCAGCCGGTACGGGGTGGTGTCCTCTCCCGTGGGGAGCAGATCGGTGTACGCGAACTCAGGCATCTCGCCCATTCCTCACTAGACAGACAGCGGCTGGCCTCCGTTGGCAGCGTCCACCAGCGTAGAACCTGGGTCTGACCGTGGACCTGTGAGGTAGGGCTCAGTCCCGGGTTCCGCGCCGACGGCCCGGTTCGACGGGCCCGGGTTCGGTCCCGACGGCCCGGTTCGACGGTTCGGTTCGCTGGATTCCCCCGGCTGGTTTTCCACAGGCCCGTTCGGGGGGTAGTCGCGATCTATCGCGTTTCGCTACGCTGCTGCCGTGGACCTTCACAAGAGCCCCGCCCCGACCGACGACCGGCCCGTGCCCCCGGCCGAGTTGCGCTGCTCCGACGCCGACCGCGACCGCATCACCGACATCCTGCGGGACGCCCTCGCCGAGGGGCGTCTGACCGCCGAGGAGCACGCCGAGCGCGTCGAGGGTGTGCTGCACGCCAAGACGGTCGGTGAGCTCGACCGGTTCGTTCGCGACCTGCCCGCCGCCCACCCGCGCCGCACCGCCCCGGCGTACGCCGCGCCGCCGGACCGGCCCGCTCCGGGTGCGATACCGAGGGAGCCCGACGAGAACGTGGTGGCGGTCTTCAGCAGCGCCATCCGCCGGGGCCGCTGGCGCCCCCGCCGTCGCACGCACGCGTACGCGATCTTCGGCAGTGTCGAGATCGATCTCAGCGAGGCGCTCTTCGAGTACCAGCAGGTCGTGATCAAGGCGGTCTCGGTCTTTGGCGACGTGCAGATACGCGTCCCGGAGAACGTGTCGCTGCGCAGCACCGGCGGTGGGGTACTCGGCAACTTCGAGGTGAGCCCGCTGGATTCGGGCGATCCGGACGCGCCTGTCATCCATGTCGACGGACTCGCCGTGTTCGGGAACGTCGAGGCGAAGCCCAAGCGCGGCAAGTCGGTCGCCGACATTCTCGACCGCGTGTCGCACAAGGTGGACAAGTCTTTGCGCAAACACCTGGGCCATTGACGCTTGTGAATTCGGCCGGGCGCGGCATGTGCCGGTCACATTCCGGCGGCATGAACAACCCCTGGAGTTCCTGCGGTTGGGAACTCAGTGCATAGGCGTGCGCACAGCGGGTAGGCCTTGCTGCATCGTCTCTCGCTCGCGAAGCCGTCGTCAGGAGTAGACCGTGCTGCAACCGCCGCATTCGTCCTTGCAGGTCGCTGACGTTCCGCACCAGCGGGTGCCAGTGCGTGACAGGGATCAGGACGCCCCGTGGCACACGGAGGCGGTGTGCCGGCGCGACGAGGCCGGCCTGTTCTTCGCCCCCTCCAAGGAACCCACCGCGGCCCGGCTGTCCCGCGAGGAGGCGGCCAAACGGGTCTGTGCGCGCTGTCCCGTCATGGTCGAATGCCGGGAACACGCCCTGCTGCAGCCCGAGCCGTACGGAGTGTGGGGCGGGCTCACGGCCGCCGAACGCCGTGTTGTGCTGGCCCGGCGCCGCCGCCGCGAACTGGAACTGAAGAAGGCCGCACGGGGGACGATAGCGGCGGCCGGCTGAACGGCCCCGCATTCGGGCGCATACGAAGGACCAGGCCGCAGAAGGGACCAGGCGCATACGGAAAGGGGCGCCCTCTCCGCACAGAGGGCGCCCCCTATCCGCAGGGCCTACTTCGCCCGGTCGAAGTCGATCGCGCTGTACGCGCGCAGCTTGCTCAGCCGGTGAACGGAGTCGATCCGCCGGACCGTGCCGGACTTCGAGCGCATGACGATCGAGTCGGTGGTGGCGGTCTCCGACCGGTAGCGCACACCGCGCAGCAGCTCGCCGTCCGTGATGCCGGTGGCGACGAAGAAGACGTTCTCACCGGAGACCAGGTCGTCCGTCGTCAGCACCCGGTCGAGATCGTGGCCCGCGTCGAGGGCGCGCTGCCGCTCCTCGTCGTCCTTCGGCCACAGCTTGCCCTGGATGGTGCCGCCCAGGCACTTCACCGCGCAGGCGGAGATGATGCCCTCGGGCGTACCGCCGATGCCGAGCAGCAGGTCGATGCCGGTGCCCTCGCGCAGCGCCAGGATCGAACCGGCCACGTCGCCGTCCGAGATGAGCTTGATGCGCGCGCCGGTCTCCCGTACCTCCCTGATCAGACCGTCGTGGCGCGGCCGGTCGAGGATGACGACGGTGACGTCCTCGGGCGTGGAGTGCTTGGCCTTCGCGACCCGGCGGATGTTCACCGAGACGGGGGCGTTGATGTCGACGAAGTCGGCCGCCTCGGGGCCGGTGACCAGCTTGTCCATGTAGAAGACGGCGGACGGGTCGAACATCGTCCCGCGGTCGGCGGCGGCCAGCACCGCGATCGCGTTCGGCATGCCCTTCGCGGTGAGGGTGGTGCCGTCGATCGGGTCCACGGCGATGTCGCACTCCGGGCCGGTCCCGTCGCCGACCCGCTCCCCGTTGAAGAGCATCGGGGCCTCGTCCTTCTCTCCTTCGCCGATGACGACGACGCCGTTCATCGACACGGTCGAGACGAGGGTGCGCATGGCGCGCACCGCGGCGCCGTCCGCGCCGTTCTTGTCCCCGCGGCCGACCCAGCGGCCCGCGGCCATCGCGGCGGCCTCGGTGACCCGGACGAGTTCGAGTGCGAGGTTGCGGTCCGGGGCCTCGGAGGGAACTTCGAGCTCGGACGGCAGATGATGATTCTCGGTCATCGGAGCGCACCTTTCTGATACGACGACGGCCGGATGAGGGTGATGCCCCGACTCTATCGTCGGACAGACAAAATGAGCAGGGCACCCCACGGATGAGCAGACCCAGGCACCTGCGACGATAGGGGCGTGGCAGGTATGAAAGGCAAGCAGACGGTCCGGGACATGATCCTCTCCCTGGGCCTCATCGGGCTGATGGCGGGCGTCATCTATCTCTTTATCCCCCACGACGACCACGCTCCCGACATCAAGCGGGTCGACTACCGCGTCGAGCTGCTCACCGCGCGCCGCGCCGCGAGCTACCCGGTCGCGGCACCCGAAGGCCTGCCCGACACCTGGAAGGCCACCTCGGTACGCTTCCAGGACGAACCCTTCGACGCCTGGCACCTCGGCTTCCAGGACCCCGAGGGGCAGTACGTGGCGATCGAGCAGTCCACTGAGAGGGCGTCCACGTTCGTCGACGACGCCAGCCAGGGTGCTCAGGAGACCAAGGACACCCAGCGCATCGGCGGGCAGACCTGGCAGCGCTACACCGGCGGCCGCTACGACGCGCTCGTACTCAAGGGCAAGGGCGCCACGACCGTGGTGACGGGCACCGCGTCGTTCGCGCAGCTGACGAAGATGGCCGAGGCGCTGAAGACCGGCTGACGACGCGGGACGCCGGGCGGCGCCGCCCGGTCACCCGGCCCCTTCCGCGCCCTCGCCCTCGGCGCCGTCCTCCTCCTCGGCCAGCGCAGCGTCGAGCCGCCTGCGGGCGCCCTCCAGCCACGTCCGGCACACCTTGGCCAGCTCCTCCCCCCGCTCCCACAGCGCCAGGGATTCCTCGAGCGTGGTGCCCCCGGCCTCCAGGCGCCGCACCACCTCGATCAACTCGTCCCGCGCCTGCTCGTAGCCGAGTGCCTCGTCCGTCCTGCTGGTCATGCGCCCACCCTAAGATCCCTGATGGCCGACGGAACCCTCGCCGTCGGCCCGTACCGTGAACTCGCCCTCGGCGACCCGCGCCCGCAGCACCTCGCCCGCCGCCACCTCGTCCGGTGCGCGAACCACGTGCCCGTCGGCCTTCTGCAGCACCGCGTATCCCCGCCGCAGCGTCGCGGCCGGGGACAGCGCCACCACGCGCGCGTGCGTGTGCATCAGCTCCGACTCGGCGCGGTCGAGCAGATGCCCGAGGGTGCGCCGGGCGCGGTCGACCAGCGCGGTGACCTGGTCGGCCCGTTCGTCGACCATACGGTGCGGGTCCTGCATGCAGGGCCGCGCGAGCGCGTGCGCCAGCCCGCGCTCCTCACGTTCGACGAACGCCTGCGCGCACCGCCGTGCCCGGTCCCGCAGCTGCCGTACCCGCTCCAGCTCCTCCCCGACGTCCGGGACGACCTTCTTGGCCGCGTCGGTCGGGGTGGAGGCCCGCAGGTCGGCGACGTGGTCGAGCAGCGGGTTGTCCGGTTCGTGACCGATGGCGGACACCACGGGCGTGCGGCAGCCGGCCACCGCCCGGACGAGCTGCTCGTCCGAGAACGGCAGCAGATCCTCCACGCTCCCGCCGCCGCGCGCGACGATGATCACGTCCACTTCGTCCAGCGTGTCCAGTTCCTTCACCGCCTGCACCACCTGCGGTACGGCGTGCACGCCCTGCACGGCGACGTTGCGCACCTCGAAGCGGACGGCGGGCCAGCGGTGCCGCGCGTTCTCCAGCACGTCGCGCTCGGCCGCCGAGGCACGGCCGCACACCAGCCCGATCAGCTGCGGCAGGAACGGCAGCGGCTTCTTGCGCTCGGGCGCGAACAGGCCCTCGGCGGCGAGCGCCTTTTTGAGCTGTTCCAACCGCGCGAGCAGTTCCCCGACGCCCACGGGCCGTATCTCGGCCGCCCGTAGCGACAGCTGTCCCCTCGGGGCGTACCACTCGGGCTTGGCGAGGACGACGACACGGGCGCCCTCGCTCACCACGTCGGCCACGGAGTCGAACACCTGGCGGTAGCAGGTGACCCCGACGGAGATGTCGTACGACGGGTCGCGCAGCGTCAGGAAGACGACCCCGGCGCCGGGCCGCCGCGACAACTGCGTGATCTGCCCCTCGACCCACACGGCCCCGAGCCGGTCGATCCACCCCCCGATGAGCCGCGACACCTCACCGACGGGCAGGGGGTTCTCCGCGGACGTGTTGACAGCCATGCGCCCGAGCGTAGTGGCCGGGACCGACAACGCCGGTCGGCACAACCTCTCCCCAAGGAGGCGATCTACGACTCCGGGCCCGGCCTTACGATGGATCGCATGACTGCTTCGTCTGGCCGCCGTGTTCTGCTCGCCGCCCCCCGGGGTTACTGCGCGGGTGTCGACCGTGCAGTGATCGCCGTCGAGAAGGCCCTCGAGCAGTACGGGGCGCCGATCTACGTCCGCCACGAGATCGTCCACAACAAGTACGTCGTGCAGACCCTGGAGAAGAAGGGCGCGATCTTCGTGGAGCGGACGGAGGAGGTGCCCCCGGGGAACATCGTCATGTTCTCCGCGCACGGCGTGGCACCCACCGTCCACGAGGAGGCCAGGCAGGGCCGGCTCGCCACCATCGACGCCACCTGCCCGCTGGTCACCAAGGTCCACAAGGAAGCGATCCGGTACGCCAAGGAGGACTTCGACATCCTCCTGATCGGCCACGAGGGCCACGAAGAGGTCATCGGCACGTCCGGCGAGGCCCCCGACCACATCCAGCTCGTCGACGGCCCCGAGGACGTCGCGAAGGTCGAGGTGCGCGACCCGTCGAAGGTCGTCTGGCTGTCCCAGACGACCCTGTCGGTCGACGAGACCATGGAGACGGTCGACGCGCTCCAGGAGAAGTTCCCGCAGCTGGTCTCCCCGCCCAGCGACGACATCTGCTACGCCACCCAGAACCGCCAGCTCGCGGTGAAGCAGATGGGCGCCGAGGCGGACCTGGTCATCGTGGTCGGCTCCCGCAACTCCTCCAACTCCAAGCGGCTGGTCGAGGTCGCCAAGCTCGCGGGCGCGCGCGAGGCGTACCTGGTGGACTTCGCCGACGAGATCGACGAGTCCTGGCTCGAGGGCGTGTCGACGATCGGCGTGACGTCGGGTGCCTCCGTGCCCGAGGTGCTGGTGGAGCAGGTGCTCGAGTGGCTCGCGCAGCGCGGCTTCGAGGACGTCGAGATCATCAAGGCGGCCGAGGAGTCCATCACCTTCTCGCTGCCCAAGGAACTCCGCCGTGACCTGCGCGAGGAGGCCGCGACGCTGGTGGCCGAGCGCACCGGCGAGAAGTAGCGCACCCGGCGGCAGCGACGGCGCGGAAGCCTTCGCGCAGGGAGCCGTGGCGTGGCTGTCTGCGCCACGACGTACCGTGGTGCCCATGCAGATCTTCGGTGTGGACATCGGCGGATCCGGGATCAAGGGTGCTCCCGTTGACCTGGAGCGGGGCGACCTGGCTCAGGAGCGCTTCAAGGTGCTCACCCCTCACCCGGCGACGCCCGACGGGGTGGCGGACGGGGTGAAGGAGGTCGTCGACCACTTCGGGTGGAGCGGCCCGGTGGGTCTCACCTTCCCCGGTGTTGTCACGGACGGCGCCATGATCCGTACGGCGGCGAACGTCGACAAGAGCTGGGTCGACACGGACGCGCGCGTCCTGTTCGGCGAGCGCCTGGGCGGCCTTCCGGTGACCGTGGTGAACGACGCGGACGCGGCGGGCGTGGCCGAGATGCAGTTCGGCGCGGGCGGTGGACGCAGGGGCACGGTCATCGTGCTGACGTTCGGTACGGGCATCGGCAGCGCCATGTTCACCGACGGCGTCCTTGTGCCGAACACGGAGCTCGGCCACCTGGAGCTGAACGGACGCGACGCCGAGAGGCGCGCCTCCAGCAAGGCCAAGGACGACGACGACTTGACATGGGAGCACTGGGCCCGCCGGGTACAGAAGTACCTCGCGCACGTGGAGATGCTGTTCTCGCCGGAGCTGTTCATCATCGGCGGCGGTGTCAGCCGTAAGTCCGAGAAGTTCCTGCCGCTCATCGAGGGCATCGAGGCGGAGATCGTCCCGGCCCAGCTCCAGAACAACGCGGGGATCGTGGGAGCGGCGATGAGGGCGGCGAAGCAGGGATAGCGGCAGGCACCGGTGCGGGGCGCTCGGTGGTGTGAGCGTCCCGCGCCGTCAACCGCTCCGACGGCGCGCCGCCACCCTGCGGCGCAGCATCCGTACCTTGCGTACGGTCGTGATGACGCCCGCGATCAGCGTGCCGCCGTACAGCCAGCCGGCCTGCGTGGCGAGCGCGGTGACCAGCCCGACCAGACGCCCGGCGACCCCGCTTTCGCTGTCGGCCACGACCAGCAGCCCGGCGGCGAACGCAATGGGCACGACCACCGGCGCGGTCACCAGGTCCCCGCGCCGCACCCACAGCGCGGTCAGCGCGGCCACCGGCAGGAACAGCACGCCGTAGACCGTGAGGGACGCCCCGAACAGCAGCCGGTCGAGACAGCCCGACACCAGCATCACGGCACCGCAGAACAGTCCGCCGCCGAGCCCGGTGAGCCGGGGGCCGGGCAGCCGCCGTGCCGCCTGATCGAGCGCGGGAGAGTTCCGCACCCGAGCCGCCGGGCGCCGCTGCGCGCCACTGTTGCCCTGGGGTGCCGGCCGTGCCCAGTCGGCCCCGTCGCCCACCTCGGGCCGGCCGGGGCCGCCGGGCCGGGGAGGCCGTGCGGCCGAGCCGGACCGTACGGGCGCGGCGGCGCTGCGCCGGCCCTGCGGGGGAAGGGGGGCACCGCGTCGCGGTCCGTGTTGCGGGGGTCGCGTCCTGTGTTGCTCCACTGGACCAACTTAGGTCGGTTTATGTGCGGAATGGCGTATGACACACGCCGTTGGCGAGAGCTTGTCCAAGCGTTCGATACGTACCCGGAGCGCGGCCGGGTACGCCGTAGACTGGTGGATCGGCCCGCACACTCTCCTGACGGACCCGGGCCCGCAGCCCAGTCCAGTCCTCCAATCTCACGTACGGGAAGTCGCAACGTGTCGCTCACGATCGGAATCGTCGGTCTGCCCAACGTCGGCAAGTCGACCCTGTTCAACGCCCTGACCAAGAACGACGTGCTCGCGGCCAACTACCCGTTCGCCACGATCGAGCCGAACGTGGGTGTCGTCGGTGTCCCCGACGCCCGTCTCGCCAAGCTGGCCGAGATCTTCAAGTCGGAGCGGATCCTCCCGGCGACCGTGGACTTCGTCGACATCGCGGGCATCGTGCGCGGCGCGAGCGAGGGCGAGGGTCTGGGCAACAAGTTCCTCGCGAACATCCGCGAGTCGGACGCGATCTGCCAGGTCATCCGCGCCTTCAAGGACGAGAACGTCGTGCACGTGGACGGCAAGGTCTCGCCGAAGGACGACATCGAGACGATCAACACCGAGCTGATCCTCGCGGACCTGCAGACGATCGAGAAGGTCCTGCCGCGCCTGCAGAAGGAATCGCGGATCAAGAAGGACGTCGCCCCGAAGGTGAAGGCCGTCGAGGAGGCCAAGGAGATCCTTGAGAAGGGCGACACGCTCTTCGCGCACGGGATCGTCCAGGGCAGCGAGCGCGCCGAGCTCCTGCACGACCTGCACCTGCTCACCACCAAGCCGTTCCTGTACGTCTTCAACGTCGACGAGGACGAGCTGATGGACGACGCCTTCAAGGACGAGCAGCGCGCGCTGGTCGCCCCCGCCGAGGCGATCTTCCTCAACGCCAAGCTGGAGGCGGACCTCGCCGAGCTGGACGAGGACGAGGCCCTGGAACTCCTCGAGTCGGTCGGCCAGCACGAGCCGGGCCTCGCCACCCTGGCCCGCGTCGGCTTCGACACCCTGGGCCTGCAGACCTACCTCACGGCGGGCCCGAAGGAGTCCCGCGCCTGGACGATCAAGAAGGGTGCCACGGCCCCCGAGGCGGCCGGCGTCATCCACACCGACTTCCAGAAGGGCTTCATCAAGGCGGAGGTCATCTCCTTCGAGGACCTGGTGGGGGCCGGCTCGGTTGCGGAGGCCCGCGCCAAGGGCAAGGCGCGCATGGAGGGCAAGGACTACGTGATGCAGGACGGGGACGTGGTGGAGTTCCGGTTCAACGTGTAGGGGCAATTCCACGACGTTGCCGCTGTCAGACATGCAGGTCAGAAGGGCCCGCCTCGTTGGAGTCGGGCCCAGGGCACTTCTTCTCCCTTCGCATCCTTCAATACGGCCGACGGCGAAAGGGCTTGCTCACGTGACGAGCATCGCCTTCCGTGTGGCGCCCTGATGCGAGGGGTGGGGGGCGATTCCGGCGGTGGATCTACCCGTATTCGGCACGGGGTGGGCCTGCCTTCCGGGCTCCGTCGCGCAGGGCGGCCCAGGTGGGGAGGAGGAGCAGGGCGAGGGCGGCGGTCCAGGCCACGATCGTCGCCGTGATCGAGGCCATCGCGGGTGAGGGAACCAGTTCGCAGGCCGGGTGGCCGGTGCCCCAGCGCACGCAGGCGAAGTGGTCGCGTGCGGTGAACGCGGCCAGGGGGAGCAGCAGGCCCGCGCCGAGGACGGCGAGAACCCCGTGCAGCGAGCGCAGTTCGTGGTCTGTGTTGCGCCAGGCGACGAAGAAGCCGACGGCGAGCTGCAGCAGCATCGCGACAGGCACGAAGTAGAGGGGGAACACCGCGCCGATCAACTGGATCGGCCACGGGAAGACCAGGGCACTGACGACATGCACCACCCACAGTCCGAGCCCTGCGGCGGCGCCGATCACAACACCTTCCACCAACGCCCGCACGGGACGCAGAGGTGGCGGTACGAGGAGCGCCGCGGAGGCCTTGGGAGACGGGGGCCACAGCAGGAACCGTTCGGGTCCCGCGGCGGGCGCGTCACCACGCGCGCGCCCGAAGAGCCGTAGCCCGAGCGTGGCGGCGAGCGGGAGCCCGACGGTGACCCCGACCAGGGCGAGGACTCCCAGCGGGGGTGTGCTCACGACGGCCATGGAGAACACGAAACCGAGGTAGTCCAACGGCGTCGGCAGCAGGTTCAGCGGGCGTGGCAGGGGCAGCAGCCCGAAGCCGGGCATCCCCGCGGCATAGGCGTGCCCGAGCCAGAAGCTCAGCAGCACCACACCGGTCGCGCAGCCGACGACGATCGGCGCGAGCGGGCGCCGGGCGGCGAGCACGACCGGTGCCCACACCCGTGCGGCCACCACGTTCCACCGTACGAACCCGTAGCCGACGGCTCCGAGGAGCAGCCACCACGCCAGCTGCACCGGGAGCGAGTCGGCGACGCCGAGGGCGAGGGCCGTGCTGTGCCACTGGTCCCCGAACGTGCCGACGACGAGGCCGCAGCCCACGGCGAGCCCCATGCGGTGGGCGTTCGCCCACCTGGCGTGATGCAGATGCGCGGCCAGTGTCACACGCCAGATGCCCGCCGCCACGCCACCGCCCAGCAGGACGGCGGGGATGATCGCGCTCAGTGCGCTGCCGCGGTCGGCCAGACTGGTTGCCGCCTCGGTCCCCTGCGCCACCTGCCAGTAGACGAGCGAGCAGCACAGGGCCAGCCCGAAGGCCTCCCAAGGGGACACGCCGAACAGCAGCCTGGTGTCGCTCAGGGCGGCCAGCCGCTTCGCGGCGGAGGGATGCGTACGCCGGAACAGCGGCCGACGGAGCGTGGCCGGCTCGATGCCGTGCTGTGCGGCGAGCAGGCGTCGCAACGAGTGGGCGCCGCGCGTCCACACGGCGACCCGGGCGTCCGCGTACAGCTCGCGGCTGCGCAGTACGGCACTGCTGGTGTGGGCGACGGTGACCGCCAGGGCGCACTGGGCGAAGGTGAACAGCAGTTGGTAGATCACACCTCCGGGCAACAGCACCCAGCTGACCAGCAGGGCGAAGGGTGCCGTGACGGCCACCGGGATCGCGAACGCGACGACGAACAGCCGGTAGCAGATGAGGGTGAGGAAGGCGATGTCGACATCGCGGTTGCGCAGGTGCGCGAGTTCGTGCAGGACGATCGCGCGGAAGGCCTCGGGATCGCGGCCGTGCAGTCGCAGCAGTCCCTCGCCGAGCATCACATAGCGTCGGCCGAGGCGCCCGAAGGCGAGTCCGGTGGGGCGCGGGTCCCCCCAGTCGACGACGAAACGCACCCGGCACCGCAGTTCGGCGAGCGCCACCAGTTCCGTGAGCGTGCGCTGGACGTCCGGGTGCGCGTCGCCCCGCAAGGGCCGTAGCCGACGTCGGCGGAGCCGGTAGGCGGGGAGCAACCAGTACGTGATGCCGACGGCCAGCCACAGGGCGGCCAGGGCAGCCAGCTCCACGGCGCTCCCGCCGCCCACGTCCGGCGGCGCGCAGCGGCGGGCGAACTCCGCCGGATCGGCGGCCGTCTCGGCGAAGTTCGCGGACGCGCATTCGAGGGACCTGGTGATGGAGCCGACGTCGCCGCCGAGCCCGAAGTACCTCGCCGTGCCGACCGCTCCGCCGATGGTCGTCGCCATCGCCACCGATGTGCTCAGAATGAGCAACGCGAACCGCAGGGACGTTCCGGACGGTAACCGGAACGGGTGCACCGCCACCGGGTTGCCGAACTCCGCCCTGATCGGTCCCTCCCTCACCAGGGGCCGTCCTCCCCGTCCCGACTGCCCCGGGTCGGCGCGTCGCCCCCCGGAGTCCCACCGCCCCGCCCGCCGACGACCGCACCCAGGATGGCGTCGGCGAGGAGCTGTGCCTGGTCCGGCGGCAGGCCCAGTGCCACTCCCCGGTCGTAGGCGACGCGCAGCAGCAGCTCGAAGTCCGCGGGTCGGGCCTCCCCGCCGCCCGGTGGCACGGGCCGTACGGTGCCCGGCGCGGCGAACGGGTTGTCCGCGCCACCGGCCGGATCGGGGGCCGACCCACCGTCCGGGGCGCCGCCCGCACCGCCGTCCGCCCGCGCTCTGCGCCTTCGCCACCAGCCTCGTCTGCGCTCCTCGCGCATGACGTCGGTGGCGATGTTCCCGGCGACGGTCGCCGCGACCGGCAACGCGAACGCCGTCAGCGTGGAGACGACGATGGCCTCGATGCCGATGCCCAGCGGCTCGGGCCGTGCTTTCCGGGTCGCTCGGGCCGGGTCCTCGAAGTAGGCGTCGGCCGTCTCGTCGAAGAACGCCAGCTCCTCGGGAGCCAACCGACGCACGGCCTCCCGGGCCAGCTCCCGCGTCCGTGCCGTCTCGTCATGCCCAGAAGCACCCACCGGCGGGCCCCCGTCCCCCTGATCGCCAGTCCCGTCAGCTCGAGTATCCCGCTCAACTCATGTCGCAGACAAGGCGTTCGGAGTCGTGGCAGCTTCCGCTGGGTCCGGCAGACCTCGGTGGCGCAGAAGGCATGACGGCCGAGGCCGCCGACGGCTCGGCAACCGCCGCCCGGGGGAACGGCCCGGCCCCGTCACCGTGCCCGCCGCTGGTTCAGCCCTGGCGCGGGTTCGGCTTCAGCACGGCGAACACCGCCCGGCCCGGGTCCGCCAGCCAGGCGATGCGTCCGACGTCCGGCACGTCCGTGGCCGGCATGAGCACCGTCCCGCCGTTGCCCTGCACCGCCGCGACGGTGGCATCGGCGTCGGCCACGGCGAAGTACGGCACCCAGCGCGTTTCCTCCCGCTCGTCCTGAAGCGGAGCCACGCCGCCGAAGGACCCTTCCTGCTGGTCGCCGTCCTTGATGCTGAGCACCCGGTACGTCATGCCGGGCGCCTCCATCGCCTGCGAACGCCACCCGAACAGCGCGCGGTAGAAGCGGATCGCGGCTTCCGGGTCGTCCACGTGCAGTTCCACCCACACCAGCGTGTCGTCCCGCGACGTCATCTCCAGGCCCTTGGTCCGCCCGGGCTGCCACACGGCGAACCGCGCCCCCTGCGGATCGGTGAACTGGGCCATCCAGCCCTCGCCCATGACGTCCATGGGTTCGGCACGCACACCGCCCCCGCCGGCGACCACCTCGCGGGCGGTGGCCTGGACGTCGTCGCTCTGGAAGTACGTCGTCCAGGCCGACCCGGCCCCCTCCTCGGTCAGCGGCCCGACGGCACCGACGGTCTTCCCGTCCTTCTGGAAGAACCCGTAGCCGCCCGCCTGCGGCCCGGCGGAGACGAACTGCCATCCGAAGACGGCGCCGTAGAAGGCGACAGCCGCGTCCGTGTCCGGGCTGCCGAGGTCGATCCAGTTGGGCGACCCGGTGCGGAAGTCGGTGCCGAGCATGCGTTTCCTCCTGCGTGTGGGGGTGCGGAGACCCCGGCCACTATGCCGACCCCGTGGACAGGGCTCGACGCACCGACCCAGCGGGCCCGTGGGGTTCACCCGGGGGTGGGAAGGAAAGCCCCGGTCGATGCTCCCGGTTGAGCCATGTGACAGCTCGGTCGAGCGGCGCTCGCCGCTTCCTCGGCTTCCTCAGCCTGCGCGGTCCGCCTGTCCGGCCTTCCTGTCGGTGGACTTGTCGGCGGACTTGCCGTTCGGCTCACCGCCGGGCGTGCCCGCGTCGCCGGTCCGCACCTGCGACAACTGGTCGGCGCAGTAGGCAGCGACGTTGTCCTCTCCACCGGCGGCTGCGAGCAACCGCTGCCAGGCCGCCGAGTTCAGCGCCTTGCCCCGGCCCTTCACCGATGCGTACGCACGGCAGTGGGCCTGGATGTCCTTGGCTGTGGGCGGACGGTCCTGCGGGTCCGAGATGGCAGGCGTGGTGGGCTCGGCCGCCTCCGGGGCCGTTCTGGAGGGCTGCGAAGCCGTCGGCGACGGACGCCGCTGCCCAGGGGCCTCGTCCTGCGGACTCCCGGCGCAGTCGGCCGAGCCGATCGCCGCGATCGCGACGCCGCCCAGGGTGAAGGTGGCGAGGCAGAGGGCGACGGTGGCTTTCACCCAGCGCCCGGCAGGGCTGCGCCGCGCACGCCAGTCGTCCCGCCTCCGGGGCCGCGCCTCCTTGTGCACTCCTGCGTCGCGCGCCGCGCGGAATGCGGCGACAGCGCGCCGCTCGGCAGTCGTGTCAAGGGCGTCGGCGCGCAAGGCGTGACCGAGCGCCGCTTCCAGGTCCGTGAGACCGGCCGCGCTGCTTCCGTGGGCCACCGGGCCGTCCGCGCCGACGCGTCGGCGGGCGAATGCTCCGCCGTCGCTGTGTCGGTCGCCCATGCCTGTGTCCGTCCTTGCGTGATCGTTGCCGGTTTGTTGTACGCGTCTGACGCCGTCGCTGCTCATTTCGACTGCCTCAGCGTATGGACCCCTTTTGCTGTCACAGCTTCAGACGCCGAGTCGGCGGTCCGGCCGTTTCAGTCCGCGGTGCGCGGCGGTGCGAACCTGTGACGGCCTCCGCAGGCCGACGATCGCAGTGATCCACGTCACTCCTGCCTGTTTCCCTGTGATGTTCGCCGACCCGGCCGCGCTGGGTGGATGGGTCACCCCTGTGACGGGTGTGCCCTCCGTGACTTTGTTCTGTGGCCTTTGTCGGCCCTCGAGGGGTGGATACGTCGTGAGTCGTACGTCGCATGCGTACAGACCGCTGAGTCTCAAGCGTCGGGCGTGGCTGACGCTCGGTGCCGTGGTCCTGGGGGGCGGGGGCGTGGTGACCTATGCCGTCGCCAGCCCCTCCGACCATGGGGCGGCGGGCCGCGCCAAGCGGCCGGTGAAGGTCTACGACCTCACGCTGAAAGGCGCCGAAGCCGGCAGGCGGGAGCTGCCGCGCACGGACACCGAGCAGTTCTCGATGGTCGGCGTCTCGTGGACGGGCGGAGCCAAGCGGCTCGACGGCACGGCGCAGGTGCGCACCCGCAGCCTGGAGACCGGTGAGTGGAGCGCCTGGCGCGACCTCGAAGTGAACATCGACCCGCTGGAGAAGCCCGGTCCCCGCGTGCGCGGCGCCTCCGAGCCCCTCTGGGTCGGCTCCTCCGACGGCGTCCAGGTCCAGGTCGTCCGCAAGAACGGCACCACCGGCCCGCTGCCCAAGGGACTCGAGGTGAACCTGGTCGACCCGGGCGTGGTGACCGAGGCCGAGACCAGGTCCACCACCAGTGGTGAGCCGGCCGCCTTCGTCGCCGAGACGAGTCCCGGTGCCACGCCCACCGACTCGACCACGCCCACCGACTCGACCACACCGACCGACTCGGCCACGCCCACGGACTCCGCCGCACCCGGCGACGGCACCACGCCCACGGACGGTCAGACCACCACGTCCCCCGCGCCGACCGACACCACGCCCACGGCCACCCCCACCGACTCGGTGTCCGCCTCACCCACGACGAGCGCGTCGGCCACCACACCGTCCGCACCGCCGTCCACCGTGCCCGAACCGCCGATCACCTCGCGCGCCGGTTGGGGGGCCGACGAGTCGCTCAGCCCCGACCCGTCGGAGTACAACACGGACGTCAAGGCGGTCTTCGTCCACCACACCGACGGGGCCAACGACTACTCCTGCGCCGACTCCGCGTCGATCGTGCGGGGGATCTACGCGTACCACACGCAGGTCAACCACTGGAACGACATCGGCTACAACTTCCTCGTCGACAAGTGCGGCACGATCTTCGAGGGCCGCAAGGGCGGCGTCGACCTGCCGGTGCTGGGTGCCCACACCTACGGCTGGAACCGGGAGTCCGCGGGCATCGCGGTGCTCGGTGACTACACCTCCACCAGCGCGACCAACGCCGCGCTGACCTCGATCGCCCGCGTCGCGGCCTGGAAGCTCGGCCAGTACGGCGCCGACCCCTCCGGGACCGTCCAGCTCACCGCGGGCGCGACCCAGACGAACTACTTCGGCACCGGCTTCACCGCGGGCAGCAAGTACACGTTCCAGCGGATCTCCGGCCACCGTGACGGCTACAACACCCAGTGCCCCGGCCAATCCCTCTACAACCAACTGCCGACCGTCCGCGCCTGGGCGTCCGGCCCGGTGCAGGGACTGAAGGTCTCCTCGGTGGACGGCGCGGGCCTTTCGGGCTCGACGTTCTACACCAAGGGCGCCGTCACGGTGCGCTGGACGGCCACCACGCCGTCCTCGCTCATCTCGAGCTTCAAACTGCTCGTCGACGGCAAGACCGTCGCCACCGCCCCCGGCTCCGCCACCTCCGTCGGTGCCACCCTTCCCCTGGGCAGCCACACCGTCGCGGTACAGGCCGTGCACCAGTCCGGCAAGACCGCCACCAGCGCTTCGGTGAACGTTGTGGCGGAGACGACGGCGCCGACCTTCACCACCACCCCGACACTCTCCCTGCGCACCGGCACCGTCAACACCGGCGCTGTCCCGGTCACCCTCGGCTGGAAGGCCACCGACAACACCGCGCTCAGCTCCGTGAAGCTGGTGTCCCCGACGGCGGCCACCTTCGGTCCGACCACCACCAGCTCCAGCCGCACCGCCACGTCCGGCACGGCCACCACCTGGTCGATGCGCGCCTATGACTACGCCGGCAACTACCGCACGGTCTCCCCGGCGTACACGCCGGTGATCCTCCAGGAGAGCTCCGCCACCAAGTCCGGCAGCTGGACCACTCGCTCCTCCACCAGCTACCTGGGCGGCAAGTCCTACGCCAGCGGTTCCAAGGGGGCAAGCCTGACCTGGACCTTCACCGGCCGCTCCGCAGCCTGGGTGGTCTCCCGCGCCTCCAGCTCCGGCCAGGCCTACGTCTACGTCGACGGCACCAAGGTCGCCACGGTGGATCTGAAGTCCTCCACCACCCTCTACCGGCAGGCGATCTGGACCAGGACCTGGTCCAGCAGTGCCAAGCACACCGTGAAGATCGTGGTGGTCGGCACCAGCGGCCGTCCCACGGTCACCACCGACGGCCTCGTCTACATCAAGTGACCCCGACGCCGCCGGCATGGCGGCGCACCCGACCGGCGCGTGCGGTCCCGCACGCGCCGGTCGGCGTGTGCGGGACCGCAGCATGGTTCGGGAGCGGCCCCCTTCTTCTGCGGTTGTCAGCGCCTTGCGGTTGTCAGCGCCTCGCGGCCGGCAGTGACCGCCACTCGGAGGCCTGCGCCGGGGCGAGATCCACCCCGGCCGACCGCAGGGCCGGGGAACCGGTGGTGGGAGCGCACACAGCCTTGGCCACGAACGCGTTGATGGCGTCGTCGATCGGGCTCGGGGTCACCGTGCCGTCCGGTCCGAGCTTGTCGTACTTCGACAGGTTGTAGGCGAGGGCCATCTGCCGGCGGCCGTCCGGGCTGGAGACCGCCCATGTCTCGGCGCCGAACACCGCGCCGCTGTGGCCCCAGAACGTGCCGCAACCCCAGTCGAACCGTATGAGGCCCAGCCCGTAGTGCCCCAGCACGTTGCCCTGGGCGTCGGTCATCGGGACCGTAGTCTCCATCTGGGCCAGTTCGGCGGCGGGGAGCAGCCGGCCGGTGAGCAGCTCCCGGTAGAAACGGTCGAGGTCCGCCATGGTGGAGACGACGGCGCCGGCGGTTCCGGCCCAGGACATGTCGTAGACGCTGTAGTCGCGCGGTGGATCGATCAGTCCGTGGAAGGACTCGTACAGCTTCGGGTGCGGGCCCGTGATGCGCGGGCCGACGGGGAAGTACGTGTGCCGCAGACCGGCCCGGCGGATGACGTTGCGCGTGATGTACCGCTCGGGGTTCTCGCCGGTGAGCTTGCCGAGCAGCAGCCCCGCGATGATGTAGTTCGTGTTGGAGTACGACCACTTCTCGCCGGGAGCGCCGGTCGGCGGAGCCTGCACTCCCATCCGGACCAGCTCCCGGGGGTCGACGTGCCGGAAGCGGTTCTCGTCCAGGCTGCTCGTGGACAGCGTCTGCAACGACGGGAAGGCGTAGAGGACGTAGTCCCCGATACCGCTGGTGTGGTTGAGCAGCATCCGCACCGTGATCCGGTCACCGCGCTGTCCGGGGACGAGTCCGGGGAGGTACCGGGAGACGGGCGCGTCCAGGTCGAGGCGGCCCGCGGCGACCTGCTGGAGCAGGGCGACAGCGGTCATCGACTTGGAGATGCTGCCGATCCGCTGCTCCATGTCCGGCGTCACCGGACGGCCGGTGTCCCGGTCGGCGACACCGGCGGCACCGCGCCACGTGGTGTCGCCGTCCCGCACGGCCGCGTAGGCGCCGTACATGCCGGCGGTGTGGATGGCCCGGAGCGCGTCCGCCAGGGCCGCCCGGCCCGCGGCCGGCCGGTGGGCAGCGGCGGCGGGGGTGGCCGGACGGGTGGCCGCCTGTGCCTGGGGGAGCGCGGCAGCCGAGGTGACAAGGGCCGCGGCACAGGTGAGGGCGACGGCCCAGCCCCGTCTCGTCGGGGCAGGGAGTCGCTCGTGCCGGCGTGCTAAGTGCATGGTGTGTCCACAGCCTCTCTGCGTGCGGGAACCGGGAAAGATCCTCACGCCGATCTTCGCCGGGGCGGTGGTGAACGGCATCGTGCACGCGGAGGAACAGGGGTACTACCGGCGGACGAGCGGATTTCGGTCAGGCGGTCCCGACCGGGCGACGGGAAGGCGGGGGCGGGGCGCAGCACGGCACCCCGGGCCGGTGAGTGTGCGCGTTCCCTCCCGTAGACGATAGAAAGGGGGTATGACTGGACAATCCGGTCGAGACTCTGCGCGCCGCCCACGCCGCCCGCACCGCTCGCTGAGCGTGCGCAGTCTCGCCGGGCAGGTCTTTCTCCTGCAGTTCGCCGTCGTGGTGCTGCTCGTCGCCGCCACGCTGGTGGCTCTCGTGGTGCAGGCCCGGCGCGACAACATGGCGGACGCCCGGAACCGCACCCTCGCCGCCGCTCAGACGTTCGCCAACTCGCCGGGGATCGTGGCCGCGCTGGACAGCCCGGATCCGAGCGCGGTGCTCCAGCCGCATGCCGAGGCGGCACGGAAGGCCGCGGGTGTCGACGCCATCATCGTGTACCGGCTGGACGGGGTCACCCTCACCCACAGCGATCCGCACCAGATCGGCAAGCATGTCATCGGCCCCTACGCGCAGGCCGCGGCCGGCAAGCCGTTCACCAGGACCTTCCAAGGGTCCCTGGGGCTCTCGGTGATCTCGGCGGTCCCGGTCAGGGCCCCCGACGGCTCGGTCGTCGCCATCGTCTCCGTTCCCGTCACGGTCGAGAAGGTGCAGCACCGGGTGGACCGTCAGCTGCCGGTGCTCTTCGGCGGCGCCGCCGGGGGGCTGGTCATCGCCGTGGGCGGGTCCGCCCTGGTGAGCCGCCGGCTGCGGCGGCAGACCCATGGCCTGGGCCCGACCGAGATGACCCGGATGTACGAGCACCACGACGCGGTCCTGCACGCCGTACGGGAGGGCGTACTGATCATCTCCGCCGAGGGCACGCTGCTGTTGGCCAACGACGAGGCACGGCGGCTGCTGGACCTGCCGGCGGACGCCGAGGGACGCCATGTCACCGATCTGGGCCTCGAGGAGGACCTGCCCGGGCTGCTGGCCTCCGACCGCCCGGCCACCGACGAGGTGTACCTCGCGGCCGACCGCCTCCTGGCGGTCAACAAGCGGCCCACCGCGCCCCACGGACCGGCCGGCAGCGCGGTGACGCTCCGGGACACCACGGAGCTGCTCGCACTGTCCGGCCGGGCGGAGGTGGCGCGCGAACGCCTGAAACTGCTCTACGACGCCGGGGGCCGGATCGGCACCACCCTGGACGTGAAGCGCACCGCCGAGGAACTGGCGGAGGTCGCGGTGCCCCGGTTCGCCGACGTGGTCACCGTCGAACTGCTGGACCCGGTCCTGTCCGGCGGGGAGCCCTCCGCGGCGAACCCCGACGTGCGCCGGGTCGCGGTCGTGGGCCTGCACGACGACCGTCTCCTCTACCCCGTCGGCGCGCTGTTCCGGTTCATCCCCGCCCACCCCGTCGCCCGGGCGATGGAAGGCGGACGGGCGGTCCTGGTCAGGGACCTGAGCGTGGACGACAGCTGGGTGGCCCAGGACGCCGTACGGTCCCGGCGCATCCTCGACCACGGCATCCACTCCCTGCTGGCGGTCCCGCTGCAGGCCCGCGGAGTGGTGCTGGGAGCCGTCGACTTCTGGCGGGGGCGCGCCTCACCGGCGTTCGACGAGGAGGACGTGTCCTTCGCCGAGGAGCTGGTCGCCCGGGCCGCGGTGAGCATCGACAACGCCCGCCGCTTCACCCGTGAGCACACCATGGCCGTCACCCTGCAGCACAGCCTGCTGCCCCGCGGGCTCCCCGAGCAGTCCGCCCTCGACGTGGCCTACCGCTACCTGCCCGCGCAGGCGGGAGTGGGCGGCGACTGGTTCGACGTCATCCCGCTGTCCGGTGCCCGGGTGGCCCTGGTGGTCGGCGACGTCGTGGGCCACGGCCTGCACGCCGCGGCCACCATGGGCAGGCTGCGGACCGCCGTGCAAAACTTCTCCGGCCTGGACATGCCTGCGGACGAGCTTCTCGGCCGGCTGGACGAACTGGTGGCCCAGATCGACGCCGAGGAGGTCACCGCGGGGGAGGACGGGCAGGGGATCGCCGGGGCGAGCTGCCAGTACGCCGTCTACGACCCCGTCTCCGGGCAGCTGGCCATCGCCACCATGGGCCACCCGGGACCGGCGCTCGTCCATCCCGACGGGAGCGTGGACTTCCCACCGGTGCCCATCTCGCCGCCCCTCGGCCTGTGCGCCGGTCTGCCCGTCGAGAGCGCCGAGCTGACCGTGCCAGAGGGGTCGCGGCTGGTGCTCTTCACCGACGGCCTGGTCGAGGACCGCGAACGCGACCTGGACGCCGGTCTCGAGGCGCTGAGCGCTGCCCTGACCGGACCGGACCGCACCCCGGAGGCCACCTGCGCGAGGGTGATGGACGCGCTGCTGCCCGAGCGGCCCACGGACGACATCGCGCTGCTGGTGGCCCGCACCCGCTGTCTCGGCCCCGACCGGGTCGCCGAGTGGCAGGTTCCCAGCGACCCGGCGGCGGTGGGCCCGGTGCGCACCGACTGCGCCCGCCGACTGACGGAGTGGGGCCTGGAGGAGAACGTCTTCACCGCCGAGCTCATCCTCAGCGAGCTGATCACCAACGCCATCCGCTACGGCGGCGAACCCGTCTCCGTCCGGCTGCTGCGTGACCGCGCCCTGATCTTCGAGGTGGCGGACGGCAGCAGCACCTCACCGCGGCTGCGCCGGGCGAAGGCCACCGACGAGGGGGGCCGCGGACTGTTCCTGGTCGCCCAGTTCGCCGAGCGCTGGGGCACCCGCTACACGGGCACCGGCAAGGTCATCTGGGCCGAACAGTCCCTCCACGGCGGCGCCACGCCGGGCGCCGAAGGGCTCGGCGAGATCCTGCTCGGCCAATGGGAGGACACGGCCCTGTGAGGACGCCGCACACACCGCCTCACCTGCACGATCGCCCGGCGTGGGTACGCTGGCCTGGATGACCGAAGGGCCGACGCGGTACCCGTACCGCGGCTGAGGGTCCGAGAGTTCCGAAAACTCCACGATCGCGCCGCCCGCACCCGTCTGGAGCCGTCGTGACCGCACCCCGTGGCCGAGCTGCAGCCGTCCTCGGCTGCCTCGCCCTCACGACACTGAGCCTGCACGCCTGCGGCGGCCCGCCGACCACCCGGCTGGAGAAGCCGGCGGCGGCGACCTCCGCGCAGAACGTGGGCGGCATGCGGGCCCTGGCCGCCGCGGCGAAGAAGGAGGGCAGGCTCACGGCGATCGCGCTTCCGCGCGACTGGGCCGACTACGGCGGCCTGATCGACGGCTTCCAGAAGAAGTACGGGATCAAGGTGACCGTCCAGGACGCGCTGGGGCACAGCCAGGACGAGATCAACGCCCTCAGAAGCAGCGGAACCCGGTCGACCGCCCCCGACGTGATCGACGTCGGCGACACCTTCGCGCGGACCGCGGCGCGGCAGAACCTGCTCGCGCCGTACAAAGTCGCGGCGTTCGACGCGATCCCCGGCAACCAGAAGGACCCTGGGGGCCGCTGGGCCAACAACTACGGCGGCTACATCTCGATCGGCTGTGACGCCCGGCGCGTCAAGCCCTGCCCCCAGACCTACGCCGATCTGCTGAAGCCCGCCTACAAGGGGATGGTCGCCCTCGCGGGCGATCCGACCCGGTCGGAGACCGCCTTCGCCAGCGTCTACGCGGCCGCGCTGGCGAACAACGGGTCGTTCGACGACATCCGGCCCGGCATCGACTTCTTCGCCAAGCTCAAGAAGAGGGGCAACTTCAACCCCCTGCCCGCCACCTCGGCGACGGTCCGGGACGGCCGGACACCCATCACCGTCAACTGGGACTACGTCAACCTCCTTGCCGCCGACGAGTTCCGCGGCAAGGGCGTGGACTGGCAGGTCTCCATCCCGTTCGACGGCAGCTTCGCCCAGTACTACGCGCTGGCGGTCAACCGACACGCCCCGCACCCGGCGGCCGCCCGCCTGTGGCAGGAGTACCTGTTCAGCACGGAGGGCCAGAACCTCCGGCTGCTCGGCTATGCCCGCCCGGTCCTCATGGACGTCATGCGCAAGGACGGCACCCTGGACAAGACCGCCGCCGCCCGGCTGCCGACCGTGGAGGGAACACCGCAGTTCCCGACGGACGCGCAACTGGAGAAGGCGAGGCGGACCGTCGACCAGGGCTGGACGGCGGCCGTCTCCGGCTGACCGGCGCGCCCTACGAGGAGTCGGTGGGCGGCAGCGGCTGCTCGGTCCAGATGGTCTTGCCCGTGGGCGTGTAGCGAGTCCCCCACTGCTGGGTCATCTGGGCGATGATGTACAGGCCCCGGCCCCCCTCGTCGTCGCTCGCGGCGTGGCGCAGGTTCGGCGCGGTGTGCCCGGGGTCGGACACCTCGCAGATCAGGGTGCCGGCGGTGAAGCCGCTGATCGGCTCCGCGCGGATCAGACGCACCTGGATCGGGCCCCCGACGTACCGGATCGCGTTGGTGACCAGCTCGGTCACGATGAGCTCCGTGGCGAACACGAGGTCCTCGAGACCCCAGTCGCCGAGCTGCTTGCCGACGGTGTTGCGGACGGAGGCGACCGCCGCCGGATCCGGCGCCAGCTCCCACTGCGCGAGCCGGTTGCGGTCCAGCAGGCAGGTGCGGACCAGCAGCAGCGTCGCGTCCTCGTCCACCGGTCCGGGCAGCAGCGTGGCCACCGCCCGGTCGCACAGTTCCTCCAATGACTCGCGATGATCGGCGAGGGCCCGGGCGAGCAGGCCGCGCCCGACCTCGGGGCCGTCCGCCGCCTGGAAGAGGCCGTCCGTGAAGAAGGCGAGAAGGCTGCCCGGCGCGAGCCGCAGTTCGGTGGACTGGTAGGGCGGTCCGGTGCCTCCGAGGGGCGGGCCGGGCGGGAGTTCCGGGTAGTCGGCGACGCCTGTGTCCGGCGCGACGACCGCCAGCGGCGACCGGCCCGCCCGCGCCAGGCTGCACTGCCCCGACACCGGGTCGTACACCGCGTACAGGCAGGTCACCCCGCGGGCCTCGTCGGCGTGCCGGCCGTGGCCCGCGGGGTGACCGGGCGCGCGCTCGTGCGCGGTCTGCTCGACCAGGTCGGCCAGCCGGGCGAGCAGTTCGTCCGGGGCCAGGTCCAGCCGGGCCAGCACGCGTACGCCCGTACGCAGGCGCCCCATGGTGGCGGCGGCCCGCAGCCCGTGGCCGACCACGTCCCCGACGACCAGACCGACCCGGGTGCCCGACAGCGGGATGACGTCGAACCAGTCGCCGCCCACCCCGGACCCGTTGTCGGCGGGCAGATAGCGGCTCGAAGCCTGCACGGCGGTCTGCTGCGGCAGGCGGTGCGGGAGCAGGCTCCGCTGGAGCTTGAGGGCCGTGGTGTGCTCACGGGTGATCACCAGCATCAGCACGAAGCCCACGAGCAGAGCGCCCAGGCCCACCACGGTGACCCCGCCCGTCGGGCCGATCACCGGCAGGTCGACGACCGTCGCGCCGTAGCGGGGGTCCGCGTAGACGCCGAAGGCGGCGTAGAGGAACAGCGCGAGCATCATGAGCCCGCCGAGCCCCGGCAGCACGCCCTTGCACAGCAGGTCACCGGCGCTGCGGGTGAGGACCCTTCGGTGGTACCACAGGCAGGCGAAGCCGGTCAGCCCGTAGTAGAACGCGATCGCGAGGCCGACCGATTCGACGGAGTCGGCCAGGAAGTTCCGACTGAACGAGGACAGCACGACTAGAACGGCGATGGAGAGCGCCCCCATGCCGACGGTCGACCAGGTCGGGGTGAGGAACCTGCGGTGGACCCGGGCGAACCGGGCGGGGACCGCCTTGTGGACCGCCATGGAGAACACGGTCCGCGCCAGCGGCAGGATGGTCGTCTGGGTGGAGGCCAGCGCCGACGTCAGCACCATCAGGATCAGCAGCCGGGAGAACACCAGCCCCGGGCCGTGGCTGCCGAAGACGGCGTTGCCCAGCCCGGAGAGCACATCGCCCGCGTTGCCGGGGTTGCCCAGCCCGATGCCCGAGCTGCCGACCCCGGCGAACGCCTGCGCGGACGTCGACACCAGTGCGTAGGTCACCAGGAGCAGCACGGTGGAGACCACCGCGGCGCGCCCGGGGACGCGTGTGCTGTCGACGGTTTCCTCGTTGACCGAGACGGCCGTGTCCCAGCCCCAGTAGATGAACACCGCCGTGAGGAGGCCCGAGGTCAGCGCCTTCGCCGAGGACACCTGGAAGGGGTCGAACCAGGAGGCGGAGACGTGGATCGCCGTCGGGGGAGCGCTGGTGTAGACCCTGACCAGCGCGGTCACCGCGAACAGGACCAGTACCCCCACTTCGAGGCACAGCAGCCAGCGCTGGAGGGCGGCGGAGATCTCGATGCCGATGTAGCAGACGGCGGTCAGTGCGACGATCCAGACGATGCCCGCCACGGTGGTCCACAGCCGGCTCGCCGCCAGGGCGTCCAGGCCCACCAACCGGAAGCCGTAGATCCCGGCGATCTCGGCGAGGTTGGCCAGGACGAGGATGTCCGCGACGATCAGGCCCCAGCCGCCCATCCAGCCGGTGCGCGGCCCGAAGGCACGGGTCGCCCAGGTGAAGGCGGTCCCGCAGTCGGCGTTGGACGCGTTCAGCTCCCGGTAGGCGTACGCGATCAGCAGCATCGGGATGAACGCCAGCATGGTGACGATCGGGGCCTGCAGTCCCACACCCGCCACGATGAGGCCCAGCGTGGCCGCCAGGCTGTACGCCGGGGCGGTGGAGGCCAGGCCGATGACGACCGAGGAGAACATGCCGAGGGCGCCGCTCTTGAGCCCTTTCCGGCCGGGCCCCGTGCCGGGGGCGGGGCGGTCGGCGGGACGAGTCGAAAGTGCGGCCCTGTCACTCACCTTGCCCATTATGTGGAGAATCGGCAGGGAGCGCTTCTTCGTCACCGCGCCGGGCGACCCGGCCGGGGAGGCGTCCCGACCGGTGGTCTTCAGGGGCCGGCCAGCCCCGTCTTCAGGCCCGCCCCGCACAGCGGCACCACCGCACTGCGGGATCCGAGGCCCCCCTCCCGTACGGCCGCCCAGCAGGCCACGCCCGTCGACTCCACATACAGGCCCCGGGACGCCAGGTCGAGTTGCGCGTGGCGGATCTGGTCCTCGGTCACCGTCAGGAACGTGCCGCCCGAGTCGCGTACCGCGCGCAGGATCTGGCGGGCCCGGGGTGGTCGCGGGATCGCGATCCCCTCGGCCGACGTCCGCCCCGCGGGAGTGACGCCCACCAGGTCCTCGGCGCCCTCCTCCCACGCGCGTGCCAGCGGGGCGACCGCCGCCGCCTGCACCGCGTACAGCGCCGGCCGGCGGTCGAGCAGCCCCGCCCCGTACAGCTCCGCGATCGCGAGGGAGGCGCCCAGCAGCAGCGTGCCGTTGCCGACGGGGAGCACGAGCACGTCCGGGAGCCGCCCGCCGAGGTCCTCCCACAGCTCGTGGACGTACGTCTTCGTGCCGTGCAGGAAGTAGGGGTTGAAGACGTGCGACGCGTAGAACACCCCCGGCTCGTCCGCCGCGTCGCGCGCCACCCGCGCGGCCGCCTCGCGCCCGCCCTCGACCAGGACCACCCGCGCCCGGTGCGCCTCCATCTGCTCCAGCTTCTTGGCCGAGGTGCCCTCGGGGACGTACACCGTGCACGGCAGCGCGGCCCGGGCGCAGTACGCGGCGATCGCCGTGCCCGCGTTGCCGCTGCTGTCGGCGATCACCTGCCGGGGCTTCAGGCGCAGCGCGAGTTCGGCCAGCACCACCGCGCCGCGGTCCTTGAAGGACAGCGTCGGCATCAGGAAGTCCAGCTTCGCCGAGATGCCGTCCGTCAGCTCCACGAGCGGTGTACGGCCCTCGCCGAGACTGATCGAGGGCCCCGCGAGCGGTAGCGTCTCCGCGTACCGCCACAGCGAGTTCACCCGGCCGCCGAGGGACTTCAGCGGGGCGGGCGTGGGCGCGAAGTCCAGGTCGAGCGGGCCGCAGCAGACGGGGCAGCACCAGGCGAGCGACTCCGCTGCCACCCGGGTGCCGTCCGCCGGGCAGTAACAGTCCGGCAAAGGTGTCATGCGAGAAGGCTAGTTCCCGGCGTTCCTGACTCTCTGTCATGGGGACTGTCCGGCGTCTGTGTTCGGGGCAGGTGTGGCGGCGTCCATAGCGGGGAGAAAGTGCCTGGGTAAAGCCCTCGGCAGGGAGAAGTCATCACATCGGGTGATTCTTTGGCCTGCGCTTGCGTGGCGGAACCGACGGTTGCCAGGCTGTTGCTGTCTGTACAACCTGACGGGAGCGGCCAGTGACTTTCGGTGAGCAGCCGGCGTATCTGCGTGTCGCGGGTGACCTCCGTAAGAAGATCGTCGACGGTCTGCTGCCACCGCACACCCGACTGCCGTCCCAGGCCCGCATCCGCGAGGAGTACGGCGTCTCGGACACGGTCGCCCTGGAGGCGCGCAAGGTGCTGATGGCCGAGGGGCTGGTGGAGGGCCGCTCCGGGTCGGGCACCTACGTCCGGGAGCGGCCGGATCCGCAGCGCATCGCCCGCTCCGGGTTCCGGCCGGAGAGCGGCGCGACCCCGTTCCGCCAGGAGCAAGCGGACGCCTCCGCGCGCGGCACCTGGGAGTCGCACAGCGAGCAGACCGCGGCCGACGGCGCGATCGCCGAGCGGCTCGCCATCCAGCCGGGTGACCGGGTGATGTGCACGAAGTACGTGTTCCGGGACGCGGGCGAGGCGATGATGCTGTCCACGTCCTGGGAGCCGCTCGCGCTGACGGGGCGCACCCCCGTGATGCTGCCCGAGGAGGGCCCGCTCGGCGGCATGGGGGTCGTGGAGCGGATGGCGGCCATCGACGTGATCGTGGACAACGTCACGGAGGAGGTCGGCGCCCGCCCCGGTCTCGCGGAGGAGCTCCTGGCCCTTGGTGGCGTCCCCGGCCATGTGGTCCTGGTCATCCAGCGGACGTTCTACGCCTCGGGCCGCCCGGTGGAGACGGCGGACGTGGTGGTACCGGCGGACAGGTACCGGGTGGCGTACCACCTGCCGGTGAAGTAGCCCCAAGCCGGTGCGGTGGCCGAAAGGGGGCGGCGACCCGACTCCGAGAGCACCACGACGTCGGCCTCCACGAACCCCACGGCGTGCGCCGCCGACCAGCCTCACCCCGGCCGTCGCGCCCGCCCTTCCTCAAGTCGCCCTCTCGGGCCCTCGGTTGTCCGCGGCTGTCCCGCCGCTGCAATCCGGTCGTTTCCCGCCGCCTGACCCCCCGGCGCTCCGCGCTGCTCTGTGTGCACCAGGGGCGTGTTAGGGGGCGCGTGTGACGGCGCGCGCCCCCTCTGTCATGGCTGGTTGCGTACCTCTTTGTGAAAAGTCGGATTCGCTGCGTGAAGGTAAGGCGTAGGCTCGGGCATATGCGCAGTGCGGTTTCCTTGGTGGGCGGGGCGCGGCGGAAGCCGGGGACGGGACTCGGGCGGGCTGGGGCGGGAAGGAGCGGTGGGTCGCGATGAACGACAGCACGGTCACTCTCCCCTGGCTCGTCATACGGCAGGACGACAACGGCAACCGCTACCGCGTGGGCAGGTACGCCACCCGCGCCGAGGCGCAGAAGATCGTGGACAGTCTCGGCGACCGCGGCCACAAACAGCTCTACTGGGTCGAGCGCATCGGGCAGAACGGGAGCACGTGAGCCGCACCCGTCGCGCGGTGGGCGACCCATCCCGCCTCGCTGGCCCGTCCCTCCCGGGTGACCCGTCGGGCGGCTCCCGTGGGCTCCGGCGATCGTGGTGGTCGGCGCCGCCGTGCTGGACGGCGACCGCCCCCTGGCCGCCCGCCGCAGCGCCCCCGCGGAACTCCCGGCCGCTGGGAGCTGTCCGGCGTTCATTGGGCACGTCGGTTGTCGGTGTTGTGCTGTCGGACTCTGTGACCGAGGCTTTCGCCCGACTTTCGTTGCTGTCTGCGGCCGCGGACGGTGCCGTGCGCCGGTACATCTGAACGACGGCCGTGCACGCGACGGTGTTGCGCTGCATCCATGACGAGAGCCCCCTCTTTTCGCTGTACCTCTAATCGAGATACAGCGAAAAGAGATAACATGGTGACGCTGAGCGAACAAGTGCGCGGATGGGTGCAAGTGAGGGGATCGGTGCATGCTGGAACTGTCGATCTTGGGATTCCTCTATGAGGGCCCCCTGCACGGCTACGAGCTGAAGGCGCGTATCCAAGCGCTCAACGGTCACATCCGTCCGGTGAGCGATGGCGCGCTCTATCCGGCCATCACGCGGCTGGTGAAGGCCGGCTTGGTCGAGCAGCGCACCGAGCCCGGCAGTGGTGCCGCACACCGCCGGGTTCTGTCACTCACCGATGCGGGTCGCACCGAGCTGCTGGCTCGCCTGAGGAACCCCAAAGACGTGGAAATCACCGATGGCCAGCGCTTCTTCACGTTGCTCGCGTTCTTGCGTCATCTTCCGGACCCTGCCGGGCAGGCCGCCGTCCTCCGCCGCCGTCAGGTGTTCCTCGAGACCCCGTCGAGTTTTTTCTACCGCGATGGCGAGCCGGTGCGAGCCGAGGAGGCGCCGGACCTGTTCCGGCAGGGCGTGCTGCGCATCGCCCGTGCGACCGGAGCCGAAGAGCGGAAGTGGCTGGACGAGGCGATCGGCAGCTTGGAGAGCTGAGCGGGATTCAGCGGCTGTGGTGCCGCTAGTGTCCTGCCTGACCGGGGTTCCAGACGGCGAAGGCGGAGTGATGTCAGTCCTGATCGACACGGTGGCCTGGGTGCGGGTCGAGGACGGCAGGATTCTCTGCGCGCGGCCCCAGGGGAAGGGCGTCTTCTACGTTCCCGGCGGCAAGCGTGAAGGTGGGGAGAGCGACCTGGAGACGCTGGTGCGCGAGATCAAGGAGGAGCTGTCGGTCGTGCTGGATCCAAAGACGGTCGCCCATGCGGGGACGTACGAGGCGGGAGCTCCCGGCCTGCCGGACGGCACCGTGGTGCGGATGGCCTGTTACACCGCCGAGTACCAGGGACAGCTGATGCCGAGCAGTGAGATCGAAGAGATGGCCTGGTTTTCGTACGCCGACCGCGACCTTGTGCCGCCTGTCGATCAGATGCTCTTCGACGACCTGAAGGCTGGTGGCGTGCTCGTCTGAGTCGCCTGAACAGTTCAACTGCGCCCCGGGACGCGCCCCCTCGGGGCGGACCACGGCAGTTCGACGACCGTGCCCGGACGTGTGAACTCGGGCTCCTGTGCATGGATACGGTAAAACCTGTGCTCGCCGTGTGAGGGGCTCCTGTGGCCGCGCAGGCCGGAATGCCGCGGTCCTCACCTGCGGAAAAGCCACAAGTCGCGCCCGGAGCGGGGGCGTCCCGGCCTCGCTGTGGCTGATGGCGATGGGGCTGGTGTTGCTCCAGGGGCTGGCGCCCCATACGCCGTTCGTGCCACAGTGCGCCCCAGTGCGCGGTAAGGCGCCATTGATATCGGGTATGTGCCCATTAACCCCACGAAACCGGACATGGGTGGGCTTCTGGCCTGGGAAGTGATCGGCGTGCTCGACACCCAAGGCGAAAGCGCCGAGTGGACGTTCCCCGCTGACCCCGGTGCGGTCCGCACCGCTCGCGCGGTGGTCCGTGGCAAGCTGGGCACCTGGGGTCTCGACGAGCTCGGCGATGTCGCCGCGCTGCTGGTCAGCGAGCTGGTCACCAACTCGATGCGGCATGCCACCGGCCCCATCGGTGTCCGCCTCGTCCGGGCCGCCGACCCCGTGCCCACCCTGCTCGTCGAGGTCTCCGACCCGCTCCCCGACATGCCCCGCGAACGCAAGGCTCGCTCCGACGAGGAGGACGGCCGCGGTCTGCAGCTGGTCGCCCACTCCTCGCGCCGCTGGGGCACCCGGCCGGCGGACACCGGGAAGACGGTCTGGTTCGAGCTCGTCGCTCCCCGCTGAGCGCGCTCAACCGGTGCACGGCAGCGCACCACCCGCGCGGTCGGCGGGGCGCGCACCGACCGATCGGATCGAGCCAGGAGCGCGTGCGGCGTTCTTTGGTTCGAGCGGGCATCACCTGGTTAGAAGACTGGGAGTATGGCCCGGCCGGTCCAAAAACCATCGGGATCGTGCTGTGATCGTGAACACCGTGTTGTGCGGCACCGTAGTGCTGGATACTGCGGGCAGCCGCCCCCGGTGACCGGTGCCGGACGCGGTGAGCTGGAGGGGACGGTTCGCGTGAGCGAGATACCAGCGAAGGCCACGGAGTCCGAGGACCCGTCGGACGGCGCGAGGGGCGGGGCCGCGGTCGGCGCCGCCGCGGCCGTCGAACCCCGCGATCCGGCGGGCGGACCCCTGTGGCAGAGCAGTCCGCCCGGCTCCATCTACGACTACATCAAGGTCGCCTCGTTCTCCCTCGGCCCCGACGGGCTCGTCGACCAGTGGAGCCTGCGCGCCGAGCGTCTCTTCGGCATCCCCGCCGAGCGGGCCGTGGGCATGGACCCCATCGAGTCGTTCGTCGCCCCGGACTTGCGCGAGCGCGGCCAGCGCAAGATGGCCGAGATCCTGGACGGCCGAGAGTGGACCGGCGTCATCCCCTACCGGCTGCCCGACGCGGAGCGGACCGAGGGGCTCGCCGAGGTCTATGTGATGCCCACCACGACCGACGACGGCGAACAGGGCGCCGTGTGCATCATCGTCGACGCCCGCACCCTCCGCAGCATCGAGACCGACCTCGCCGCCTCGCAGGCGATATTCGGCCAATCTCCTTTCGGTTTCCTGCTGATCGACGCCGACCTGCGGGTGCGCCGTGCCAACGAGCGGTTCGCCTCCACGTTCGGCGGCACGCCCGCCGACCACCGCGGCCGCACCGTCCACGACTACCTGGAGTCCCCGGAGGCCGAGCGCGTCACCGCCACGCTGCGGCGCGTCCTGGAGACCGGCCAGTCCATCACGGACATGCACATCACGGGGTTCGTCCCCGGCTCCGACGAGCGCAAGCACTGGTCCGTCAACCTCTACCGGGTGCACAGCGGCAGCGGCCGGCCCATCGGGATCGCCTGGCTCGGAACCGACATCACCGCGCGCCGAGCCGCCGCCCGCGAGGCCGCCGCCGCCCGCCGCAACCTCGCCCTGCTGAACGAGGCCGGCGCCCGCATCGGCAACTCCCTCGACCTGGAGACCACCGCCCGCGAACTCCTCGACGTCGTCGTGCCCGGTTTCTGCGACCTCGCCACCGTCGACCTCTACCAGGGGCTCCTGGCGGGCGACGAGACACCGCCGGGCCTGCCCGACGGCAGCGCCGAGCTGCGCCGCGTCGCGTTCGCCAGTGCCGTCTCGGACGCGCCCCTGGCCGGCGGGCCCGCGCCCGTCGAGGTCGGCGCGGTGCACCACTTCTCCTTCAACTCGGCCTTCGCCGACGCCCTGCGCACCGCGCGCCCCCGGCACATCTCCGCCGAGGACGGCGGCCTGATCCAGTCCACCCTCGCGGTCCCGATGGTCGCGCACGACACCGTGGTCGGCCTCGCCCAGTTCTCCCGCACGAAGGGCAGCGAGCCGTTCGGGGAACGCGACCGCGCGCTCGCCGTGGAGCTCGCCGCCCGCGCCGCGGTCTGCATCGACAACGCGCGCCTGTACCGCCGCGAGCACGAACGGGCGCTGATCCTGCAGCGCTCCCTGCTGCCACCGGGTGACCCGGAGGCCTCCGGCCTGGACATCGCCTGCCGGTATCTGCCGGGCAACGCGGCCACCGGACGGCCGAGCGAGGTCGGCGGCGACTGGTTCGACGTCATCGAACTCCCGGGCCACCGCACCGCGTTGGTGGTCGGCGACGTCATGGGCCGGGGCCTGCGCGCCGCCGTCGCCATGGGTGAACTGCGCACCGCCGTACGCACGTTGGCCCAACTCGACCTCGAACCGGCCGAGGTCCTCGCGCAACTGGACGAGATCGCGCGCGGCCTCGGCGCCCCCGGGGGTACCGCCCAGGCGTTCAGCTCTGGGGGAGGGGTGCAGCAGGCCACCCGTGCCGCACGCCGGCCCCGCGAGGCCGACCTGTCCGAGGTCTACCTGGCGACCTGCGTGTACGCGGTCTACGACTCGGTGACGCGCCGCTGCACCTTCGCCAACGCGGGCCATCTCCCGCCGGTGCTCGTCGAGCCGGGCGAGCCCGCGCTGATGCTGGACGTGCCGCCCGGGATACCGCTCGGCGTGGGCGGCGAGCCGTTCGAGGAGGTCGAGGTCGAACTCCCGGAGGGCGCGCTGCTGGCGCTCTACACGGACGGCCTGGTGGAGTCCCGCGACCACCCGCTGGACGAGGGACTGCAAGCGTTCGTCGGCGCCCTCACCGACCCGTCCCGGCCACTGGAGGACGTCTGCGACCAGGTCCTCAACACCCTGGACACCCATCACGGCGAGGACGACATCGCGTTGCTGATGGCACGTGTACAGGGACTGCCGGCCGAATCCGTCGGCGACTGGACGCTGCCCCGCGAGCCGCGCAGCGTGGGCCGGGCCCGGGAGTACGCGCGCGGACAGCTGCTCAGCTGGGACCTCGAGCCCCTGGTCGACACCACCGAACTCCTCGTCAGCGAGCTGGTCACCAACGCGTTGCGCTACGGCGAGGGCGAGATCAGGCTCCGGCTGCTGCTGGACCGGTCGCTGGTGTGCGAGGTGTGGGACTCGGGCCTGGTCCAGCCGCGCCGCCGCCGCGCCCGGGACACCGACGAGGGCGGCCGTGGGCTGCAACTGGTCGGGATGCTCTCCGCGGCCTGGGGTTCGCGCCGTACGCCGCGCGGCAAGACGGTGTGGTTCGAACTTCCGCTGCCGGGCGGTGAGGGCGGCGTCACGGACCCGGCGGAGGCGTTGCTGAGCCTGTTCTAGGCGCCAAGTCCGCGTCTCCGGGCCGGGGCCGGCTCTCGGCCGGCGCGGTTCGGAACAGCTCGCCGTCGTCCCTGCGCCCCCGGGTGGCCGGCCCGCCGAAGCTCGCCGGTCCGCCATGGCCGCCCGGCCGGTGCCGCGCCTCGAGCAGGATGCCGCCGAGCACGGCGCCGCCCGTCCACAGACCCTCGCCGTACGGCGTCCCGTAGGCCCGTACGTCCCGCTGCGCGAGCCGGCGGGCCTCCCGGGCGAGTGCGTAGGCCTCACGGGCGTCGGCGAGCGCGTCGGCCGGGGCGGGGACGGACGGCACGGCGGTGTTCACCGCGCCGCGCAGCCGCCGCTCGGCCTCCGCGAGCCGCGTCCGCGCCTCCCAGCCGACGGCGCCGCGGTGCGTGGTCACCTGGTCGGCGGCCGCCCCGACGGTACTGCGGGCGACGAGCACGGCCCGCTCGAGCCGCCCCGCCGCCCCGGAACCTCGCGCCACCCGGTGCAGGGCCCGGTCCAGCCCCGCGGCCACCTGCTCGACGCGTCGCAGCGCGTCGACGGGGTCGCAGCGCCCCTCCCCGTTCATCTCCTCCCGCACCCGCGCCACCACCGACTGCCCGTGGGCGATCGCCCGGGCGGTGTCCGTGCCCAGGAGCCCGCGAGCCTCCTCGAGGTCGGCCTCCATGTCGGTCAGGGCCGTGGGCAGACGGCCCGCCGCCGCCATCAGGTCCGCGGCGAGCCGGACCACACCGTCCACGAGGACCGACGCCTGGTCGGTCGCGGCCTCGACGGCGCGCAGCAGGGCCACCGCGTCGTCCGTCGCACCGTCCCGCATGGCCTGCCGTGCCCGTTTCAGGGCGGTGGTGGCGAAGAGCAGCCGGTCCTTCGCCTGTTCGTCGTGGCCGGCCACCGGCAGACAGGCCGACAGGGCGTATCGCGTGCGTGTCTCGGCGAGGGTGCGGTCCGCGTCCGGGGTCCGGGCCGTCACCTCCCGCAGCCGTGCCTCGGCACGCTCCAGTGCCTCGCCCGCGGTCCTCTCCAACGCGCGGATCCGGTCGAACTCGGGCGCCTGAGCGTCCAGCCGCCGCCCGGCCGCCTCGCACCGCTCGACGATCTCCTCCAGCAGGCCCCGCGCCTGCCCCTCCCCGTCGTCGAACCGCTGCCGCAACCGGAACGCCTGTGCCAGCTCCGCCTCGGCGAACTGCACCGCCTCGGTGCACTCCCGTACCGCCGCATCCCCGAACGCCTCTGCCGCGCGGCTGAGTTCCTCCCGGCTGGTGCGCACACAGTCGTCCGTCCCGACGAGCAACCGACGGGCCCGCCGGTCGAGTTCGTCCAGCGGCACGACGGCGGGCAGCACCCCGCCGGGTGTCGTGCGGGTCGCCGCGCGCAGCCTGCGCCGCAGCGACGCGTACGCCGCCACGGCGACGGCGGCGAGCGCGGCGACCAGTGGCAGCACGAGATCCCCGGTGGAGGTGTGGTGCGGTACCAGCACCACGGCGAACACGACAGGCACCCTCCGCACGGCTCGGAACACGGCGGCCGGTCGCGGCCGGCGTCGACGGTGGGGCGGCGTCACATTTCGGAGCGTATGGCTGAATACGCGGCGCCGCGACCGGGGTGCGGCGCCTGATGTACGGGGGGCGGATCTGGTCCTACGCGGCGGTCGGTGCCATGATCAGGCCAAGGAACCGCGGGGGGCTGGATGCTGCACATCACCTCACTGATCGCCGTGTACGTGGTCGTGGTGCTCTACGCCGTCGCGGGCGTCCTCGTCCTCACGACCGGCCGGGTCGCTCCGTGGGCGCGGGGGGAGATGCTGCGGCCCCATCTGTGGGGCTTCGGAGCGCTGCTCTTCGCCTCCGGCATGGGGCTGTGCCGATACGCCTCCACCGTGCGCGACCTCACCGTCCTCGACATCCTCTTCTCCATCGGCCTGCCCCTGATGATCTGCGGCGGAGTGCTGCAGTTCCTGGGCCGGCGCGTCGGCCGCGGGTCCGCATGACGCCCGCACGGACCCCCCTCACCCGCGACGACCTGGCGTCCCTGGCCCGCGCGGCCCTGGGCCCCACCCGCCGCCTGGACACCGTCACCCGGCTGCGCGGCGGCTCGAAGAAGGGCGTCTACCGGCTCGCCCTCGATGACGGCTCCACCGCGATCGCCTACGTCTGGTCGCCCGGCGAGGACTACTGGGACGCCCCGCCCGCCGACCCCCGCGACCCCTTCTCGCACGCCTCGGGCCTCGACCTGTTCACGGCGTCCCACCACCGCCTCACGGCCCTCGGCATCCCCACACCGCGCCTGCTGTTCGCCGACCCCACCCACACGCACCTGCCGGCGGACGCCGCGATCGTCGAGGACCTCCCCGGCGGCACCCTGGAAGAGCTGCTGCGCCGCGACCCCCACGCGGCGACCGGCCCGCTGAAGGACCTCGCCGCCGCCCTGACCGCGATGCGCGCCCACACCGCCCCCCGCTTCGGCAAGGTCGCCCTCGTCGACGACGGCGGATCCGCGCACGGCACCTCGTGCGAAGCCGTCGTACGGGACCGCGCCCTGCGGGATATCGAGGAGGCCGCGGCCCGTGAGCCTCGGGTCGCGGCCGCACGCGACCGGCTCGACCACCGCCTGCACGAGCTCTTCGCGGTGGTGCGCCCCCGTGCCCGCCACACCGTCGTCCACGGCGAAATGGGCCCCGACCACGTCCTGCTGGACGCGGACGGCCGTCCGGCACTGATCGACATCGAAGGACTGATGTACTTCGACGCCGAGTGGGAGCACGCCTTCCTCCAACTCCGCTTCGGCCGCCACTACGAGGCCCTGCGCACCGGCGAGCCCGACGAGGACCGGCTGCGCCTGTACCGCCTCGCCCTGCACCTCTCCCTGGTGGCGGGTCCCCTCAGGCTCCTCGACGGCGACTACCCGGAACCGGGGCCGATGCGGGGCGTCGCGGAACACAACCTCGAGCGCGCACTGGAGTTCGTACGACGATGACCGGCGTGCACTGGGCATTGGTGGGGGTGTCCGCCCTGGCGGTGGTGGGGCGCGGCGACGGGGGTCGCTTCGTGCTGTGGGTGGCCGGGACGGCGGCGCAGACGCTGGCCCGGCGCCCCGGCCGCACCCCGCAAGCCGGCGCTACGAAGAACGCCTCCTGATCTTCGAGCCCAGCCACACCAGGGGGTCGTACTTGCGGTCGACCGCCCGTTCCTTCAGCGGGATCAGGGCGTTGTCCGTGATCCTGATGCCCTCGGGGCAGACCTCCGTGCAGCACTTGGTGATGTTGCAGTAGCCGAGGCCGTGTTCGTCCTGGGCCGCGCGCTTGCGGTCCAGTCCCCGCTCGGCCGCCGCGTCCAGCGGGTGCATGTCCAGTTCCGCGACCCGCATGAGGTAGCGCGGGCCGGCGAACGCCTGCTTGTTCTCCTCGTGGTCGCGCACCACATGGCAGGTGTTCTGGCACAGGAAGCACTCGATGCACTTGCGGAACTCCTGCGAGCGGTCCACGTCCTCCTGCATCATGCGGTACTCGCCCGGGCCGAGCCCCGCGGGCGGGACGAAGGCCGGGACCTCGCGCGCCTTGACGTAGTTGAAGCCGACATCCGTCACCAGGTCGCGGATCACCGGGAACGTGCGCAGGGGAGTGACGGTGATCGTCTCCTCCCGGTCGAACACCGACATCCGCGTCATGCACATCAGCCGCGGCCGCCCGTTGATCTCCGCCGAGCACGAACCGCACTTGCCGGCCTTGCAGTTCCAGCGCACCGCGAGGTCCGGGGCCTGGGTGGCCTGCAGACGGTGGATGATGTCCAGCACCACCTCGCCGTCGTTGACCTCGACCTTGAAGTCCTCCAGGCCGCCGCCGCTCACATCGCCCCGCCACACCTTGAAGCGGGCTTCGTAGCTGCTCATTCGTACAGCTCCTCTTCGGCGAGGTACTTCACCAGCTCCTCCTTCTCGAAGAGGGCGAGCAGGTCGGGGCGGATGGGTTCGGTGGTCTCCCGGGTGAGCGCGATCTGGCCCCGGACCGGGTCCGTCGCCGCCAGGCCCCCGGTCGGATCGGTGAGCCGGCACAGCAGGTTGACCCGCCGCCACGCCCGGTCCATCGACGGGAAGTCCTCGCGGGTGTGACCGCCGCGCGACTCCGTGCGCTCCAGCGCGGCCCGCGCCACGCATTCGCTGACCAGCAGCATGTTCCGCAGGTCCAGTGCCAGATGCCAGCCCGGGTTGTACTGGCGGTGCCCCTCGACGCCCGCCCGGCGCGCCCGCACCCGCAGTTCCGCCAGCTTCTTCAGCGCCTGCTGCATCTCCGGCTCGCGGCGGATGATGCCGACCAGGTCGTTCATGGTCTGCTGGAGTTCCTGGTGCAGGGCATAGGGATTCTCCGGCGGGCGGCCCTCCTCCACGATGTCCTCGCCGGGCGCCGGACCCTCCGCCGAGAACGGGCGCAGCGCCTCGGCCGCCGCCGTGTCGACCTGGACGTCGTCCACGAGGGGCCGCTCGGCCAGTCCCATGGCGTACTGCGCCGCGTGCAGGCCGGCCCGGCGCCCGAACACCAGCAGGTCGGAGAGCGAGTTGCCGCCCAGCCGGTTGGAGCCGTGCATCCCGCCGGCCACCTCACCGGCCGCGTACAGGCCCGTGACCCCGCGGGCCGCCGCCGTGTCGGAGTCGACCGCCACGCCGCCCATCACGTAGTGGCAGGTCGGCCCGACCTCCATCGCCTCGGCGGTGATGTCGACGTCCGCCAGCTCCTTGAACTGGTGGTACATCGACGGCAGCCGGCGCCGGACGACCTCGGCGGGCATGCGCGTCGACACATCCAGGAAGACACCGCCGTGCGGGGAGCCACGGCCCGCCTTCACCTCGGCGTTGATGGCGCGCGCCACCTCGTCCCGGGGCAGCAGCTCGGGCGGGCGGCGGTTGTGGTCCGGGTCGTCGTACCAGCGGTCGGCCTCCCCCTCCGTCTCCGCGTACTTCTCCTTGAAGACGTCGGGGATGTAGTCGAACATGAACCGCTTGCCGTCGGAGTTCATGAGCACCCCGCCGTCGCCGCGCACCGACTCGGTGACGAGGATGCCCTTCACCGACGGCGGCCAGACCATGCCCGTCGGGTGGAACTGCACGAACTCCATGTTCAGCAGCGGCGCCCCGGCGAGCAGCGCCAGCGCGTGCCCGTCGCCGGTGTACTCCCACGAGTTCGACGTCACCTTGAAGGACTTGCCGATGCCGCCTGTCGCGATCACGACGGCGGGCGCCTCCAGCACGAAGAAACGGCCCGACTCACGCTCGTAGGCGAAGACACCCGACACCCGGTCCCCCGCGGCGGAGCCGCTGTCAGGCACAGTCTTGAGGATCCGGGTGACCGTGCACTCCTGGAACACCTTCAGCCGGGACTCGTAGTCGCCTGTCTCCTCCTTGTCCTCCTGTTGCAGCGCGACCACCTTCTGCTGGAGCGTGCGGATCAGCTCGAGCCCCGTACGGTCGCCGACGTGCGCCAGGCGCGGGTACTCGTGGCCGCCGAAGTTGCGCTGGGAGATCTTCCCGTCCTGCGTACGGTCGAAGAGGGCACCCCAGGTCTCCAGCTCCCAGACCCGGTCGGGCGCCTCACGCGCGTGCAGCTCGGCCATCCGCCACTGGTTGAGGAACTTCCCGCCGCGCATGGTGTCGCGGAAGTGCACCTGCCAGTTGTCGTGCGGGTTGGCGTTGCCCATCGCCGCCGCGATGCCGCCCTCCGCCATCACCGTGTGCGCCTTGCCGAACAGTGACTTGCAGATCACGGCCGTGCGGGCGCCGCGCTCGCGGGCCTCGATGGCGGCGCGCAGCCCGGCGCCGCCGGCCCCGACCACGACCACGTCCCACTCCTGCCGGTCGACCACGGACATCACAAGGCCTCACTGTCGTCAGAAGAAGCGCGGATCGGCGAAGGCGCCGGACGCCACCAGGTACACGTAGAAGTCGGCGAGGGCCACGCTGACCAGGGACGCCCACGCCAGCAGCATGTGCCGGGCGTTGAGCCGGCTGATGAACACCCAGGCCCTGTAACGGACCGGGTGCTTGGAGAAGTGCTTGAGCTTTCCGCCGACGATGTGACGGCAGGAGTGGCAGGAGAGCGTGTACGCCCAGATCAGTGCGATGTTCACCAGGAAGACCAGGGTGCCGAGCCCCATGTGGCCCCAGCGGTAGTGCTGGTCGCGGAAGGCGAGCACGGTGTCGTAGGTGAGGACGCCCGCCACCAGGAGCGCCGCGTAGAAGAAGTACCGGTGGACGTTCTGCAGGATCAGCGGGAAGCGGGTCTCGCCGGTGTACTTCTTGTGCGGCTCCGCCACCGCGCAGGCCGGGGGCGACGCCCAGAAGCCGCGGTAGTAGGCCTTGCGGTAGTAGTAGCAGGTCAGGCGGAAGCCCAGCGGGAAGATCAGGATGATGATCGCCGGGGAGATCGCCCACCAGCTGCCGAAGAGGTCCGCGTTGGGCCCCGCGTGCATGGTCCGGCACCGCTCCGCCAGGCACGGCGAGTAGAACGGCGAGACGTACGGCGCGGCGTAGTAGTGCGCGTCGGCGAAGGCGCGCCAGGTCGAGTACACGACGAAGGCCAGCAGCCCGGCGGCGGTGCCGGCCGGGGCCAGCCACCAGCGGTCGGTGCGCAGGTGGCGCCCCGGGATCGCGGCGCGCCTGCCGGTTCGCTCGCCGCCGGGCGCGGGGGCGTGGGTGTCGGGGGATTCGGTGCCAGTGGCCAACTTGGGACGCACCTTCTTCGTCAGGGGGCGTGCCGGTCGCGGGCGCCGAGACCCTCGTCGTCCGAGTCCGTCCACAGGGTGGTGTCGTACGGGGTGTCGGGGATGGCGACGAGATCGGGCCGTCGCAGGACGCCTGCCGCACTGGCCGCCTCGCGCAGCAGTGCCACGCTCTCGCGCAGGTGGTCGGCGTCGGTGCGGACACGGCGGATGTCGAGCCCGCCGCTGCCCATCTGCCGCTCCAGCCGCCCCACCGACCGGCACAGGTCGTCCAGACAGCGCTGGACCGATGTCAATTCGTCGTGCAGGGACATGACGTGACCTCGCTTCCACGGGTCCCTCGGACCGGGCCGGCAACGCTCATGCGCCTGCGAGTGTTGCGCGTCACACCGATCGTAGGGAAGGGACATGCAGCGATTGGCCGACGCACGGGGGTGTGTGCGGGGGCGTTTTCGAATTTCCCGCCACTCCGCGGCGAACGCGGCCGGGGTCCGGACAGGCGGTCGGCTGCGCCACATGGGTGAGCTTGCCCCGTCGCGTCGTCGTGTCGCCGCATCCCGTCGGCCCCTTTCCTCTTCAGTGGGCGCATACATCTGATCAGCTCCAAATACCCCCAATACTCCCAAACCGGATCATAACGCCCTAACCCCGCTCATCCGCGGAGCGGCCCCTCGGAGGTAGACGTGATGTCCCACGACGGCGTCGGACCGCGCGCGGTACTGCGCTCGGTCGCGTTCCTCACCGCGGGAGCCTTCGCGGCCTCGACGCTCGCCGCCTGCAGCGCCGACGACGAGCAGAAGAGCAAGCCGGTCGCCGCGCAGGACGTCGCTCCCGCCGCCCGCGCCCTCCTCTCCGACGGAGGCACCCTGCGCTGGGCCGTCGACTCCGTGCCCGAGACCCTGAACACCTTCCAGGCGGACGCCGACGCCGCGACCACCCGGATCGCGGGCGCCGTCCTGCCCTCGCTGTTCCGGCTGGACACGCAGGGCCGCCCGCAGCGCGATCCGGATTTCCTGGAGTCCGCCAAGGTGGTGTCGACCGAGCCCAAGCAGGTCGTCGTCTACCGCCTCAACCAGCAGGCCGTCTGGAGCGACGGCCGGGAGATCGGCGCAGACGACTTCGCCGCCCAGTGGCGGGCCCTCGCCGGCAAGGACAACGCCTACTGGACCGCCCGCAACGCCGGCTACGACCGCATCGAGAAGGTGGAGCGCGGCGCGAACAACCTCGAGGTCAAGGTCACCTTCGCCAAGCCGTACGCCGACTGGCGGTCACTGTTCTCGCCGCTGTACCCGAAGGACGTCACGGGCACCCCGGACAGCTTCAACGACGCGGCCAGAAGCGGCCTGAAGGTCACCGCCGGGCCCTTCTCCCTCGCCAAGGTGGACCGCAAGGGCGGGGAGGTCACCCTCGCCCGCAATCCGCGCTGGTGGGGACGGCCCGCCAAGCTCTCCCAGATCGTGCTCGTGGCCGTGCCGCTCGACCAGCGGGCCGCCGCGCTCGCCGACGGCAGGGTCGACATGGCGGAGGTGAACCCGGAGGACGCCGAGCGGATCACCCTCGCCGCCCGCGACAAGGGCAGCAAACCGCTTCAGGGCCCCTCCGCGACCCCCAGCGGCGCCACGGGCGCACCCGGCGCCGAGCAGCAGCAGGCCCTGCGCGGCTTTGTGATCCGCAAGTCCCTGGACCCCGCCTACACCCAGCTCGCCCTCAACGGCTCCCGGGGCCCCCTCACCGACGAGCGGGTGCGCCGGGCGATCGCCCGCGCCCTGGACCGCACCGAGCTGGCCGGGCTGGTCCTCAAGCCGCTCGGGCTGCCCGCCGTGCCGGTCGGCAGCCACCTCGCGCTCGCCGGGCAGGACGCCTACCAGGACAACAGCGGCTCCCTCGGCAAACAGGACACCGCCCAGGCGCAGGCGCTGCTGGCCGAGGCGGGCTGGGTACCCGGCGGCCCGGTCAAGGAAGAGCCGAAAAAGAAGAAGAGCGCGGCCGGGCCCCAGGGCAACAAGGCGGAGCACGGGGACGGCACGGGCAACGACGGCGCCTACATCGTCGGCCAGGACGACAAGCCGCCCGCCCAGCACGACCCCCGCGACCACGCGAACAAGCCGGCCGACGACCAGGCGGGCAGACACCTCGACGGCGAGCTCCAGCAGGAGCACGACCGGCGTCCGGGCGGGGCGCCGGGGGCGTACGCGCCCAAGGGCACGGCCGCTGCGGGCGGCGCCGCCTCCGGGGGGCTCGCCAAGGACGGCAAGGCGCTGCAGCTGCGGTTCGTGCTGCCCTCCGGACCGGGCTCGAAGACCCTGCGGACCGTTGGCGACCGCATCGCCCGCATGCTTCAGAAGATCGGGATCCGCACGGCGATCACCGAGGTCCCCGACGACAGCTACTTCAAGGACCACGTCGCGTCCGGGGACTACGACCTGGCGCTGTACTCCTGGCCCGCGACCGCCTTCCCCGCGACCGACGCCCGGCCGATCTTCGCCAAGCCGGTACCGGCGGCGGACGGCTCGCTGAGCGTCGAACAGAACTACACGCGGGTCGGCACCGACCAGGTGGACCAGCTCTTCGACCAGGCGATCGCCACGCTGGACGAGGACGAGGAACGGGACCTGGTCCGCAAGGCCGACGCCCGCATCTGGGCCACGGCGGCCTCGATCCCGCTCTACCAGCGCCCCCAGCTCACAGCCACCCGCACCAACCTGGCGAACGCGGGCTCGTTCGGCTTCGAGACCCCGGTCTACGAGGACATGGGCTACCTGAAGAAGGGCGCGAAACCGTCCCCCCAGGCTTCCTAGTGCTGTGGCAGTCGTGCCACTGACACGGCTGTGGGCAGTCGTTCCGCAGGACGGAACCGGTGGGCACAGCCCACAGCCGCCGGGTGCCGCGTGACCAGGGCCGTACTGCACCAAAACCCCTCCGACGCCCTCAAGCCGCAGCACCCCCGTACCATGGGGTGAGGCCGTGGCACGTTCAGCCCGGCAGGGCGCGCGTACCGAGGACGTACGCGCAGCCGTCCTCACCACTCCGGGAGTACGCCGCAATATGGCTGTGACTGCAACGCGTCACGACATCCGCAACGTCGCCATCGTCGCCCACGTCGACCACGGCAAGACGACCATCGTCGACGGCATGCTGAAGCAGGCCGGCGCCTTCGCCGCCCACCAGCTCGAGCAGGTCGACGACCGGGTCATGGACTCCAACGACCTGGAGCGTGAGAAGGGCATCACGATCCTCGCCAAGAACACGGCGGTGAAGTACCACCCGAAGGACGGCGGAGACCCGATCACGATCAACATCATCGACACCCCCGGCCACGCCGACTTCGGCGGCGAGGTCGAGCGCGGTCTGTCGATGGTGGACGGCGTCGTGCTGCTCGTCGACGCCTCCGAGGGCCCGCTGCCGCAGACCCGTTTCGTGCTGCGCAAGGCGCTCCAGGCCCGGCTGCCCGTCATCCTGTGCATCAACAAGACGGACCGCCCCGACGCCCGTATCGACGAGGTCGTCAACGAGACCTACGACCTCTTCCTGGACCTGGACGCCGACGAGGACCAGATCGAGTTCCCGATCGTCTACGCCTGCGGCCGTGACGGCATCGCCTCGCTGACCAAGCCGGAGGACGGCACGGTCCCGGCGGACTCCACCAGCCTGGAGCCCTTCTTCTCCACGATCCTGGAGCACATCCCGGCCCCGACCTACGACGAGGACGCCCCGCTCCAGGCCCACGTCACCAACCTGGACGCCGACAACTTCCTCGGCCGTATCGCGCTGCTCCGCGTCGAGCAGGGCGAGCTGCGCAAGGGCCAGACCGTCGCCTGGATCAAGCGCGACGGGACCGTCGGCAACGTCCGCATCAGCGAGCTGATGATGACCGAGGCCCTCACCCGCAAGCCCGCCGAGAAGGCCGGCCCGGGTGACATCTGCGCCGTCGCCGGCATCCCCGACATCATGATCGGTGAGACCCTGGCGGACCCGGAGAACCCCATCGCGCTGCCGCTGATCACGGTCGACGAGCCCGCGATCTCCATGGTCATCGGTACGAACACCTCGCCGCTGGTCGGCAGGGGCGGCACCGGCAAGGGCGCCAACGCCAAGGCCACGGTCAAGGACCGCAAGGTCACCGCGCGCCAGGTCAAGGATCGCCTCGACCGCGAGCTGGTCGGTAACGTCAGCCTCCGGGTGCTGGACACCGAGCGCCCGGACGCCTGGGAGGTCCAGGGCCGCGGTGAGCTGGCGCTGGCCATCCTGGTCGAGCAGATGCGCCGTGAGGGCTACGAGCTGACCGTGGGCAAGCCGCAGGTCGTCACCAAGGAGATCGACGGCAAGGTCCACGAGCCGTTCGAGCGCATGACGATCGACGTGCCCGAGGAGCACATGGGCGCGGTCACGCAGCTCATGGGTGTCCGCAAGGGCCGTATGGACAACATGTCCAACCACGGCTCGGGCTGGGTCCGCATGGAGTTCGTGGTCCCCTCCCGCGGTCTGATCGGCTTCCGCACCGAGTTCCTGACCAGCACCCGCGGCACGGGCATCGGCCACTCCATCCACGAGGGCTTCGAGCCCTGGGCCGGGCCGCTCCAGACCCGTAACAACGGCTCGCTGGTGGCCGACCGCTCCGGCAGCGTCACCGCGTTCGCGATGACGAACCTCCAGGAGCGCGGCACGCTGTTCGTGGAGCCCGGCACCGAGGTGTACGAGGGCATGATCGTCGGCGAGAACTCCCGCTCCGACGACATGGACGTCAACATCACCAAGGAGAAGAAGCTCACCAACATCCGGTCCGCCACGGCCGACATCGCCGAGTCGATCGTGCCGCCGCGCAAGCTGTCGCTCGAGCAGTCCCTGGAGTTCTGCCGCGACGACGAGTGCGTCGAGGTGACGCCGGAGGCGGTCCGCATCCGCAAGGTCGTCCTGGACCAGCGCGAGCGGGCCCGCGCCGCGAGCCGCGCCAAGCACAGCTGATTTCAGGCCAGCCACGACAGGGCCGGGCGCTCCGCTGTACGGGGTGCTCGGCCCTGCCGCGCACAACAGCGGGATAGGGAAAACCCTTCACTTCTCCAGGGAGCCGCACAGTCGGACCTGGGCGCACTACCCTGCTCCCGACGTGCATTCCGGCCATGCCAGGCGGATCGCCGGCGAACAGGCTTAGCGGGGGCGGCCGTTCACCCGAACGGGTCGGCGCGTGCACGGTGCGCATCGGTGTGCGCGCACGCCAGTGGTGCCCCCGCACACCTTCACCGTAACCGCAACCGGATTTTTTCCCCCGAGTGTCCGGAATGCGGACACCGTACCCCGGTAGATGTGTAACAAGTCCGTTTCGCAGGGATCTTTCGGCAAACCGTTTGTCCGGATTTTGGAAGATGTACGGGCCAGGTGTGATGGAACCGAGACCTTAGGGGTGTGGTTCGTCCCTGGTCGATGGCAGATAGTTAGGCGCGTAGAGCTCGGATCAAAGGGTCACGCCGCTGGTGGCGCCGACTCACGAGCGCGGGGCACCTGACCATTTCAGGCACCGGTGACGGTGATGCGTCTTGTGCCCCTCCATGCGGTGAACCAATGGACTCATGAGGAGGAGCCCCATGCGTGGTGCCAAGAGCGCCAAGTGGGTTGCGATAGCCGCGGTTGTGGCGCTGGGTGCGACGGCCTGTGGTGGTGGCGGGGACAGCGGCTCGGGCGGCGGCAAGAGCAACGGCATCTTGTCGATGGAGATCGGTGAGCCGCAGAACAGCCTGGTCCCCACCAACACGTACGAGACCGAGGGCGGCCAGGTCATCAACGCTCTCTTCACGGGTCTGACCAAGCTTGACGGCAGCAACAAGGTCGTCAACGCCATGGCGCAGTCGATCGACACCAAGGACAACAAGGTCTGGACGATCAAGCTGAAGCCGGGCTACACCTTCCACAACGGTGAGAAGGTCACCGCCCAGTCCTTCATCGACGCCTGGAACTACGGCGCCAACCAGACCAACGCCCAGCAGACCAACCCGCTGTTCAGCCACATCCAGGGCTACAGCGACCTGAACCCGGGCGAGGGCAAGAAGCCCAAGACCGACAAGATGTCGGGTCTGAAGGCCATCGACGACAACACCCTCCAGGTCACCCTGGACGGTCCGTTCTCGGCGTTCACCTCGCAGCTGTCCTTCACCGCGTTCGTCCCGCTGCCCAAGGCCTTCTTCAAGGACCCGAAGGGCTTCGGCGAGGCCCCGATCGGCAACGGCCCCTTCATGATGAAGGGGAAGGTCAAGCACAACCAGGAAATCGACACCGTCAAGTACGACAAGTACCCGGACGCCTCGAAGATCGAGGTCAAGGGTGTCGACTTCAAGATCTACTCGAACCTGGACACGGCCTACAAGGACCTGGTCGCGGGCAACCTCGACATCGACATCAACGTTCCGACCTCGGGTCTGCCGACCTACAAGAAGGACCTGCCGGGCCGCACCATCGACGAGGCCGACTCGGCCGTCGGCTACATCGGCTTCCCGATCAAGTACAACAAGGCGTTCCAGAACGCGGACCTGCGCAAGTCCATCTCCATGGCGATCGACCGGAAGACGATCGCCGAGAAGGTCTTCGTCGGTGCCCGTACGCCCGCGGACGACTACATCAGCCCCATCATCGACGGCTACCGCAAGGGCGCCTGCGGTGAGGCCTGCACCTACAACCCGGGCAAGGCCAAGGAGCTCTACAAGCAGGCCGGCGGGCTGCCCGGCAACACGCTGGAGATCGGCTACAACGCGGACGGCGGCCACAAGGAGTGGGTCGAGGCGGTCGCCAACCAGCTCCAGCAGAACCTGGGCATCAAGGTGACGGCCAAGCCGTTCGAGCAGTTCCAGGCCATCCTCAACGACCTGGACGCCAAGAAGTACCAGGGCGCGTTCCGCATGGCCTGGAGCATGGACTACCCGGACATGGAGGACTACCTCCGTCCGGTCTTCTCGAAGGACGCCATCGCCAACGGCTCCAACTACTCCGGCTACGTCAACGAGGACTTCGAGAAGCTCCTCGTCAAGGGCGACCAGGCCCCGACGCACGAGGAAGCCGTCAAGATCTACCAGCAGGCCGACGACGTCCTCCTGAAGGACCTGCCGTACATCCCGGTGTACTTCTACACGCTGAACGCAGGCTTCAGCGAGAACATCAAGTCGATGACGGTCGCCGGCCACCAGGTCCTCTGGGACACGGTCAAGCTCGGCTGAGCCGTATCTGAGCAGGTCCGACACGCGGCCAGAGGGTGAGCAGGGGGAGAGGCTCGAAGCCTTCCCCTGCTCACCCCTTCTGCCGTCTCCCGTCCGACAGTGCCGCCGCCCCGGCCACGGGCGGATCGAGCACCCCCCTCTGGAGCACCCATGGGCCGATACGTCGTGCGCCGCCTCCTGCAGGTGATCCCTGTGGTGATAGGCGTCACGTTCATCATCTTCTGCCTGGTCTTCGCGCTGCCCGGCGACCCGATCCAGGCACTGGCCGGCGACAAGCGCGCCGACCCCAACATCGCGGCGATCATCCGCGCGCACTACCACCTGAACGAGCCGCTGTACCAGCAGTACTGGCACTACATCAGTGGCGTCTTCACCGGTGACCTCGGTGAGACCTACAACGGCCGTGCCATCTCGGACATCGTCGCCGAGCGGTTCCCGGTCACGCTCAAGCTGGGCCTGACTGCCTTCGCCATCGAGGCCGTCATCGGCATCCTGGCGGGCATCATGTCGGCGCTGAAGAAGGGCAAGTTCCTCGACAACGTGGTGCTGGTCGCCACCCTCCTGCTGATCTCCATCCCGGTCTTCGTGCTGGGCAGCGTCCTTCAGCTGGAGCTCGGCGTGAACCTCAAGGCCACGCCGGTCGCCGGCATCGACAAGGGCTGGCCGCAGAGCTACATCCTCCCGGCCATCGTGCTCGCCTCGACCTCGATGGCCTATATCGCGCGACTGGTACGGACGAGCCTGACGGAGTCGCTCCGGGCGGACTACGTCCGCACGGCGATCGCCAAGGGTCTGCCGCGGCGCCGGGTCATCGGCCTGCACGCGATGCGCAACTCCCTGATCCCGGTCGTCACCTTCCTGGGCTTCGACCTCGGCGCTCTGATGGGCGGCGCCATCATCACCGAGCGGGTGTTCAACATGCCCGGTATCGGTGGCCAGCTGGCCCAGTCCGTCTATCTGCGCGAGCGGCCGATCGTCGTCGGGCTGGTGACCCTGCTGGTGCTGATCTACCTGGCCGCCAACCTCCTCGTAGACCTGATGTACGCCGTGCTCGACCCGAGGATCCGCTATGAGTGAGAAGACGATAGAGAGGCCCACCACCGACGAGGCCTCCCTCGCCAAGGAGATCGAGGCCGAGGAGAAGGCGGCGGCCCGTCAGGCCAGCCTGCTCAAGGACGGCTGGGCGGACCTGCGCAAGCGGCCCATGTTCCTCGGGACCGCCTTCATCATCGTCTGCCTGCTCGCCCTGGCGATCGTGCCCAGCCTGTTCACGGCACGCTCCCCGTTCTCGGACGGCTTCTGCCAGCTGCAGAACTCCATGAACGGGCCGTCGTCCGGGCACTGGTTCGGCTTCGACGTGCAGGGCTGCGACATCTACACGCGGACCGTGTACGGCACCCGGAACTCGATCGTCGTCGGTGTGGTGACCACCGTCGCCACCACCCTGCTCGGCGGCCTGCTGGGCATGCTGGCCGGTCTGGTCGGCGGCTGGATCGACGCGGTGCTGTCCCGGATCACCGAGGTCTTCTCGGCCCTGCCGCTCATCGTCGGCGGTCTGCTGATCATGTCGATCTGGGGCGGCGGCGACGTGTGGACGGTGTCGTTCATCATGGCGATCCTCGGCTGGCCGCAGGTCTTCCGGATCATGCGCGGCGAGGTCATCTCGAACAAGTACAACGACTACGTGATGGCCGCCCGTGCGCTCGGCGCGGGCTCGAGTCGGATCGCGTTCCGGCACATCCTGCCGAACACGCTGGCCCCCGTCATCGTCATCACCACCATGAACCTCGGTGTCTACATCGCCGCCGAGGCCGCCCTGTCCTACCTGGGCATCGGCATCCAGTACCCCAACATCTCGTGGGGTCTGATGATCAGTGACGCCCAGGACCGGTTCCTGACCTCGCCGCACGCGCTGCTGTTCCCGGCCGGCGCCCTGAGCATCACCGTGCTGGCGTTCATCATGCTCGGCGACGTCGTCCGCGACGCCTTCGACCCGAAGATGCGCTGAGGGAGGCGTACGTGACCACCATCCAACCGACGGACGCCGTCCCGGCTCCGCGACCCGACGACGCCCAGAAGACCGGCCCGCTGCTCGAAGTGCGTGACCTGCACGTCGAGTTCCAGACCCGCGAGGGTGTGGTGCGGGCCGTCAACGGCGTCAACTACTCGGTGAACTCCGGGGAGACGCTCGCCGTGCTCGGCGAGTCCGGCTCCGGCAAGTCCGTGACCGCGCAGGCGATCATGGGCATCCTCGACATGCCGCCGGCCCGCATCCCGCAGGGAGAGATCCGCTTCTACGGCGAGGACATGCTGAAGATGTCCGCCGAGGAGCGGCGCAAGCTGCGCGGCGCGCGGATCGCGATGATCTTCCAGGACGCGCTCTCATCGCTCAACCCCGTGCTCAGCGTGGGTTTCCAGCTCGGTGAGATGTTCCGCGTCCACCAGGGGCTGTCCCGCAAGGAGGCCAAGGCCAAGGCGATCGAGCTGATGGACCGGGTGAAGATCCCGGCGGCCGCGGCGCGCGTGAACGACTACCCGCACCAGTTCTCGGGCGGTATGCGCCAGCGCATCATGATCGCCATGGCGCTCGCCCTGGAGCCGGACCTGATCATCGCCGACGAGCCGACCACGGCCCTCGACGTGACCGTCCAGGCCCAGGTGATGGACCTGCTCGCGGAGCTGCAGCGCGAGTACCAGATGGGTCTGATCCTCATCACCCACGACCTGGGTGTCGTGGCGGACGTCGCCGACAAGATCGCGGTGATGTACGCGGGCCGCATCGTGGAGACGGCGCCGGTGCACGAGCTGTACAAGCGCCCGGCCCACCCCTACACCCGGGGGCTGCTCGACTCGATCCCGCGCCTGGACCAGAAGGGCCAGGACCTCTACGCGATCAAGGGTCTGCCGCCCAACCTGCTGAAGGTGCCCGGCGGTTGCGCCTTCAACCCGCGGTGCGAGAAGGCGCAGGACATCTGCCGCACGGAGCGTCCGCCACTGGTCCCGGTGACCGAGCCGGACGGAACGGAACTGCCCGGCCGCGCCAGCGCGTGCCACTTCTGGAAGGAGACGATCCATGGCTGAGCCGACCAAGACCGGCGAGCCGCAGGACGCGACACCGAACGTCTCCGCCGTGGACGTCGCCGACGTGCACTCCGAGGAGGAGGCGGTCGCCGCCCTCGACGCGCCGGTCCACCGGGGCGAGCCGATTCTGCAGGTGCGCAACCTGGTCAAGCACTTCCCGCTGACCCAGGGCGTCGTCATCAAGCGTCAGATCGGCGCGGTGAAGGCCGTCGACGGCGTCTCCTTCGACCTCTACCAGGGCGAGACCCTGGGCATCGTCGGCGAGTCCGGGTGCGGCAAGTCGACGGTGGCCAAGCTCGTGATGAACCTGGAGCGGGCGACCGCCGGTGAGATCTTCTACAAGGGCCAGGACATCACCAAGCTGTCCGGCAAGGCCCTCAAGGCGGTCCGCCGCAACATCCAGATGATCTTCCAGGACCCGTACACGTCGCTCAACCCGCGTATGACGGTGGGCGACATCATCGGCGAGCCCTTCGACATCCACCCCGAGGTGGCCCCCAAGGGCGACCGGCGCCGCAGGGTGCAGGAGCTCCTCGACGTCGTGGGTCTCAACCCGGAGTACATCAACCGCTACCCGCACCAGTTCTCGGGCGGTCAGCGCCAGCGCATCGGCATCGCCCGCGGCCTGGCCCTGAACCCCGAGGTCATCATCTGCGACGAGCCGGTCTCCGCCCTGGACGTGTCGGTCCAGGCGCAGGTCATCAACCTGATGGAGCGACTGCAGGACGAGTTCAACCTCTCCTACATGTTCATCGCGCACGACCTGTCGATCGTCCGGCACATCTCGGACCGCGTGGGCGTGATGTACCTCGGCAAGATCGTCGAGATCGGCGACGACGAGCAGATCTACGATCACCCGACGCACCCCTACACCCAGGCGCTGCTGTCGGCGGTCCCCGTGCCGGACCCGGAGGCCCGTGAGCACCGCGAGCGGATCATCCTCACCGGCGACGTGCCCTCCCCGGCCAACCCGCCCTCGGGCTGCAGCTTCCGCACCCGTTGCTGGAAGGCCACGGACAGGTGCGCCGAGGAGGTGCCGCTGCTGGCGATCCCCGAGCGCTTCAAGGACGCGGACTCCCCCACGGCCCACGAGTCGGCGTGTCACTTCGCCGAGGAGAAGGACGTCGTGCACGCGGCCTGACGTCTGTCCGGCATCTGTTCGGTTCCCGGTACCTCGTAAGGTGCCGGGAACCGGCGTTTTTCCGCAGGTGACGGGCCGCCCAAGCCATCAAGGGGCGACGACGGTCCGAGCCCAGTGGCACGCCACCTGCCCGCCGTCGCCCCCGCCCAGCACCTCCAGGTCCCGGGTCCGGCACGCGTCCGCGACGCCCGCCCGTTCCGCCTCTCCGCCGGCCAGGATCTGGCAGCGGGGGTGGAAGCGGCAGCCCGTGGGGATGCGCGAGGGGTCCGGGGGTTCGCCGGACAGGACGACGGGGGCACCCGGGGCTTCCGGGAGGACCGAGAGCAGCGCCTGGGTGTAGGGGTGCCGTGGGGCGGTCAGGACCTGTTCGACGTCGCCCGTCTCCACGATCCGGCCCAGGTACATGACCGCCACCCGGTCCGCGATGTTCCAGGCCAGGCCCAGATCGTGCGTCACCACAAGCGCGGACAGGCCCAGTTCGGTGCGCAGGCGCAGCAGCAGGGCCAGGATCTCGCCGCGCACCGAGGCGTCGAGGGAGGCCACCGGCTCGTCGGCGACGATCAGTTCCGGGTCCAGGACGAGCGCGCCCGCGATCACCACGCGCTGGCGCTGGCCTCCCGACAGCTCGTGCGGATAGCGCAGGAAGAAGCGCTCCGGTGGGCGGAGCCCCGCCCGGGAGAGGGCGCGCGACACCGCCGTCTGCTCGTCTGCGCCGTACCCGTGGATGCGCAGCCCCTCCGCGACCGCCTCGTGCACCGTGTGCCGGGGGTTGAGCGATCCGCTCGGGTCCTGGAGCACCAGCTGGACGCGTCTGCGATACGCCTTCAGGGCCCGGGCGGAGTAGTCGAGCGGCCGTCCGGCGAAGCGGACGCGTCCCGACGTCGGCGGTACCAGGCCGAGCAGTGCCCGGGCCAGGGTCGTCTTGCCGCAGCCCGACTCGCCGACCAGCGCCACGATCTCCCCGGGGCGGATGTCGAGGTCCACACCGTCCACCGCCCGGGACGGCAGACCGCCGTGGCGCCCGGGGAAGGCCACGCACAGTCCCTCCGCGCTCAGCAGCGGTGATGCAGTCGGTGAGGTCGTCATGGGCTGCTCCTCGCGTCCTCCGTCGCCGCCGTCGGACCGGGGGCGGGGTGTGGCGACACATGCACGCAGGCCGCCCGGCGGCCCGGGCCGGCGTCCCGCAACTCCTGGTCCTGGGTGGCGCAGCCGTCCAGGACCACCGGACAGCGCGGGTGGAAGGCGCAGCCGGACGGCAGGGCGGACGGGTCGGGCGGATCGCCCGCCAGGCCGCGTGGGGCATAGCGGGAGGCCGGGTCGCCGATGCGGGGGAACGCCGCGGACAGGGCGCGGGCGTACGGATGCCGGGCGTCGTCGTAGAGCTGCCGGGCCGGGCCCTCCTCGACCACCCGGCCCGCGTACATCACCGCCAGCCGGTCGCAGGTCTCGGCGAGGACGGCCAGATCGTGGCTGATCATGATCAGGCCCAGGTCCTGTTCGGCGACGAGCCGGCCGATCAGCCGCAGGATCTGCGCCTGGATCATCACGTCCAGGGCCGTGGTCGGCTCGTCGGCGATGACGAGCCGTGGGTCGCAGGCCAGCGCCATGGCGATCATCACGCGCTGGCGCTGGCCGCCGGACAGTTCGTGGGGGAACGCCGTCGCCCGTGCGGCCGGGAGGCCCACGTGCTCCAGCAGTTCGCCGGTCCTGCGCTTCGCCTCGGCCGCGGTCGCCTTGCGGTGCAGCAGCATCGGCTCGGCGATCTGGTCGCCGACCCGGTGCACCGGGTTGAGGGAGTGCATCGCTCCCTGGAAGACGATCGAGGCCCCCGCCCAGCGGACCGCCCTGACCTGCCCCCACCGCATCGTCAGCACGTCCTCGCCGTCCAGCAGGACCTGCCCGCCGACCCGGGTACCGGGCGGCAGCAGCCGCAGCAGGGCCAGCGCCAGGGTGGACTTCCCGCAGCCCGACTCGCCCGCGATACCGAGCCTGTGCCCCGCCTCCAGCACCAGGTCGACGCCCCGCACGGCGGCGGCCCCGCCGGCGTAGGTCACCTCCAGATCCCTCACCTCCAGCAGCGTCAACGCTCCACCCCCAGCCGGGGATCGAGGACGGACTCCACCGCGCGGCCGCACAGCGTGAAGGCCAGGGCGACGACGGCGATCGCGATGCCCGGCGGCACCAGGTACCACCAGTCGCCGGAGCTGACCGCGCCCGCCTCGCGGGCGTCCTGGAGCAGACCGCCCCAGGACACCACCGTCGGGTCGCCCATGCCGAGGAAGGCCAGCGTCGCCTCGGCGAGGATGGACGAGGAGATCATCAGGGTCGTCTGCGCCAGCACCAGCGGCATGACGTTGGGCAGCACGTGCCGGAGCATGATGTGCGCGTGGCCGCCGCCGAGCGCCCGCGCCCGCTCGATGTAGGGCCTGGACTCCACCGCCAGCGTCTGCGCCCGCACCAGCCGGGCCGTGGTCGGCCAGGACGTCACACCGATCGCCAGGATCACCGTGCCGAGCGAGCGGGACATCACGGTGGCGAGCGCGATGGCGAGGACCAGCGTCGGCATCACCAGGAACCAGTCCGTGATCCGCATCGTCACCGTGGCGTAGGCGCCCCGGAAGTGACCGGCGGTGATCCCGACCAGTGCGCCGATCGCCACGGACAGCACCGCCGCGAGCAGTCCGACCAGCAGCGAGATCCGCGAGCCCCACACCACCAGGCCCAGCAGGTTCCGCCCGAAGCGGTCCGTGCCCAGCGGGAACCCACCGCTCGGATGCTGAAGCGGCCGGCCCGGCGCGCCGGTCACACTGGACACGTCGGAACCGACGGTCAGCGGCGCGGTGAGCGCGACCGCGGCGAACAGGACGAGGACGGCCAGGCCCACGAGCCCGGCGCGGTGCGTGCGGAGTTGCGTCCAGAAGCGGGCGGTGGAGCGGCGGCGGCGCTGCCACGCGAGCGCGCGCGGGCTCGCCTTCGCCACCGGCGCAGTCGTGGCGGTACGGGTCGGCCCGCCCGGGGGAGTCGTGTCGGTCGTCATCGGCCCACCCGGGGGTCGAGCAGCGGATAGATCAGGTCCGCCAGCGTGTTCATGAGGATCACCGCCGAGGCGAAGACGAAGAACAGCCCCTGGACGAGGGGCAGGTCGGGCACGCTCAGCGCCTGGTAGAAGAGCCCGCCGAGGCCCGGCCAGGAGAACACGGTCTCGACGAGGATGACACCCGCGACCGTCCGGCCGAGATTGACGAAGACCAGCGTCACGGTCGGCAGCAGCGCGTTCGGCACCGCGTGCCGGCGGCGGACCAGGTCGTCCCTCAGGCCCTTGGCGCGCGCGGTGGTCAGATAGTCGCCGCCCATCTCGTCGAGCAGCGCCGAGCGGGTGACCAGCAGCGTCTGTCCGTACTCGACCGCGACCAGCGTGATCACCGGCAGGACGAGATGGTGGGCGACGTCGACGGCGTACGCGAAGCCCTCCTTGCCGCCCGACTCCATGCCGCCGGTCGGGAACACACCCGGGACCGGGCCCATGCCCACCGCGAACACGATGATGAGCAGCAGACCCAGCCAGAAGGAGGGGATCGAGTACAGGGTCAGCGCCACACCGGTGTTGAGCCGGTCGCCGAGCCGGCCGTGGCGCCACGCCGAGCGGGTGCCGAGGACGACGCCGAGGACCGTGTAGAGGACGAACGCGGTGCCGGTGAGCAGCAGCGTGTTCGGCAGCGCCTCGGTGATCTTGTCGATGACCGGGGCCCGGAACTGGTACGACGTGCCGAGGTCGCCCGTGAGCGCCTTGCCGCAGTAGCCCGTGAACTGCTTCCACAACGGCAGGTCGAGACCGAACTCCCTGCGGTAGGCCGTCAGTTGCGCGGCCGATACCGGACGGCCGCCCGTCATGAACTTCACCGGGTCGCCCGGGATCAGCCGGAAGAGGAAGAAACTGGTCACGAGGACGGCGAGCAAGGAGACGGCGGCGCCGCCCGCCTTGCCCGCCGCGTACCGCAGGTACGGGGTTCCGGCATGTGTCCGCGGTTCGCGCGCCGGTTCCACTACTCACGGTCCTCGGCGGTGGCGCGGCGCCGCAGGCCGAGGAACACCCCGGCGCCGACGAGGACCACGACGCCCGCGACGATGCCGACGACGACCCCGGTGGAGGAGGAACCGCCCGAGGAGTCACCGGAGTTCGCCGGTACGGCCGACCACCAGCTCCAGTAACCGTCCTGGCCGTAGATGTTGCCCGCCTTCCGGGGCATGGTGGTGATCGACGCGATCTGGTCCGTCCGGTAGGCCTCGACCGCGTTCGGATAGGCCATGACGTTCATGTACCCGAGGTCGTACAGCCGCGACTCGGCCTGCTTGACGAGGTCGGCCCGCTTGGCGGGGTCGTACTCCGCGAGCTGCCGGGCGTAGAGGTCGTCGTACTGCCTGTCGCAGATGAAGTTGTCCGTGGCGGCCGTGTCCTTGGGGGTCGCCGGGAGCGCCGCGCAGGTGTGGATCGACAGCACGAAATCGGGGTCGGGGTTGACGGACCAGCCGTCGAAGGCGAGGTCGTATCTGCCGGCGAGCCAGGGGTCGGTCACGTTGTCCAGGCAGTCGAGCGTCAGGCCGATGCCGAGCTTGCCCCACCACTCCTTCAGGTACTGGCCGACCGCCTTGTCGTTCGGGTCGGTGGCGTGGCACAGCATGCGGTAGGTGAGGGGCTTGCCGTCCTTGCCCACGCGTTTGCCGTCGGCGTTCTTCCGGTAGCCCGCCTGGTCGAGGAGCCTGGCGGCCTTCGCGGGGTCGTAGGCCAGCTCCTGGGCCGCCGACGGCTTCCAGAAGTACGTGGAGAAGCGGGGCGGTATGTAACCCTGGCCCTCGACGGCGTGGCCCTGGAACACCTTGTCGACGAGTGACCTGCGGTCGACGGCCGTGAACAGGGCGTGCCGCACCCGCTCGTCCAGGAGGGAGGGGTCGCCGTCGCCGAACTTCTGCCCGTTCCTCGCCCGGGCGCCGGGGTTGGTGGCGATGGCGTAGAAGCGGCGGCCCGGGGCGTCGTTGACCTTGATGCCCTTCACGCCCTGGAGCGCGGCGGCCTGAGCAGGTGTCAGGGAGGGCGAGCCCGCGACGAAGGACACCTCTCCCTTGCGCAGCGCCGCCACCGCCGCGTCCTGGTCCTTGTAGTACCGGAACACCAGCTCGTCGAACTTCGGGGCGCCCCGCCAGAAGTTCTTGTTGGCCTTGAGCCGCACATAGCTGTCGGGCTTGTAACCGGTCAGGACGAACGGCCCGTCACCGACCACGGGGAAGCTCTTGTCGTTGTTGAACGTCCCGAAGTCCCCGACCTTCTCCCAGACGTGCTTGGGCACGATCGGCACGTCGAGCGCGGTCATCGTGGCCTGGGGCTTCTTGAGTTCTATGACGAGCGTGGTGGGGTCCGGAGCCGTGACCTTCCGGAAGTTCGCGACGAAGCTGCCGTTCGCGGTGGCCGCCTTGTCGTCGGTCATCATCTTGGTGAACGTCCACGCCGCGTCCTCGGCGGTGACCTTCTGCCCGTCCGACCATGTGGCGCCGGAGCGGATCGTGTACGTCCAGGTGAGCTTGTCGGCGGACGGCTTCCACCGGGTGGCGAGGCCCGGGACCGGGTGGGCGTCCCCCGGGTCGTAGTCGTTCAGGTACTCGTACATCAGCCGGTTGATGCTGGTACTGACCAGGCGGGTCGCGAGGAACGGGCTCAGTGAGTCCACGCTCTGGGCGACCGCCACGGTGAGGACCGCGTCGCTCTCCTTCGCCTCGGCCTGCTGGGGCAGGGCGAGGGCGGCGGAGACCGTGAGGGCGGCGGCGACGAGCCGCGCTGAACGGTGTCGTGGACGGTCCGGGCGCGAGCGCCCTCTGCCGTGCTGGTCTTGCGTGCTCATCGATGCTGACCTCACGTCATCACTGCACGGGGACGGCGGTTCGGGGAACGGCTTGAATCGGGCCGGATCGGCTGACGCCGGATGGGTGATGAGTGTGTCTATCAGCGTCGCTCCGCACCCGTCAACGGTGCGTCAAACACCGTGTGGCCTGCGGAAACGAGGTAACTGATGGCGTGTCGGCAACCATTGGTCCACACCTGTGAAGCATCGCTGGTGGCGGCCTGACGCCCTGGCTGCGGCGGCCTGCCGCCTTCGCTTGCGGCGGCCCGACGCCCCGGTCCGGACGGGGTGCGGCCAGTCGGGTGGCGTTGCGTGTGATGAGGGGTCTTCGGGCCGATAGTGGCGATAAAGGACAGTGTCCCGGCGCCGAGGGCAGGCGCACACCCTCGAGGAGGCACCCCATGCGTGGAGCCAGGCACGCCCTGTGGGCGGCGGTGGCCGCCCTCATGGTGGCCGCCTGTGGCGGGGGCGCGGACGGCGGCGGCACCGCGCCCGGGGTGTTCAGCTCCTCCTGGGGCGACCCGCAGAACCCGCTCGAGCCGGCCAACACCAACGAGGTACAGGGCGGCAAGGTGCTCGACATGGTCTTCCGGGGGCTCAAGCGGTACAACCCGAGGACCGGCGCGGCCGAGGACATGCTCGCCGAGAGCATCGGGACGTCCGACTCGCGGAACTTCACCGTCACCGTCAAGGATGGTTGGAGGTTCAGCAACGGGGAGCCGGTCACCGCCCGGTCCTTCGTCGACGCCTGGAACTACGGCGCGAGCTTGAGGAACAACCAGAGGAACGCGTACTTCTTCGGGTACATCGAGGGCTACGACAAGGTGCACCCGGCCTCCGGCACCCAGACCGCCGACACCCTCTCCGGGCTGAAGGTGACCGGCCGGCGCACCTTCACCGTCCGGCTGGGCCAGAAGTTCTCCACGTTCCCGGACACCCTCGGCTACGTGGCCTTCGCCCCGCTGCCCCGGGCGTTCTTCGACCACCACGCGGACTGGCTGAAGAAGCCCGTCGGCAACGGCCCGTACCTGGTCCACTCCTACACGCGCGGCTTCATGATGTCCCTGCGGAAGTGGGGCGCCTACCCCGGCCCGGACAAGGCCCGCAACAACGGCGTGGACCTGAAGGTCTACACCGACAGCAACACCGCCTACACCGACCTGCTGGCCGGCAACCTCGACCTCAGCGACGACGTGCCCGCCTCGCAGCTCAGGAACGTGAAGTCCGATCTCGGCGGCCGGTACATCACCGAGCCGGCCGGCATCATCCAGACCCTCGCCTTCCCCTACTACGACCCGCGGTGGAACAGACCGGGGACGGAGAAGGTCCGCACGGGCCTGTCCATGGCGATCAACCGGGACCAGATCACCGACACGATCTTCCACCACACCCGCACCCCCGCCAGTGACTGGACCTCACCCGTCCTCGGCACCGACGGCGGTTTCAAGGAAGGGCTGTGCGGCGACGCGTGCCGCTACGACCCGGGGCGGGCCAAGAAGCTGATCCAGGAGGGCGGCGGGCTGCCCGGCGGGCAGCTCAGGATCACCTACAACGCGGACTCCGGTTCGCACCGGGAGTGGGTGGACGCCGTGTGCAACTCCATCAACAACGCCCTCGGCAACGACCGTGCCTGCGTGGGCAACCCGGTCGGCACCTTCGCCGACTTCCGCAACCAGATCGCGCAGCACAAGATGTCCGGGCCGTTCCGCGCCGGATGGCAGATGGACTACCCGCTCATCCAGAACTTCCTCCAGCCGCTCTACTACACGAACGCCTCCTCCAACGACGGCAAATGGTCGAACAAGGACTTCGACAAGCTCGTCGACCGGGCGAACGCCGCGAGCGACAAGGCGGCCGCGGTCGGGCTGTTCCAGCAGGCCGAGGGGGTCGTGCGGGACAACATGGCCGCCATCCCGCTCTGGTACCAGAACGGCAGCGCCGGCTACTCCCAGCGCCTCGCGCACGTGGCGCTCAACCCGTTCAGCGTCCCCGTCTACGACCGGATCGAGGTCCGCTGAACCGCACGCCCGCCCGCCACCCCCGGAGGCCCCATGGGACGGTACGTCGTCCGGCGCCTGCTGCAGATGATCCCGGTCTTCTTCGGCGCCACCCTGCTCATCTTCCTGATGGTGAACGTGATGGGCGACCCCGTCGCCGGCCTGTGCGGCGAACGGCAGTGCGACCCTGCCACCGCCGCCCAGCTGCGCCGGGAGTTCGGCCTCGACAAGCCCCTCTGGCAGCAGTACGCGACCTACATGGGCAACGTCTTCACCGGCGACTTCGGCACCGCCTTCAACGGGCAGAAGGTCACCGAGCTGATGGCGACCGCCTTCCCGCCCACCATCCGGCTCACCGTCGTCGCGATCGTCTTCGAGGTCGTCCTCGGGATCGCGCTGGGCGTGGTCACCGGGTTGCGCCGCGGGCGGCCCGTCGACACCACGGTCCTGCTGCTCACTCTCGTCGTGATCTCCGTGCCGACCTTCGTCACCGGTCTGCTGCTCCAACTCCTGCTCGGTGTGAAGTGGGGCTGGACCAGACCGTCGGTCTCCCCGGCGGCCACCGTCGGGGAGCTGATCGTGCCCGGCCTCGTCCTCGCCTCCGTCTCCCTCGCCTATGTCACCCGGCTCACCCGGACCTCCCTCGCCGAGAACAGACGTTCCGACTACGTCCGCACCGCCGTCGCCAAGGGGCTGCCGCGCCGGCGTGTGATCACCCGGCATCTGCTGCGCAACTCGCTCATCCCCGTCGTCACCTTCATCGGCACCGACATCGGCGCCCTGATGGGAGGCGCGATCGTCACCGAGCGGATCTTCAACATCCACGGCGTCGGCTACCAGCTCTACCAGGGGATCCTGCGGCAGAACACCCAGACGGTCGTCGGGTTCGTGACCGTACTCGTGCTGGTCTTTCTGGTCGCCAACCTGCTCGTCGACCTCCTGTACGCCGTACTCGACCCGAGGATCCGCTATGCCTGAGCAGCCACGGTACGAGCGGAAGGGGGCCATCGCCGGGACGGGCATGGGCGGTGCCATGGACCTCGCCGCCAGCGAGGCGACCACCCTGGAGAGGGGACCGGAAGGCCCGGCCGGCCGGCCGCGCAGCCTCTGGTCCGACGCCTGGCGCGACCTGCGCCGCAACCCGGTCTTCCTCGTCTCCGCGCTGGTGATCCTCTTCCTCGTCCTGATCTCCCTGTGGCCGTCCCTGATCACCTCCGGCAACCCCCTCGTCTGCGAGCTGTCCAAGGCCCAGGAGGGCTCCCAGCCCGGACATCCGTTCGGGTTCGACGGCCAGGGCTGCGACGTGTACACCCGGACCGTCTACGGCGCCCGTACCTCCGTCACGGTGGGCGTCTGCGCCACGCTCGGCGTCGCCGTCCTCGGCTCGGTCCTCGGCGGGCTGGCCGGGTACTTCGGCGGCGGATGGGACGCGATCCTGTCCCGCGCCACCGACATCTTCTTCGCCATCCCGGTCGTCCTGGGCGGGCTCGTGCTGCTCTCCGTGGTGACCGGCAACACGGTGTGGCCGGTCGTCGGGTTCATCGTGCTGCTCGGCTGGCCGCAGATCTCCCGGATCGCCCGCGGCGCGGTCATCACCGCCAAACAGCACGACTACGTCCAGGCCGCCCGCGCCCTCGGGGCCTCCGACACCCGCATCCTGCTGCGCCACATCGCGCCCAACGCCATCGCGCCGGTGATCGTCGTAGCGACCATCGCGCTCGGCACCTACATCGCCCTCGAGGCCACCCTGTCCTACCTCGGCGTCGGGCTGAAGCCGCCGAGCGTGTCCTGGGGGATCGACATCTCCGCCGCCTCCCCGTACATCCGCAACGCCCCGCACGCGCTGCTGTGGCCCTCCGGGGCTCTGGCGATCACCGTGCTGGCGTTCATCATGCTGGGCGACGCGGTGCGCGACGCCCTCGACCCGAAGCTGAGGTGACGGCCGTGCTGCTCGAAGTGCGGGACCTGTTCGTGGAGTTCCGGACCCGGGAGGGGATCGCCCGGGCCGTCAACGGGGTCGGCTACAGCGTGGACGCCGGGGAGACGCTGGCCGTGCTCGGCGAGTCCGGCTCCGGCAAGTCCGTCACCGCGCAGGCCGTCATGGGCATCCTGGACACGCCGCCCGGCCGGATCACCGGTGGCCGCGTCCTCTTCCAGGGGCGGGACCTGCTCACCCTCAAGGAGGAGGAGCGGCGCAGGATCCGCGGTGCGGCCATGGCCATGATCTTCCAGGACGCCCTCTCCGCGCTGAACCCCGTCCTCACCGTGGGCGACCAGCTCGGCGAGATGTTCGTCGTGCACCGGGGGATGTCGAAGAAGGACGCGCGCGCCCGGGCGATCGAGCTGATGGACCGGGTACGTATCCCGGCCGCCCGCCAGCGCGTGCGAGACTATCCACACCAGTTCTCCGGCGGTATGCGCCAACGTGTCATGATCGCCATGGCGCTGGCGCTGGAGCCCGCGCTGATCATCGCCGACGAGCCCACCACCGCCCTCGACGTCACCGTGCAGGCCCAGGTCATGGACCTGCTGGCCGAGCTGCGCCGGGAGTACGGCATGGGGCTGGTCCTCATCACCCACGACCTCGGTGTCGTCGCGGACGTCGCCGACCGGATCGCCGTCATGTACGCGGGCCGGATCGTCGAGTCCGCCCCCGTGCACGACCTCTACAAGAACCCCGCCCACCCCTACACACGGGGCCTGCTCGACTCCATCCCCCGTCTGGACCGCAAGGGCCGGCGGCTGTACGCCATCGAGGGCCTGCCGCCGAGCCTCACGCACATCCCCCCGGGCTGCCCCTTCCACCCCCGCTGCCCGCTGGCCCGCGACGTGTGCCGCACCGACGAGCCGCCGCTCTACGAGGTGGACGAGCGGCGGGGGAGCGCCTGCCACTTCTGGAGGGAGTGCCTGCATGGCCGGCCCTGAGACGATCCTGGAGGTCAGCGGGCTGGTCAAGCACTATCCGCTCACCCGGGGGATCCTGTTCAAGAGGCAGATCGGCGCGGTGCGGGCGGTCGACGGCGTCGACTTCACGCTCGGCCGGGGCGAAACGCTCGGCATCGTCGGGGAGTCCGGGTGCGGCAAGTCGACGCTCGCCAGGCTGCTGGTCAACCTGGAGCCGCCGACGGCCGGTTCGATCCGGTACAAGGGCGAGGACATCACCCGGTTGTCCGGGCGCGCGCTGAAGGCGGTGCGGCGCAACATCCAGATGGTGTTCCAGGACCCGTACACCTCCCTCAACCCCCGTATGACGGTGGGCGACATCGTGGGGGAGCCGTACGAGATCCATCCCGAGGTCGCACCCAAGGGGGACAGACGGCGGCGGGTGCGGGAGCTGCTGGACGTCGTCGGGCTCAACCCCGAGCACATCAACCGCTATCCGCACCAGTTCTCCGGAGGTCAGCGCCAACGCATCGGCATCGCCCGGGGGCTGGCGCTGCGCCCGGAGATCATCGTGGCGGACGAGCCGGTCTCCGCGCTCGACGTGTCGGTGCAGGCCCAGGTGATCAACCTGATGGCGCGGCTCCAGGACGAGTTCGGGCTGTCGTACGTCTTCATCGCGCACGACCTGTCGATCGTGCGGCACATCTCCGACCGGGTCGGGGTGATGTATCTCGGGAAGATCGTGGAGATCGGCTCCGACGAGGAGATCTACGAGCATCCCACGCACCCGTACACCCAGGCGCTGCTCTCCGCCGTGCCCGTGCCCGACCCGGCGGCACGGGAGCGCCGGGAGCGGATCATCCTCAGCGGTGACGTGCCGTCCCCGGCGGACATCCCCTCCGGCTGCCGGTTCCGCACGCGTTGCTGGAAGGCCAGGGAGCGGTGCGCGCTCGAGGTGCCGCCGCTCGCGGTGCCGGAGGAGTTCCGGGGGACGACGGGACCGGCCGCGCACGATTCGGCGTGCCACTTCGCGGAGGAGATGCGCGTGGTGCCGCCCGAGGAGCCGCCGGAGGAGCCTCATAACTCCGCAAACACACATGAAGTGCGTTAACACTGAGGCAACTTGGCTGACGCGATTCCGATATACGGACGCAGCACAGTGAACAGCGTACGGCCGTGCGGGTGCCGTGAACGGGCCGGGATGCGCCATGTCATCCCGGCCCGTTTTTTGCGCCTGAGCCGGCGCCGCTCTCGAGGGCCTGGCCGGCGTCTCGTCGTGGTTCCTCAATCGATGGTTGCTGTGCTCTTTGGGGTTTTTGCTGCTCAGCCCAGGTTCAGAGCGCGGCGCAGGAAGTCCCGCTGGAGGAGCAACAGGTTCTCCGCGACCGTTTCCTGGGGGGTCATGTGCGTCACCCCGGACAGCGGGAGCACCTCGTGCGGGCGGCCCGCGGCCAGGAGGGCCGAGGACAGGCGCAGGGAGTGGGCTACCACCACGTTGTCGTCCGCCAGGCCGTGGATGATCATCATCGGGCGGGCGGGTTCCGCCGCGTCCACCAGGCCCGCGTCGTCGATGAGTGAGTTGCGGCGGTAGACGTCGGGCTGCTCGCCGGGGTGCCCCAGGTACCGCTCCTGGTAGTGGGTGTCGTAGAGCCGTAGGTCGGTCACCGGCGCGCCCACGACGGCCGCGTGGAAGACGTCCGGGCGGCGCAGCACCGCCAGCGCCGCCAGATAGCCGCCGAAGGACCAGCCGCGGATCGCGACCCGGGACAGATCGAGCGGGAAGTCGCCGGCCAGGGCGTGCAGCGCGTCCACCTGGTCCTCAAGCACGACCGCCGCGAGGTCGTCCTTGACCGCCTTCTCCCAGGCGGGGGAGCGGCCCGGGGTGCCGCGTCCGTCGGCGACGATCACCGCGAAGCCCTGGTCGGCGAACCACTGCGAGGTCAGGTGCGGATTGTGCGCGGCCACCACGCGCTGTCCGTGCGGGCCGCCGTAGGGGTCCATGAGGACGGGGAGGGAGGCGTCACCGGAGTAGTCCGTAGGCATAAGCACGGCGCATGGGATTCGGCGTGCGCCCCCCTGCGTCAGCCGCACGCGCGGGGACGAACCGGGGCGTTCCGCATACGAGGCCACGGTGGCCAGACGCTTGCCGTCGCGCAGTACCTGCACCTGGACGCCGGGGCGGTCGAGGACCGAGGAGACGAGCACGGTCACGGCCCCCGCGCGCACCGCCGAGTGCACACCGGGCTTCTGCGACACGCGCTCCACGCCGAGTTCGTTCACCCGGTAGACATGGACCTCACCGGTCTCCGGGTCCGTCGCGGCCTCGCCCGCCGACGCGGCCACCAGCACATCGGCGTCAGCCACGTCGAGCACCGCCCGCAGGTGCAACTGCGGTCCGGTCAACGGCCGGTCCCCCACGGCGAGCACCCGCGCGCCGCCCTCGTCGGCGACCCGCACCAACTGCCCTGAGGGGCTCCAGCACGGCACCCCGGCGAAAAGTTCCAGCCAATATGGATCTTCGTCCGCGTGCACCATCCGGGTCGTACCGGTGTCCGGGTCCACCGCCAGGTACAGCTGGCTGCGCTGGTCCCGCGCCTGTACCAGGATCAGCGGTGCCCCCGCCGCTGACCAGTGCACTCGCGCCAGATACGGGTACCGCGTCCGGTCCCAGACGACCTCGGTGCGCGCCCCGTCGAGTCCCACGACGAACAGCCGTACGTCCGCGTTCCCGGTGCCCGCCGCCGGGTACGGAACCCGCTGCGGTTCCTGGTCCGGACGCGCCGGATCGGAGATCCACCACCGCCGCACCGGCGTGTCGTCCACGCGCGACACGAGCAGCCGGTCGGACTCCGGCGACCACCAGAAACCCCGCGAACGGCCCATCTCCTCGGCCGCGATGAACTCGGCCAGGCCGTACGACACCGAATCCGACTCTGGCTCGGCGAGCGCCCGGTCGCCCTCGCCCTCCGCGCCGACCACGCGCAGCGCGCCCCCGCGCACGTAGGCGATGTGCCGTCCGTCGGGGGCCGGACGCGGGTCGATCACCGGCCCGGCCACGGGCAGTTGGCGAGCCGTGCCCACGCGCAGCTCCGCCGTGAAAAGCCGCCCTGACAAGGCGAAAGACGCCAACTCCACGGCCGCGTCGGTGGCGTAGCCGACGATGCCGGCGCCGCCCTCGCGGCTGCGCTCCCGACGGGCGCGCTCCTCGGGTGGCAACTGCTCGGCGGCGCCCCCGAGGAGCGCGCCCGGGTCGGCCGCGGGGCGCTCTTTGCCGTCCGCCAGGTCGAGGACCCACAACTGGTGCGCACGGTCCGTGCCGGAGGTGGACCGCAGGAACACGACACGGGAACCGTCGGGCGCCACGGTGAACGCACGCGGCGCGCCGAGCGTGAACCGCTGGGTCCGCGCGTGCCGTCGGGGGAAGGAAGCAGGCTCGGTGGTCATACCCCGACCATATTGGCCATGCGCCCCCTTGTGCGGCTGTGCGCCGATCGATGCGCACGTACGGATAGTTATGATCACTAGCGCATAGTGGGTATGAACGTGCTGCCCGCTGCGTGGATTTATCTGCGTGTACTTGTCTGCCCCCATAGTCCGAACCCCCGCGTCCTGGGATCTTTGGAGGTGAGCCGCCGTGGCACTCTCGATTTCGGCGGTGGTGCTGCTGGCGATCGTCGTCTTCCTTCTGATCAAGAAGTCCGGACTGAAGGCGGCCCACGCGATCGTGTGCATGCTGCTCGGCTTCTACCTCGCCTCCTCCACGGTGGCACCCACGATCCACGAGCTGACCACGAACATCGCGGGGATGATCGGCAGCATCAAATTCTGAGCCTCGCCCGCCGGGCTGACGGCCGGGGACGCCGTCAGCCTTCGCAGGCGTATGACACGAAGTGGGTCCACGCTCCCGGCGTCAGGGTGAGCCGGGGGCCGGATGCGTTCTTGGAGTCGCGGACGTGGACGGTGCGGGAGGCTATGGCGATCTCGACGCAGGAGTCGCCCTCGGGACCGTCGCTGTAGCTGCTCTTGAACCACGTCAGTTCGCAGGTGTCGCTGACAGCGGTCTTGTGGATCATGCTTCTCCCAGCAGTTGCTCGATGAAGGCCAGCGACTCCCGTGGGGAGAGAGCCTGCGCCCGGATGGTGCTGTATCGCAGCTCAAGGATGCGGAGCTGCTTGAGATCAGAAGTCGGGCGACCGTTGAACGCTCCATCGGAGCGGCCTACCGCCGTCCCGTCCTCGAACTTCAGCACCTCGATCTTGCCGCTCAATCCGGGATGGGCGCCGGAGTCCGTTGGCATCACCTGAAGAGTGACGTTGCGTAACCCCGCCACGTCCACCAGATGTTCGAGTTGCTGACGCCACACCATTGTGCCGCCAACCCTCCGGCGCAGCGTCACCTCTTCCTGCACGAAACTGAGCATCGGCGCCGGATCTCGTTCGAAGATTGATTTACGGCCCATGCGTGCGGCCACCAGGCGTTCCAACTCCGCCTCTGAGTAAGCCGACTGAGACACCTCGAACAAGGCCCGTGCATGCTCCGGCGTCTGCAACAGGCCATGGATGCTGAGTCCGACGTAGACGCCCATCTCCACGGCCTTGGCCTCCAGCTCGGCCAGCTCCCGCACCTTCTTCGGGTACCGGACCTTCTCCACGTCCTCCTTCATCGCAGAGAGTAGCCCGCCCGCCCCGAGTACCTCGTCGGCCTTGTCGAGGTACTCGGGGCGGGGGATCCGCTTGCCGCTCTCGATCTTGTAGACGAGGTCCTCCCCATACCCGACTGCCGCCCCGAACTCCGCGGCCCGCAGGCCCACTGCCTCCCGCCGCAGCTTCAACTGCCGCCCCACCGTGGCGACCACAGCCACTCCCCAGTCGTCGTCCGGATCCACCTCCCACCCCGGCTCGTCCGTCTTGTCCCTGAGTCGCCCCGCGTCCGCGTCGACCGTCATCGGCGCGCCCCCTCCCTCGGCAATCACCGTGCGCAACTGCATGGTCACTCATCACGGTAGGCGTCACCGGCCACTCCGAGTGATGTGAACCAGCACATCGCCGTCACCGGAACCCGCCCCCACGGGCTCCGGTGGCACCAGCGGCAGAAAGACAAAGGACCACGGAGGAAAGGACCCGACCAACCCCCACCCCTCCCGCCCGCGCCGCACGCTCACTCAGGAGGGTGAACATCTCTGACTCGGCTGCGTTTCGCGGCCCCACGCTCAGCGCGACACAACCGCAGACATGCGACGGCCCCCGCCGGGACGGCAATCCCAGTGCGAGGGCCTGACCACCGAGGAAGAAGAAGGCTTCCCGATGGATGGGCAGAACCCTAGCGTGCCCCCGCGCGCCCAGTCCCGTACGGCGGGCAACAAGCACCCGAACCGGGGCCACCACACCGGCGGGCTCATCCACGACAACGCCCGCCACACCAGCCGATTCACCGTGATCGGCAACCACCTCACCCAGCACCCCGACCTCTCCCTCCTGGCGATCGGTCTGGCGTGCCACACCCAGTCGCTGCCGAAGGGCGCCCGCGTCGACATCAAGAGCCTCGCCGCCCGCTTCCCCGAGGGAGCCACCCGTATCGCCGCCGCCCTGCGCGAGCTGGAGGCGCACGGCTACCTACGGCGCGAGCGGGAACGCACCCCCGGCGGCCGTATCGTCACGCGGACGATCTCCTGCAACCAGTCGGCGGCCCGGCGCCACGCCGACAAACCGAGCCGCGCCGACCGCCCGGCGGCAGCGCCCGGCAGGCACACAGCCGTCCGCACCCGCAAGCCGCTCCCCGCCGTGCCGCAGCCGGCCTGTCCCGCCCCGTCCCTGCTCCAGGCGGCCACCGACCTTCTCGCCGGCCTGCACCGCCACGACTCCCGGCTGCTCCTCTCCGCTCGCGACGCGGCCCACCTGGCCCCCGGCGTCGCCGCCTGGCTGGAGCGCGACGTGAGCCCCAGCGCCGTACAACTCGCACTGACCGCCGACCTGCCGCCCGAGGGACTGCGCCGGCCCGCCGCCCTGCTGGCCCACCGCCTCACCGAGCAGTTCCCGCCGCCACCCCCGTTCCGTGAACCGGCCGCTCCATCGCCCGTACGGCACCCGCTCCAGACCTGCGACGCCTGCGACCGCGCCTTTCGCGCCCCCGCCCCCGGCCGCTGCCGTGACTGCCGAACCGATCTCCTGGAGGCCGCCTAGCATGAGAGCGACGATCCTTGCCCCTGGGCACAGACGACGAGGAGCGAGCGCCATGACCATCGCACAGGGCAACGCGCGGCAGGGTGCTTCCCACGCCTATCGAGCCATGCGGGAGTTCGTTCAGTCGGTGGAGGACACCACCATTTCGACCGAGGGCCTGCCGCGCTACAAGGACGAAAGCCCCGGGGAGGAACATCAGGGGTGACACCGGCGGGTTGCCGAGGCACTCGTAGGGTGTCCTCATGACCGATCTGCCCGACCGGCGTCTGCTCCTGGTGCACGCGCATCCGGACGACGAGTCGATCAACAACGGCGCGACCATGGCCAAGTACGCGGCCGACGGCGCCCGGGTGACGCTGGTGACCTGCACCCTCGGTGAGGAGGGCGAGGTCATCCCGCCGGAGCTCGCGCACCTCGCGCCCGACCGGGACGACGCCCTCGGTCCGCACCGCCTCGGCGAACTGGCCGCCGCCATGGCCGAGCTCGGCGTCGGCGACCACCGCTTCCTCGGCGGCCCGGGCCGCTACCGCGACTCCGGGATGATGGGCGCCGAGCAGAACCACCGGCCGGGCTCCTTCTGGTCCGCGGACCTGGACGAGGCGGCCGGCCACCTCGTGACGATCGTCCGGGAGGTGCGCCCCCAGGTCCTCGTCACCTACGACCCCGACGGCGGCTACGGCCACCCCGACCACGTCCAGGCCCACCGCGTCGCCATGCGCGCCGCCGACCTGGCCGCCGACCCCGGCTTCCGCCCGGACATGGGGGAGCCCTGGCGGATCACCAAGATCTACTGGAACCGGGTGCCGCGCTCGGTCGCCCGGGCCGCGTTCGCCCGGCTCGGCGAGGTGCTCGACAAGACGCCCTTCGCCAAGGCCGCGAGCATCGACGACGTCCCCGGCGTGGTCGACGACCGAGTGGTCACCACCGAGATCGACGGCACGGCGTTCGCGGCCGCGAAGGCCGCGGCGATGCGCGCCCACGTCACGCAGATCGAGGTCGCCGAGCCGTACTTCGCGTTGTCCAACGCCCTCGCGCAGCCCCTTTTCACCACGGAGTACTACGAGTTGGTGGGCCATGAGCACACCGGTGCCCGTGAGACGGATCTGTTCCAAGGAGCGGCCTCATGACGACACCGGGCAAACAGCCGAGCGCACTCGCACAGCCCCTGAGCCTGCCCTCGGCCGGCCGGACGGCCGCCTACCTCGGGTTGCTGGTGCTCGGTGCGGTCGTCGGCGTGGCGGGCGGTCTGGTGCAAGGCGCCTGGTTCCCCGGCGGACTGCTCCTCGCGCTCGCGGGCGCGGCCGGACTCTTCCTGGGCGGCGCCCAGGCCACCGGGTCCCGCGCGGGGGCTCTCGCGCCCGCAGCCGGGTGGATGGTCGCCGTCGTGCTGCTCACCGCCAGCCGACCCGAGGGCGACTTCCTGTTCGGCGCGGGCATCGGCTCGTACCTGTTCCTGCTCGGCGGAATGGCCGTCGCTGTGATGTGCGCCACCCTCGCCCGCGGGCGGCAACCCGGGCGCCTCGGCGCCCGACTTGGCAAGTGACGTACCACTTCGTCGCTGCGAGTCATGGGATGTCCCCCGGAAAACGCGGTGCGGACGTGGGGGTCCCGTGCGGGTTTCCCTCGCGGGCGCGGTCTGCGTGGTGCAAGCGGCCAGTATGGTGGTGCGCGCCGCCGAGCCTCCCCCACGCTCTCGGCTTCGCTCGAGCAGGGGGGACCCCCACCTGTTGAGCTCGAAACAGGCGGTGGAGCCAACCGGGAGAACCTGCCTTGAGTCGTGAAACTGACAGCTCGTCCGCCGGGCCCAACGGGCGTGGGCCAGCCGCGTACCCGTCGGGGACGCCGCCGTACGGTACCCCCCTGGCTGCCGAGGACGGTGTCGACGCGAGCCGTCCGGCCTCGCCGTCGGAGGAACGCAAGACCGAGACCACGCTGACGACCCGCATCCGGATCAACATCCCCGGATCCCGGCCCATTCCGCCGGTTGTCGTGCGCACCCCCGTCGCGGACGCCGACAGCGTGACGGACGAAGCGGGCTCCGACACGCGGGCGATGAGTTCCGTGAGCGCGCTCAGCACCTTCGACCCGCCCGCCGAGCCCGCCGCACAGGCCGAGGAGAAGACGGCGACGAGCGACTGGTTCGCGCCGCGCAAGCCCGCGGCGGCCAAGGGCGCTCCGGGCAGTGGGTCGACCAACGGCGCGGGGATGCCCGGGGCTTCGGGCATACAAGGCGCGGGCGGCGCGTCGGGCGCGGGGGCGCCGGGCGAGGGCGCTGGTGCCGGAGCAGGCGCTGGTGCGGGTACGCGGGGCGGCAACGGGGCCTTCGGTGGCCCGGGTGGGCCGAGTGGTCCCGGCGCGGGCGGCACGCGGCCAGGTGGTCCGGGTGCGAGCGCCGCGGGCGGCGCGCGTCCCGGCGCTTCCGGTGCGCAGGGCGCACGGCCCGGAGAGGGCACGGGCGGCGCGGGCACCTTCGGCGCACGCCCGGGCGGTACGAACGGCGCGGGGCTCCCGGGTGCCACCGGCGCCGGGCCCGTCGCGCCGGGGCACGGCGGCGGCACCGGCTCCTTCGACGTGTCCGACGCGGTGGCGGCCAGCACGGCCTCCTTCCCGGTGATCGGCGCCGACGAGAGCCCCGAACCACGCCGCGACGACCTTCCGTACTTCTCGGAGCCGGGCCGGCGCGGCCCGTCCGGCCCGACCAGCGGTCCGGTCACCGGTGACAGCACGGTCGCCTCGGGCCCCGGCGGCCCTGGCCTGACCGCTCCCGGTACGGGCCCCGGCGGTCCGGGCCTCCTGGCACCCGGCATCCACAGCACCACCGGCGGACCGCTCGGCCCGGGAGCGCCCGGTGCGCCCGGAGCCGCCCCGGGCCAGGGCCGTCCCGGCGGCGGACTCAGTGACGACACCGCGATCCTCACCCCGCAGAAGCCCGCCCCCGAACCGGGCCCCCAGAACTTCGGCGGCCCCGGCGGCAACGTCTCCGGGCACACCGTCACCAGCGGCATCCCCGTCGTCCCGTCGGGCGACCGCAGCGGCCCGTTCGGCCCGGGCTCCCCGTCGCAGGTGCCGACGCCGCACACGCCCCCGAAACTGCCCGATCCGCCCAAGCAGCAGAACACCGGCGCCGCGAAGCCTGCCAAGAAGAAGGGCCGCAGCAAGCTGGTCCTCCTGGGCGGCGGCCTGGTCCTCGTCGCCGGTGTCGCCTACGGCGCCGGACTGCTCATGAACCACTCCGACGTGCCCAAGGGCACCACGGTGCTCGGCGTCGACATCGGCGGCGGCACCCGGGACGAGGCGGTCGAGAAGCTCGACGCCGCGCTGGGCGGCCGGATCGACAAACCCCTGCAGCTGTCGGTCGACGGCAAGGCGGTTCCCCTCAGGCCGGACCAGGCGGGCCTCCAGTTCGACAGCAAGGCCACCGTGGCCGCCGCCGCGACGAGCGACTACAACCCGGTGTCGGTGATCGGCTCGCTGTTCGGGCAGCATCGCGTGGTCCAGCCCGTCATGCCCGTCGACGAGGAGAAGCTGCAGGCCGCCCTGCAGCGTGTCGCGGGCGGCTCCGGGTCGATGGTCGAGGGCACGATCAGGTTCGAGTCCGGCCGGGCGGTTGCCGTGTACGGCAAGGCGGGCAAGGGAATCGACGTCCCCGCGTCCGTCGCGGCCGTCGAGGAGGCGTACCACACCCAGGTGGAGACCGGCTCCGGCACGCCCGTGCGGGTGGCCACCACGACCCGGCAGCCGACGGTCACGAACGCCGAGGTCGACCGTGAGATGAAGGAGTTCGCCGAGCCGGCGATGTCCGGCAAGGTGACGGTGCAGACGGACGCGGCGCACTCGCTCCTGATGAGTCCGCAGAAGTCGCTGTGGAAGTTCCTGGGAGTGACGGCTGTCAACGGCAAGCTGGTCGACAAGCCCGATCTGACCGCCCTGAAGGCGCTCTACGGTGAGGCGTTCGACGGCGTGCTCATCACCCGGGCCAACGGCCAGAAGACGCCCGTGACGCCCCAGGACGTCTACGTCGCCCTGCGCCAGGCGCTGCTGAGCAAGACCAACCGGGTCGCGGTCATCAACACGAACCCGAGCTGACGGCACCGCACAGGGGGGCGCCCGGCGACGACCGGGCGTCCCCCTTTCATGCCGCAGACATGACATCTGTCATGCCGGAGTGACGACACCGGACACTGCCGTGCACGCCCCCGGCCCGGGACGATGGGCCCATGACGACGACAGTGGCGGCCACCGACGTGGTGGTCGGGTTCGATCAGGTGACCAAGGCCTACGGGGACGTACGTGCCGTGGACGGCTTGTCGCTCGAGCTGCACCCGGGGGAGACCGTGGCCCTGCTGGGGCCCAACGGTGCGGGCAAGTCGACCACCCTCGACCTGCTCCTCGGGCTCAAGCCGGCCGACAGCGGCTCCGTGCGCGTGTTCGGGACCAGCCCGCGCGAGGCCATCGTCGCCGGGCGCGTGGGCGCCATGCTGCAGAGCGGCGGCCTGATGGACGAGGTCACGGTCGCCGAACTGGTCAAGCTCGGCTGCGATCTGCACCCGAGGCCGTACAAGGTCACCGACGTCCTCGCGCGCGCGGGCATCGCGCAGATCGCCGACCGCAAGGTCAACAAGCTCTCCGGCGGCCAGGCCCAGCGTGTCCGCTTCGCCCTCGCCACCGTGGGCGACAGCGACCTGATCGTGCTCGACGAGCCGACCACCGGCATGGACGTCTCCGCCCGCCAGGCCTTCTGGGCCACCATGCGCGAGCAGGCGGACCAGGGACGTACGGTCCTGTTCGCCACGCACTACCTGGAAGAGGCCGACGCGATCGCGGACCGCGTGCTCGTGCTGCACCGCGGGCGGCTCCTCGCCGACGGCACCGCCGCCGAGGTCAAGGCCAAGGCCGGCGCCCGGCGCGTCCGCTTCGACCTGGAGGGCCCGATCGACGAGGCCCCGTTGCGCGCCCTGCCGTTCCTGACCGCGATAGACGTTTCCGGGCAGACCGTGCGTATCCAGTCCTCCGACGCCGATGCGACTGTCCATGCCCTGTACGGGCTCGGCGTCTACCCCCGCAACCTCGAAGTCGCCGGGCTCGGGCTCGAGCAGGCGTTCGTCGCCATCACCGAGGCCGAGGAGGCCAAGCAGTCATGAACGCGCTCATCAGGCTGGAACTCAGCCGCGCCCTGCGCAACCGCAAGTTCCTGTTCTTCTCGGTGATCTACCCCTCGATCATCTACCTGATCTTCTCGAGCAGCTCCGGCTCCAGCCAGAAGGTCGGCGACACCGGCCTGACCGTCGCCACCTACCTGATGGTCTCCATGGCCTCCTTCGGCGCCCTGACCGCCGTCCTGATGGGCAACAGCGAGCGCATCGCCAAGGAGCGGGAGAGCGGCTGGGTACGGCAGCTGCGGCTGACCACCCTGCCGGGGCGCGGCTACGTCCTCGCCAAGACGGCCAGTGCCGCCGTCGTCAGTCTGCCGTCGATCGTCGTCGTCCTCGCGGTCGCCGCGGCCGTGAAGCACGTCCGCCTGGACGCCTGGCAGTGGCTCGCCCTCACCGGTGTCATCTGGGCCGGCAGCCTGGTCTTCGCCGCACTCGGCGTCGCCATCGGGTACGTCGCCTCCGGGGACGCGGTCCGCCCGATCACCATGATCGTCTACTTCGGCCTGTCGATACTCGGTGGCCTGTGGATGCCGTCGACGAACTTCCCGCAGTGGTTGCAGGACATCGCCAAGTGGCTGCCGACCCACGCGTACGCTGCCCTCGGACAGGCCATCGAACAGAGCCAGGCCCCGCACGCCCGGGACATCGCCATCCTGGTCGTCTTCTTCGCCCTCTTCGCGGGCGGCGCGGCCTGGCTTTACCGGAAGGACACGCTGAAGGCGTGAGTGCCATGACGGAAGACCAGTGTGCGGACGAGGCGCGGGCGGGGCGGCTGATGCGCATGGGCCAGCCGCCCGGCAACCGGCGCGAGCTGCTGCGCAAGTCCCTGTGGATCGGCATCTGGCTCGTCTTCCTGAGCTCGCCGGTCCAGGACCTCGCCTCCGGCCGCCACACCACCGGCGGCACCGTGGCGGGCTGGCTGGGCCTCGCGGCCTTCGTCGGGGTCTATCTGTCACTGGTCTTCCGGAACATCGGAAGGCCGTACGCGCAGCGGTTCCTCGTCGGGATACTCGTCGCCCTCACCGCACTCGCCGCGCTGCTGAACCTCACGCTCGGCGCGTCGCACTGGCTGGGCCTGTTCGTCTACGTCTCGGTGGCCTGCGGAGCGACCCTCCCGCTGCGCGCGGCGTACTGGGCGATCCCCGCCACGGCAGCCGTGGTGGCTCTGGTCGGCTTCCCGGGTGCCGCGGCGGACGAGGTGGAGAACCTGCTGCTCCTGGTGGTGCTCATCGGGTACGCGATGACGGGCGTCGGCCAGCTCGTACGCACGACGATCGAGCTGCGCAAGGCCCGCGCCACCGTCGCCCAGCTCGCCGCCAACGAGGAGCGGCTGCGCCTGGCCCGCGATCTGCACGACCTGCTCGGCCACTCGCTCTCCCTGATCACGCTGAAGAGCGAGCTGGCCGGCCGTATGCTCCCCGACCACCCCGAGAAGGCGGCCCAGCAGGTCGCCGACATCGAACGGGTCAGCCGACAGGCCCTCGTCGACGTGCGTGAGGCGGTCACCGGGTACCGGCGCCCGCGTCTGTCCGCGGAGCTCGCGGGCGCGCAGGTCGCCCTCACGGCGGCCGGAGTCACCGCGGACATACCCCCGGAACCCGACCTCACCGGGGTCCCGGAGGAGAGCGAGTCCGTCCTCGCCTGGGCGCTGCGCGAGGCGGTCACCAACGTCGTACGGCACAGCGGCGCCGGCCGCTGCACGGTGGAGGTGCTGCAACGGCAGACCCTCGACGGGCCGATGCTGGAACTCTCCGTCGAGGACGACGGAACGGGCGGCACGGGAGGGGCGGGCAACGGCCCGGGCAACGGTCTGACGGGTCTGACCGAGCGTCTTCAGAAGGTCGGCGGAACGCTGGAGGCGGGGCGTGTCCGGCATGGTTTCCGGCTGGTCGCACGCGTGCCCGTGGGTGCCGCGGCCCGCGTAGGATCCGGGGCATGAGCCGTACGATCAAGGTCCTGCTCGCCGAGGACCAGTCGATGGTCCGCGAGGCGCTGGCCGCGCTGCTGGGCCTGGAGGCGGACATCGAGGTCGTCGCCCAGGTCGCCCGCGGTGACGAGGTGCTGGCGGCGGCGCACGCTCATGAGGTGGACGTGGCGCTGCTGGACATCGAGATGCCCGGTGCCACCGGGATCGAGGCGGCGGCCCAGCTGCAGCGCGAGCTGCCGGCGCTGAAGGTGGTCGTGCTGACGACCTTCGGCCGCCCCGGCTATCTGCGCTCCGCGATGGAGGCGGGCGCCGCCGCATTCCTGGTGAAGGACGCCCCCGCCTCCCAACTCGCCGAGGCGGTACGGAAGGTGCTCGCCGGAGAACGGGTCATCGACCCCACGCTCGCGGCGGCCGCCCTGGCCGACGGCGCCAACCCGCTGACGGAGCGCGAACGCGAGGTCCTGCGCGCGGCGGCGACCGGCGCGACCAACGCGGAACTGGCGGCGACGCTGCATCTGTCCCAGGGGACGGTCCGGAACTACCTGTCCACCGCCATACAGAAACTGGCGGTGAGGAACAGAGCGGAGGCCGTGCGGATGGCTCGTGAGAAGGGCTGGCTGTAGCCGTACCTCTTCAGTTCTGTAGCCGTACCCCTCTTTCAGTTGAGCATGGCTCGCGCAGCCCGGGCCTGCCCCCGCACCCGCTCGGCGGCCGCGTCGTCAACGGCGGAAACGACGTCGGCATAGGCGTCCAGCTCCGCTGCCCCCCGCAGGAACTCCCCCCGCTGCACCAGAAGCTGCGCGTGCTCGTACCGCAACCGCGCCGGATGCGACGGCACCAGCAACGACAACTCCACCGCCCACAGGGCGACATCCGACCGCTCGGGCCGGGCCGCGGCCCACGCCCGGACGTTGTTCAACACCCGCACTACGACATCCAGCGGATCGGCAGGGCCGAGCATCGAAGGATCGAGCGGCGCCCCCGTGGCGCCGGCGACCAGCATCTCGGCGTCACCGCCGGTGAGCACCCGACCGCCGTCGAACGGATCGGCCAGCACCTGCTCCTCCGGCGGCCCGAACCCCACGACGAAGTGCCCGGGCAGTGCGACCCCGTACACCGGCGCCCCCGCCCGCCGCGCCACCTCGATCCACACGACCGACAGCAGGATCGGCAGTCCGTGCCGCCGGCGCAGCACCGCGTGCAGCAACGACGACTCCAGGCGCTCGTAGTCCGCGGCGGAGCCGCGGAACCCGTAGCGGCCCCCGAGGACGTCCGCCAGCGCCTCGGCCCAGGCCCGCGGCCCCTCCGGCCGGAACGGCACCAGCCCGGCCAGCCCGTCCAGCTCGATCTGCGCGGCGTCGATCCCGGCCTCGTCCAGCTCCCCGTCCGCCGCCGCGCCCACGAGCAGGCACAGCGTCGCGAGATCGGGCCGTTCGGACCGCGCCTCCTCGCCGAACCGCCGCCGCACCTCGGCGGCCCGCTCCGGCTCCGGGGGACGGGGGCCACGCTTCACCACCTCGAACCCCCTCACGCCACCGGTCCGCGGGAGCCTTCCGGCTCCCGGTAGTGGTGATATGCATGATGCGCCCCGAAACCCAGTCCCGCGTACAGGGCCCGCGCACCCTCGTTGTCCGTCTCCACCTGGAGCCAGGCCGCCGAGGCGCCCTCGTCCAGGGCCTGCCTGGCCAGCGCCGCCATCACAGCGGTGGCCAGGCCACGCCGACGCTGCTCCGGGTCCACCTCGACCGCCGCGAACCCGGCCCACCGCCCGTCCACCACGCACCGCCCGATCGCCGCCGGAGGCGCGCCCTGCGCTCCCGGCACCGTCGCGAACCACACCGAGGGGCCGCCGCCCAGCACCTTCAGGGCCACCTCGCTCAGCCCCTTGCGCTGGTAGCGGGCGAGCCACGCCTCGTCGGCCGTGCGGGACAGCTCCACACCGGGCGCCTCGCGGTCCGCGAGGGACGCCAGGGAGCCGGTCCACAGTTCGGCGGTCACCTCCCGCGTCCAGCCGCGCGCTTCGAGCTCCGCGCACAGCAGCTCCTGCGTGCCCTCCGCTCCGGTCGCGAGCTGTATGTAGGCGGGCAGGCCACGGTCCGTGTACCAGCGCCGGACGGCTGTCAGGGCCTCGTCCAGCGGCAGCCCGGGGTCGCCGAGGGGCAGCGCGGAGTTGGCCCGCCGCGTGAACCCGGCGGCCGCACGCAGCTCCCACTCACCGAGCCGCTCCCGCTCCACCGGCTGCCAGGCCCGGGCGGCGATCCGCACGAGCTCCTCGTAGGACGCCGCGGGACCCCTGCGACGCGCCGGAGCCGCGGGGACGACCTTGCCCGCGACCAGGGACGATTCCGCGATCCGGACGCTTCGGCCGTCCCGCCGTGTGATCAGCAGCACACCTTGATCCCATGATGTGAGAACTCCGACCGTGTCGGTGAACTTCTCACCCTCGGCGGCATGTTCGCTCCACCGCCGTACGGAGACGCGTTTTCCCACGTCAGCAGCGGTGATGCGGATCTCGAGCCGTCCGCCCGCAGAGATTTCCACAGGTCAGTTCACCCCTCCTGTTCGGATCATGCCCCGGAACGGAGATACTAGGTGCGGGCATCGACGACGCCGCGCTCCCGCGCGCCAGGCGGCGGAGCCTGAGGAGGCCCGCCAGCGCCCTATCGAGGAGGAACGACAGCGTGACCTACGTCATCGCAGAGCCTTGTGTCGACGTCAAGGACAAGGCGTGCATCGAGGAGTGCCCGGTCGACTGCATCTACGAGGGCCAGCGGTCCTTGTACATCCACCCGGACGAATGCGTCGACTGTGGGGCCTGTGAACCGGTCTGCCCGGTCGAGGCGATCTTCTACGAGGACGACACTCCCGAGGAGTGGAAGGACTACTACAAGGCGAACGTCGAGTTCTTCGACGAGCTCGGCTCGCCCGGTGGCGCCAGCAAGCTGGGGCTGATCGAGCGCGACCACCCCTTCATCGCGGCGCTGCCCCCGATGAACCAGTAAGCGGCCCGCAGGCCAAACGATCCGGTCCCGTTCGGCGCCCGCCCGGCGCCGCGCGGGACCGAGGCGTTTGGCGCCCCTACGCTTGTAAGGGGCACCGTCGTAGCAGAAAGTGAGCCCGATCCCGTGTCCGCAGTCTCCGACCGTCTTCCGACCTTCCCCTGGGACAAGCTGGAGCCGTACAAGAAGACGGCCGCCGCGCACCCGGACGGGATCGTCGACCTGTCCGTCGGCACCCCGGTCGACCCGGTGCCCGAGCTGATCCAGAAGGCGCTGGTGGCGGCGGCGGACTCCCCGGGCTACCCGACCGTCTGGGGCACGCCCGAGCTGCGGGACGCGATCACGGGCTGGACGGAGCGCCGCCTCGGCGCCCGCGGCGTCACCCACCGGCACGTGCTGCCGATCGTCGGCTCCAAGGAGCTCGTCGCCTGGCTGCCGACGCAGCTCGGGCTCGGCCCCGGCGACAAGGTCGCCCACCCGCGCCTGGCCTACCCGACGTACGAGGTCGGCGCACGCCTGGCCCGCGCGGACTACGTGGCCTACGACGACCCGACGGAGCTGGACCCGAGGGACCTCAAGCTCCTGTGGCTCAACTCCCCGTCGAACCCGACGGGCAAGGTGCTGGGCAAGGAGGAACTGACGAGGATCGTCGCCTGGGCCCGCGAGCACGGCGTACTGCTGTTCTCCGACGAGTGCTACATCGAGCTGGGCTGGGAGTCCGATCCCGTCTCGGTCCTCCACCCGGACGTGAACGGCGGCTCGTACGACGGCATCGTGTCGGTCCACTCCCTCTCCAAGCGCTCGAACCTGGCGGGCTACCGCGCGGCCTTCCTCGCCGGTGACCCCGCGGTCCTCGGCCCACTCCTGGAGATCCGCAAGCACGGCGGCATGATGACGTCGGCGCCCACACAGGCCGCCGTGGTGGCCGCGCTGGGCGACGACACGCACGTCCGTGAACAGCGCGAGCGGTACGCGGCCCGGCGCACGGTCCTGCGCGCCGCCCTCCTGAAGCACGGCTTCCGGATCGAGCACAGCGAGGCGAGCCTGTACCTGTGGGCGACCCGCGACGAGTCCTGCTGGCAGACGGTGGCCCACCTGGCCGACCTGGGCATCCTGGTGGCACCGGGCGACTTCTACGGCGAGGCGGGCGAGAAGTTCGTACGGGTGGCCCTGACGGCGACGGACGAGAGGGTGGCGGCAGCGGTGGAGCGCCTCGGCTGACGGCGGCTGCTTTCCAGGCGGCTGTCTGCCGCGGTGCACCACCGGGCACGGTTCCGGCCAAGTTCCGCTGCAACAGGCGGAGGGTCCAGGGAAGCTTCCCTGGCCCCTCCGCGCAAAGGGAACCCGGTGTCAGCCGCCCAGCGGCAGCCCCTTCGGCAGCCCGCCCTTGGTCGCGCCCCCGAGCAGCCCGCCGGCCTGCCCCGCCGCGTCCCCGGCCACCTTCTGCGCGACCGGCGCCGCCGTCCCGACGACCTTCCCGCCGGTCCGGCTCACCGCCGGCACCGCCTTCCTGGCCGCCTGGCTTCCGGCCTTGACCGCGTGGCTGCCGGTGTCACCCGCGACCCCGGTGACCTGCTGCGCCGCACCGTCGGCCTTCTGGGCCGCGCCGTCGACGGTGGTGCCGACCTGCGCGGTGTCCAGGGCGGTCAGCCCACCGAGGTTCGGGGTGGCCGGCAGATCGGTCGTCGCCGCGCTGGCGGAGCCGGCCGCACCGACCACGGGCGCCGCTCCCGCCGCGATCAGCAGCGCGGCACGGGCGATCCGGTGGGTCAGGGGGAGGGACATGATGCTCCTTAGACGGGAGAAAACGGTGAAGTGTTGGACTGCGCCCGGGAGTTCGGCCGATTCGGCTGTTCATCGTTCCGGGCTCGGACGCAGTGACTACCGCTCGAAGCCCGCGAAGGTTGCGGTCGGCCAATGCAAAGAGTTGGCAATGCGTCGCATTATCAGGTGGGGATGAAATCGGGCAAACGGCAACCGGCCGGAAAGCCTGCCGAATCCTTACAGCCCTTTGTTCGCAAGGGGCTCGACGCATAGGTCGAAGTCCACGCAAAAAAGTGCGCGCCCCGTCGACGAGGCGCGCCGCGCATTACCCGCAGGAGTGAGAACTCGTACTGCTGCCCGGGCTACCCCCCGGTGACGATGCGGACTTCGGTGGCCGACGCCTTCCCGTCGGCGGAGCCGGTCGTACGCCACTCGCCGGCGAAGCCTCCGCGCGACCACTCGCGGCCCGCGAAGGAGACGCGTGAGATGTGCAGCGCCGTGGAGTTGGCCACGGCCCAGTGCGCCAGCTCCCAGCCGCGCTCACGGACGGTCCCCGAGGCGGTGGACCTCTTGGGCACCGGGATCGTCACCGCGTCGTCGGCGGGCCGCGTCGGCGTGGCCGTGGGGGACGGCGACGGGCGCCGGGGGACCACCTCCGCGCCGGCCGTCTGGAGCACGTCGCGCCCGAAGTCCCGTACCAGCGCGGCCCGCACCGCGTCGGGGCCCCCGGTCCCCGTCGGCGCGGGGCGCCCCCGGCAGGTCAGCGTGCCCGCCGCGCGGCCGGTCAGCGCGGCGGCGAGCAGCACGGCGTCCGGCTCGTGCTTCGCGTACGCCTCCGGATAGCCGCTGCGCTGCACCCGCTGCGCGGCGACCGTCAGCGGAAGACTCGTGTAGTCCGGCACCTTGGCCAGGTGCTCGTAGAACACGCCCGCCGCGTACGTCGGGTCCATGATCTGCTTCTTGGTGCCCCAGCCCTGCGACGGGCGCTGCTGGAACAGGCCGAGCGAATCCCGGTCGCCGTGCTCTATGTTGCGCAGGCCGGACTCCTGCAGGGCGGTCGCGAGCGCGATGGTCACCGCGCGTTCCGGCATGCCGCGGGTGGTGCCGATGGCGGCGATCGTCGCCGCGTTCACCGCCTGCTCCGGAGTGAACTCGTACGAGGCGCCGTCGTCCTTTCCGGAGACGACCCGGCATCTCGGCGCTGCCGAACCGGTGAGGTACTGGACGACGAGATAGCCCGCGACGGCGAGCAGGACCACGAAGGCCGCCCCGAAACGGAGCAGGCGGCCACGTCGGACGGGAGTAGGGGACGGCTCTGACACGCCGTACAAGGTACTGGAGGTGAACAGCGGGTTGCCCGGCGCTGTGGACAACTCCTGCGGCAGGCGCGCACGGTCGGGCGCGCTGGTGCCTCAGCAGGCAATATTTGCCCCGTCGCGACGCCCGGCACGCCCTCTCGCCGCACCGGGTGCAAGCCCAAGTACATCCAGTACGAGGGCTTGCACCCGGCACGCCGAGAGCACGCACCGGACGCCGCTCCTTCACGGGCAGGCTTGCCTGCCGAGGTACTAGGGTCGAGGACATGGCCGATACCCCGCTTGACCTCACGCTGGACGCCGCGCGGCTCACCGCGCGGCTCGTCGACTTCCCCTCGGAGAGCGGCACCGAGAAGCCCCTCGCGGACGCCGTCGAGGCCGCGCTGCGCGCCCTGCCGCACCTGACGGTCGACCGGTACGGCAACAACCTTGTGGCCCGTACGGACCTGGGGCGGCCTGAGCGCGTCATCCTGGCGGGCCACATCGACACGGTCCCGATCGCGGACAACGTGCCCTCCCGCCTGGACGCGGACGGCGTGCTGTGGGGCTGCGGCACCTGCGACATGAAGTCGGGCGTCGCCGTTCAGCTCCGCATCGCGGCGACGGTCCCCGAGCCCAACCGCGACCTGACGTTCGTCTTCTACGACAACGAAGAGGTCGACGCATACCTGAACGGTCTGAAGCACGTGTCCGACGCCCACCCGGAGTGGCTCGAGGGCGACTTCGCGGTGCTGCTGGAGCCCTCCGACGGCCAGGTCGAGGGCGGCTGCCAGGGCACACTGCGTGTCGAGCTGAGGACCGGGGGCGAGCGGGCCCACTCGGCCCGCTCCTGGATGGGCTCGAACGCGATCCACGCGGCGGCCCCGATCCTGGCCCGCCTGGCCGCGTACGAACCGCGCCGCCCGGTCATCGACGGGCTGGAGTACCGGGAGGGCCTGAACGCGGTCGGCATCTCCGGCGGGGTGGCCGGAAACGTGATCCCCGACGAATGCGTCGTGACGGTCAACTTCCGATACGCGCCGGACCGCAGCGAGGAGGAGGCGGTCGCGCACGTCCGTGAGGTGTTCGCGGACTGCGGCGTGGCGGAGTTCCAGGTGGTCGACCACAGCGGCGGCGCCCTGCCGGGGTTGTCGCACCCGGCCGCGGCGGCGTTCATCGAGGCGGTCGGCGGCACCCCGATGCCCAAGTACGGCTGGACGGACGTCGCCCGCTTCAGCGCGCTCGGCGTCCCGGCGGTCAACTACGGTCCCGGCAACCCGCTCTTGGCGCACAAGCGGGACGAGCGGGTGGAGACGGCGAAGGTCCTCATGGCGGAGGAGCGCCTGCGGGCCTGGCTGACGTCCTGACCTGCCGCCGGGCGCGGGGGAGGGGCGTCCGAGCCGGACATGCGCACGTCCCTCCTCCGTAACCCGCGCGGATCTACGCTGGGGTGGAACCACCCCCGAGCGGAGGGAGCGCACATGCCTACCGGCAACCCCGAGGGGAAGAAGATTCCACCGGATGAGCAGCGGCTCGGTCCGGTGCTGCGCAGACGGGGCCAGGTGACGAGGAGCACGACGGACCAGCGGCTGCTGGACGAGCGCGCCCCCACCGACTGGGTCCACACGGACCCGTGGCGTGTCCTGCGCATCCAGTCGGAGTTCATCGAGGGTTTCGGCACGCTGGCCGAACTCCCACCCGCGATCAGCGTGTTCGGCTCGGCGCGGACGCCGGTGGACTCGCCGGAGTACGACGCGGGCGTACGGCTCGGGCGCGGCCTGGTGGAGGCGGGCTGGGCGGTGATCACCGGTGGCGGTCCGGGCGCGATGGAGGCGGCGAACAAGGGGGCCTGCGAGGCGAAGGGGATCTCGGTCGGCCTCGGCATCGAGCTGCCGTTCGAGCAGGGGCTGAACCCGTACGTCGACATCGGCCTGAACTTCCGGTATTTCTTCGTCCGCAAGATGATGTTCGTCAAGTACGCGCAGGGGTTCGTGGTCCTGCCGGGCGGCCTCGGCACGCTGGACGAGCTGTTCGAGGCGCTGACCCTGGTCCAGACCCAGAAGGTGACACGCTTCCCGATCGTGCTGTACGGCACCTCGTACTGGGGCGGCCTGGTCGACTGGCTCAAGAGCACCCTGGTGGCCCAGGGCAAGGCCTCGGAGAAGGACCTGCTCCTGTTCCACCTCACGGACGACGTGGAGGAGGCGGTGGCCCTGGTCTCCAAGGAGGCGGGACGCTAGGCGCTGAGCCTGAACCGGGGCGGCGGGTCCGTCCGGGTGGTGGGCCCCCGGGCGTGGGTGCCGCCCCTGGGGCTCCGCCCCCGCCCCCACCCCTTTTCGGCCTACGGCCGAAGACCGGAGGTGGCTTGGGCGAGTGCCCCGCTGCGGGCCGAACGTGGCTGATCGCGCAGTTCCCCGCGCCCCTGCAGGGGCGCAGCCCCGTCAGGGGCGGCGGGCGCGAGGAGAGCTCTGTCAGGCCAGGCCCCGGCGGGCCACCGCCGGCGGCCGGTGGCCCGCGATCGACGCCACCATGTCCAGCACCTGCCGGGTCTCCGCCACCTCATGCACCCGGTACACCTGCGCCCCCAGCCACGCCGACACCGCCGTCGTCGCCAACGTCCCCAACACCCGTTCCTTCACCGGCTTGTCCAGCGTCTCCCCGACGAAGTCCTTGTTGGACAGCGACACCAGCACCGGCCACCCCGTGGCGACCATCTCGTCCAGTCGCCGCGTCGCCTCCAGGCTGTGCCGCGTGTTCTTCCCGAAGTCGTGGCCGGGGTCGATCAGGACCGACTCGCGCGGCACCCCGAGAGCCACCGCCCGCTCCGCCAGCCCCACCGTCACCTTCAGAATGTCGGCCATGACGTCGTCGTACGTCACCCGGTGCGGCCGCGTCCGCGGCAGCGCGCCCCCGGCGTGCGTGCACACCAGCCCCACCCCGTACCGCGCCGCCACCTCCGCGAGCCGTGGATCGACCCCGCCCCACGCGTCGTTCAGGAGATCGGCGCCCGCCTCGCACACGGCCTCGCCGACCTCGTGCCGCCAGGTGTCCACACTGATCACGACATCCGGGAACCGCCGCCGCACCTCCGCGACGAAACCGACCGTCCGCCGCGCCTCCTCCTCGGCCGTGACCTCCTCGCCCGGGCCGGCCTTCACCCCGCCGATGTCGATGATCGCGGCCCCCTCGGCCACCGCCTGCCCCACGCGCGCGAGGGCGGGCTCGTCGCGGAACGTGGCCCCCTGGTCGTAGAAGGAGTCCGGGGTCCGGTTCACGATCGCCATGATCACCGGCTCGTGCTCGCCGAATTCCCGCCTGCCCAGCCTGAGCATCCCCTGTGACCTCTTCCAGTACGTTCCGTTCCTTGGCCGCCTGTGACCTTAATTGTCAGCGACGCATGGCACGATCTGACCCAGAGGGAAAGACAGACTCGACATCGGCACTTCCGCGTCGGCGCGCAGCGCGCCGGCACCGAGCGTGGGGACTTAAGTGATGCTCATGTTCTTGTTCCTGGTCGTCGCGCTCGCCGTCGTGGTCGCCGCGGTGACACTGGCCGTGGTGGGGGGCGGCGAGAGCACCCCGCTGCCGGAGGCGGCCCCCGAGCGGTTCGACGACCCGCTCCCGCCGGACCGCCCCGTCGGGCGCGACGACGTGGAGGCCCTGCGCTTCCCGCTCGCCGTCCGGGGCTACCGCATGGCCGACGTGGACGACGCGCTCGGCCGCCTCGGCGCCGAGATCGCCGAGCGGGACGCCCGTATCGCAGACCTGGAGGCCGCGCTCGCCGGCGCCCGCGCCGCCGGACCGGCAGCGGGCGAGCGGGCCGAAGGAGACCCCCAGTGAGCGGTGACGCCGTCGCGGGGCCCGACGGCGTGCTGCGCTGCCCCTGGGCACTGTCCACCGAGGACTACGTGGCGTACCACGACGAGGAGTGGGGCCGCGCGGTCCACGGCGACGACGCGCTGTACGAGCGGCTGTGCCTGGAAGCGTTCCAGTCGGGTCTGTCGTGGATCACGATCCTTCGCCGCCGCGAGGGCTTCCGCGCCGCCTTCGCCGACTTCCGGATCGCCAAGGTGGCCGCGTTCACGGGCGCCGACCAGGAGCGTCTGCTCGCCGACCCGGGCATCATCCGCAACCGCGCCAAGATCGAGGCGACGCTCGCCAACGCACGCGTGCTGGCCGAGTGGGCCCCGGGCGAGCTCGACGAGCTGATCTGGTCGCACGCCCCCGACGGCGCATCCCGCCGGGCTCCGGCGACTTCGGCCGACGTCCCCGCGGTCACCGAGGAGTCGACAGCGCTCTCCAGGGCCCTGAAGAAGCGCGGCATACGCTTCGTCGGCCCCACCACGGCGTACGCGCTGATGCAGGCCTGCGGCCTGGTGAACGACCACCTCGCGGACTGCGCCGCCCGCGGCGACTGACTCCCGCCGATCGACCGGGGCGGCGCGCGGCGACCTCAGTCGCAGACCTACCGGCCCAGGTACTTCGGCCTCTCCTTGTTCACGAACGCCTCTACCGCGATGGCGTGGTCCTCGGACGAGCCCGCCCGTGCCTGCAGCTCGTCCTCCTTCTCCAGGGCGTCCTCCAAGGAGTGGGTCAGCCCGTAGGCCACCGCCTCCTTGATCGCCGCGTACGCCACCGTCGGCCCCTCGGCGAGCGCCACGGCCACCTTCTCCGCCTCCGTCCGCAGCTCGTCGGCGGGGACGACCCGGTTCGCGATGCCCAGCTCCAACGCCTCCTGGGCGCCGATGCTGCGCGGGAAGAGCAGCAGGTCGGCCGCGCGCCCGGGACCGACCACGCGAGGCAGCGTCCAGGAGACGCCCGAATCGGCCGTCAGCGCGACCCCCGCGAACGACGTGTTGAAGGATGCGGTGCCCGACACGATCCGGTAGTCCGCGGCCAGAGCGAAGCCGAAGCCGGCCCCGGCCGCGACCCCGTTCACCGCGGCCACCACCGGCTTGGGCGCACCCGCCAGCGCCCGGACGATCGGGTTGTAGTGCTCCCGGACCGTGCTCATCGTCTGGCCCGAGCCGGTCTCCCGGTCGGCGGCCAGCAGCCCGATGTGCTCCTTGAGGTCCTGCCCCACACAGAACGCCCGGTCCCCGGCGGCGGTGAGGAGGATCGCGCGTACGGAGCCGTCGTCCGCCGCGGACCGCACCGCGTCCCGGAGGGCGACCTTGGTCGCGATGTTCAGCGCGTTCATCGCCTCGGGACGGTTCAGCGTGATCGTCGCGAGTCCGTCGCTCACCTCGTAGAGCACGGTGTCGGCCATGGTGGTCCCCTCCGGTGTCGTGCCTGGGGCGTACCGGCCGGTACGCCCGCGTCCGAAGGACAGCATGGCCGAGATCACCGTCCGTGGAACGGCCCGTAGGTGTGACCTGGGTCAAAGAATTCCCGCAGGGATCCGGTCGGCGGATGTCCGTGCGCGGGCGAAGTATCACAGTCACATCGGCGAATTGAGTGGTTTTGCTCGCGCGTGTTGCCCAAGCGATGCCGACTGATGTTGGTCATCGGGTCATGAGATGCGGGATAATGGCCTGGAAGCAATGTGTTCGATGCCGGTGCCGCGCGTCCTGTGAAGGGTCGCGTGCCCTTCAAGGGGCCGTCGGCTGACGATGAGCTGGTTTCAGGAAGGGGAACGAGCATGGCGGCCATGAAGCCGCGGACGGGCGACGGCCCGCTCGAGGTGACCAAGGAGGGGCGGGGCATCGTCATGCGCGTTCCGCTCGAAGGCGGCGGTCGGCTCGTCGTCGAGCTGACCCCGGACGAGGCCGACGCGCTCGGCGACGCCCTCAAGAAGGTCGTCGGCTGACGCGGCAGACCCCGGATTTCAGCTGCCCCGGCATCGTACGCGGTGCCGGGGACCGCTTTTTCCAGGGGCTTCGCGGGGGTGCTTCGACTTTTTCCAGGGCGCTTTTGGGGGGTGCTTCGACCCGGACGGCGCGTCCGCCCCTGCCCCCACGGCCGTGCTCACCGCCTGACCGCGCACAACAGTCCGTCCCCCACCGGGAGCAGCGAGGGCACGAGGTCGGGGCTCTCCCGCACCGTGCGCAGCAGCTCCCGCAGCCGCAGCACCTCGGTGGGCTGCGGCCCCGAGCCGACCGTGCGGCCGTTGGCGAAGGCGCCCTCGAAGACGACGAGCCCGCCGGGCCGCAGCAGACGCAACGCTTCGGCGAGGTAGTCGAGCACCTCGAGCCGGTCGCCGTCGCAGAAGACGAGGTCGTAGCCGGCGTCCGCGAGCCGCGGCAGGACCTCCAGGGCGCGGCCCGGGATGAAGCGGGCCCGGTTGCTGGCGAAGCCGGAGGCGCGGAAGGCCTGGCGGGCGGACTGCTGGTGCTCCGGCTCCGGATCCACCGTGGTCAGCACGCCGTCCGGCCGCATGCCGTGCAGCAGATGGATCCCGGAGACACCGCATCCCGTCCCGATCTCCGCCACCGCCTTGGCGTCCACGGTGGCGGCCAGCATGCGCAGCGCGGCGCCCGTGCCGGGCGACACCGAGCGCAGCCCTGCTTCACGGGCCCGTTCCCGGGCCCAGCGCAGTGCGTCGTCCTCGGCGACATAGGCGTCGGCGAACGCCCAGCTCGTCTGCCGGTTGCCGGTAATGACCCTCTCCTGTCCCCGTGATTGCTTGGGCGTGACTGTATCCGTTGACGGCGGGAACCCGCAGATGGGACCGGGCGTTGAGGAGAGTGGGAAGAGGGCGCGGGGAAGGACCGGGACAGACGCGTGGACGTGGGTGCCGAGCAAGTGCTGACGCAGCCGTATCAGCGGGCATCAAATTCTCGTAAAACCGCTTATCCGGAGCTAACGGGCGAGGTGGCTATGGTAGGGGCTCCACTGGACACCACCAGAGCCGACAGGGGAGGTGCGGCTGTGCCTGCGGATCGGGGAAGGGTGCTACGGCTCCTTCTCAGGTCATCGGGTGAGCCGAAATCCGTGACCGACATCGCTGACACCCACCACGCTGCCGACACCGCGCAGATCGCGACCTTCGCCACCGACGCGGACGCGCAGGCGTGGACTCCGCCCACCTGGGAGGAGATCGTCAGCACTCACAGCGGCCGGGTCTACCGGCTGGCGTATCGCCTGACCGGAAACCAGCACGACGCCGAGGACCTGACCCAAGAGGTCTTCGTACGGGTCTTCCGCTCCCTGTCGACGTACACGCCCGGCACGTTCGAGGGCTGGCTGCACCGCATCACCACGAACCTCTTCCTGGACATGGTCCGCCGCAAGCAGCGCATCCGCTTCGACGCGCTCGGCGAGGACGCGGCGGAGCGCCTGGCGAGCCGTGAGCCGACGCCGCAGCAGGTCCTACACGACGCGCACTTCGACGCGGACGTCCAGCAGGCGCTGGACACGCTCGCGCCCGAGTTCCGCGCGGCCGTCGTCCTGTGCGACATCGAAGGGCTGTCCTACGAGGAGATCGCCGCGACCCTGGGCGTCAAGCTCGGCACGGTGCGCTCCCGGATCCACCGCGGCCGCTCGCAGCTGCGCAAGGCGCTCGCCCACCGGGCGCCTCAGGCCCGCACGGCCGAGCGCCGCTCCTTCGTGCCCCGGGTGCCCGCGCTGGGGGGAGGGGGCGCGACCGCGTGAGTGGATCCCGTCGCCCCACACCGGCAGAGCAGCACCTGGGAGACCGCCTCTCCGCCCTGGTGGACGGAGAGCTCGGTCATGAGACGCGCGAGCGCGTGCTGGCCCATCTGGCCACGTGCGCGAAGTGCAAGGCCGAGGCCGACGCCCAGCGCCGGCTGAAGAACGTCTTCGCCGAGGCGGCCCCGCCGCCGCCCTCCGAGAGCTTCCTGGCCCGCCTCCAGGGTCTGGGCCTGCCCGCGGGAGGTGACATCGACGGCGGTGGCACGCCGCTCGGCGGGGGTGGATTCGGCAGAAGAATCCAGAGCAGCGCCGGACTGCCCGCGCGGCCCGGCGTCTTCGGAGTGAGGGGTGAGCCGTTCGGCTACGTCCCCCCGGGCCTGCACGCCGCGGCACTGTCGCCCTCCGACAGCCGCGCCCTCCCCGGGGACCGTGTCCTCCCGGAGGACGGCGGCTTCCGTATCCATCCCGTCGGCCGGCAGGAGAGCGAGCGGCCGGCGTCCCGTGGGCGGCGTTTCGTGTTCGTCGCCGCCGGCGCCGTCTCGCTGGCAGCGCTGGCGCTCGGCGGCGTGTCCGGCGTGGGCGGTGACACCGGCGTGGAGGCGCGCGGCGGTTCCGGGGCCAAGAGCGTGACCCCGATGCGCTCACCGGGTACGGGCGGTGTCACATCGCCCGAGGCGCAGCGGCGGCGATCCACCGGAGCGCTGCTCGGGCAGCGCGCACTCGACCGGACGCCCGTCGCGCCCACGCAGTCCTCGGCGCCGCTGCTGCCCGCAGTGCCCGCTCCCGGCATTCAGGACGTCTCGGAGATCCGCGCGCTGACCGCTCCCGTGGTGGCCGGGGCGGCGGCGATGTCCCCGCTCATACGCCCGCTCACCGAGACCGGCCCGTTCACACTGCCGACCGCCCCTCGGCTCACGGCCCCCGGCCTGCTGGCCGGCCCGGTGCCGTCCCCGTCCCGCACGCCCTCGCCCTCCTCGAACACCGGCCACTGAGCGGCCGCGCGGCCGCGCGGGGAACCTGGTTGAATCCATGGTGCCCGCGCCCGCGCAAGCGGTCCGGGCGTGGAATCCGCGGCACCAGGTGCCGCCGGCGGGTGTAGGGAGACCATGAACGAGGGGAAGCCGGTCCCTGCGGCGGGACCGGAGCAGGGGGCGAGCGGGTCCGGAGCGGCGCACGACGCCGAGGGGCCGACGAACGGCGGTACGGCGACGGGCGGAGAGTCCGGCGGCGACTTCGAGCTGCCCGCCCCCGCCGGGGTACGCCCCCGCGGTGAGACCGACGCCGACGCCGAGGGCGACTTCGAGCTGGAGCGCCCGGCCGTGGCGGGGACCGGGGACGCGGGCGACATCCTCGCGGAGCACGCGACGGCCGACGGGGACGGCGACTTCGAGCTGGAGCGCCCGGCCGTCGTGGGCGCGGCGCAGGAGGGTTCTGCCGGGCACACCGACCCTCGGCGGAGCGGCGACGCGCCCGCCGACGCACTCGACGGTCGCGCCAGGGCCCTTCACGATCCCGACCCCTACAACACCCCGCCCTACGGCGAACCGGGCCCCTGGGCGCCCGCCCCACCGGTCCAGCACCCGGCGGCGTCCCCGCACGGCGCCGCCCCGCGGAGCACGCCCGCGCCTCCGGACGCGCCCGTGCCCGGCACGGCCGCGATGCCGGTGCCGCCCGCCGCACCGGTGCCGGGCGGTTCCACCGACCCGAGCGGTGCCCCCTCGTCCCCTCCCCCCTGGCAGAACTACGACCCGTGGGCGCCCCGAGCCCCCTTCCAGCACAACGGCACCGCGCTGCCCGGCACGGAGCAGCGGCGGGGGAGCGGGCGGAAGGCGCTCGTTCTCGCCGGCGTGCTGATCGCGCTCCTGTCCGGAGGGGTCGGCGGTGTCGTCGGCGCCGCGTGGGAGCGGGACGGTGGCATCGGGGAGGTGCGGCTGCCGCAGGCCGGGAAGGAGCCCGCGGGGCGCGCCCCGGACAGCGTTGCCGGGATCGCCGCACGGGCTTTGCCCAGCGTCGTCACCCTGCACGTCAAGGGCACCTCCGAGGAGGGCACCGGGACCGGCTTCGTCCTCGACGGGCGCGGACACATCCTCACCAACAACCATGTCGTCCAACCCGCGGCAGCCGGTGGCGAGATAACGGTGACGTTCAACGGCGGCCAGAGTGCCAAGGCCACCGTCGTGGGCCATGACACCGGCTACGACCTCGCGGTCGTCAAGGTCACCGGCGTCCGTGGCCTCACCCCCCTGCCGCTCGGCAACTCCGACAACGTCGAGGTCGGTGATCCCGTCGTCGCCATCGGCGCGCCCTTCGACCTCGCCGGCACCGTCACCTCCGGCATCATCAGCGCCAAGGAACGGCCCATCACCGCCGGCGGCCAGAAGGGCGACGGCGGCGACGTGTCGTACGTCGACGCCCTGCAGACCGACGCCCCGATCAACCCGGGCAACTCCGGCGGTCCCCTCCTCGACGGCAAGGGCCGTGTCGTCGGCATCAACTCCGCCATCCGTTCGGCCGGCAGCGGATCCGACCAGAGCAGCCAACAGGCGGGTTCCATCGGGCTCGGCTTCGCCATCCCCGTCAACCAGGCCAAGCGCGTCGCGGAGGAGCTGATCAACACCGGCAAGGCCACCCACCCGGTGATCGGCGTCACGCTCGACATGAGCTACACGGGAGACGGCGCCCGGGTCGGCGCCAAGGGCGCCGGCGGAGGCCCCGCCGTCACCCGGGGCGGTGCGGGCGACAAGGCCGGCATCAAGCCCGGCGACGTCATCACGGAGGTCGACGGCGTGCGTGTCCACTCCGGGGAGGAGCTGATCATCAGGACCCGTGCCCACCGCCCCGGCGACCGTCTGGAGCTGACCGTCGTCCGCGGCGGCGCCGAACGGACGATCACGCTCGTCCTCGGCTCGGCGGACGGCAGCTGACGCGAACCCCGCAATGGTGGGACGAAACCCGCCCGAGAAGGCAAACAACCCGGAAAACCCGCCGTGTACACGCGGCCGGTGTGCCGGGACAGTACCGGTACGGCAGGAACGCCGGGTACCGTGGACCCGGCCCGGACCACGGAAGACCCGCACAGACCACCGAGGGCCGAGGACCGAGGACATCGCAAGGAGCTTCAGGTGTTCAATGACATAGGACCGCTCGAGCTGGTCACGATCGTGGTCATCGCCGTGCTCGTCTTCGGTCCGGACAAGCTCCCCAAGATGATCCAGGACGTCGCGCGCACCATCCGCAAGATCCGCGAGTTCTCGGAGAGTGCCAAGCAGGACATCCGCAACGAACTGGGTCCGGAGTTCAAGGACTTCGAGTTCGAGGACCTCAACCCCAAGACGTTCATCCGCAAGCAGCTGGACAACGACGACCTGGGGCTGAGGGAGATCCGCAACGGCTTCGACCTGAAGAAGGAGATGGCCGAGGTCACGGACGCGGTCCACGGCCGCGAGTCCGAGTCGTCCGCCTCCTCGCCGACGTCCTCCGGCACCGTCGACATGACGAAGAAGCCCACGAGCGCCGACCCCGACGAGCGCCCGCCCTTCGACGCGGACGCCACCTGAGCCCCGCGGGCCACGTCCGGCCCGGCGCCCAGCGTGCCCGTCTGACGTGACGCAGGCCATACGCCCATCGGCGTGCGTACGGCCGTATCGCGCCGCGCGCGGGGGTGGTAAGCGCCGGGCGTTTCCCTGCTGTTCGGAGCGCTGTGGCTATGCTGCCCAGTTGTTGTGCGGACCGTTTGGGAGCGAGGACGCCCGTGGGGGGCGGGCCGCTCGGGTCCGACGAGAGCGAGGAGGCGTCCGGGCAGATGGAGACGACGAGTCGGGTGGACGCGCAGGCGTCGGCCGCGGAGGGCGGACCACAGCTCCCCTCCGCCCGCCGCACGGTCGACGGCTATCTCCGGGCACCCTTCCCGTGGTACGGCCTCGACGAGGCGTTCACGGGGCCGCGCTGGCTGATGCAGGTGGGCACCGCGGCGGACGGGACGGTGGAACACGGGTCCATCGGACACGGGGACGAGCCGTCCGTGCGCAACGAGGCCACCGAGGACAAGGACCGGTTCGCGGTCGTGGTCACCGTCGCCGAGAACCCCGTGCGGCGAAGCCCGGACGGCACCGGCGTGCTGGAGGCCACATCGGTCTCGTCCGCGGCGTGGCTGGCGGGCGTGGGGCTGCTGTCGTTCACCTGGCCGGGCCAGATGGACCACACCCTGCGTGACGACTGGCTGGACCAGCAGACGGAGACGGCGTGGGTTCTCGCGGACGACCTGGCCGGGCCCGCGTGGTCGACGCTGTCCCTGCCGGTGGACGGGGTGCCGACGCCGTTCCACTACCGGGAGTCCGAGTTCGGCTGGGTGCTCGCGGGGGCCACGGAGGCCGGGGTGCACATCGGGGCGTACGGCAGAGGCATGAGCGCGTACGGTTTGGGCTTCGCCGTGATCAAGGACATCACCGCTTACGCCGCTTAGCGGATGTACGACGCTGCGGTGCTCGGCCGGGCGTGGAACGAGGGGGCGCCGTCACACCGACGGCGCCCCCTGGTCGTACGAGCCCTGGGACTAGAACTTGTTCCTCGGCGTGATCCCCAGCGACATCCCCGCCAGGCCCCGCTGCCGTCCCCCGAGCTTGCCCGCGATCGCGCGCAGGGCCGAGCCCGCGGGGGAGTCCGGGTCCGTGAGGACCACCGGCTTGCCCTCGTCGCCGCCCTCACGCAGGCGGACGTCGATGGGGATGTTGCCGAGGACCGGGACCGTCGTACCCGTCGTGCGGGTGAGGCCGTCGGCGACCAGCTGGCCGCCGCCCGTGCCGAAGACGTCGACCATCTCGCCGCAGTGCGGGCAGGGCAGGCCGGACATGTTCTCGACCACGCCCACGATCTTCTGGTGCGTCTGCACGGCGATCGAGCCCGCCCGCTCGGCCACCTCGGCGGCCGCCTGCTGCGGGGTCGTCACGACCAGGATCTCGGCGTTCGGGACCAGCTGGGCCACGGAGATGGCGATGTCGCCGGTGCCGGGCGGCAGGTCGAGCAGCAGCACGTCCAGGTCGCCCCAGTACACGTCCGCGAGGAACTGCTGGAGCGCGCGGTGCAGCATCGGGCCGCGCCAGACGACCGGGGCGTTGCCCGGGGTGAACATGCCGATCGAGATGACCTTCACGCCGTTCGCGGACGGCGGCATGATCATGTTCTCGACCTGGGTGGGGCGCCCGTCCGCGCCCAGCATGCGCGGCACGCTGTGGCCGTAGATGTCGGCGTCCACGACACCGACCTTCAGGCCGTCGCCGGCCATCGCCGCCGCCAGGTTCACCGTCACCGAGGACTTGCCGACACCGCCCTTGCCGGAGGCCACCGCGTACACCCGGGTGAGCGAGCCCGGCTTGGCGAAGGGGACCTCGCGCTCGGCCTGTCCGCCGCGCAGCGCGGTCGCCAGCTCGCGGCGCTGCTCGTCGCTCATCACATCGAGCGTGACGTCGACGCGGGTGACGCCCTCGACGCGCGAGACGGCCTCGGTCACGCGCTGAGTGATCGTGTCGCGCATCGGGCAGCCGGAGACCGTCAGGTACACGGTGACCGCGACCGCTCCGTCCGCGCCGATCTCCACCGATTTGACCATCCCCAGCTCGGTGATGGGTCGATGGATCTCGGGGTCGTTCACCGTCGCCAGCGCTTCGCGCACCGCGTCTTCCGTAGCCATAAGGAGATGGTACGGCGCGCCGCGGTGGGCACGGTAAGCCCGTCAGCGGTCGTCTACGTCACGTCCGCGCGCCCGTTCCGCCGGGAATACGACATGCCCGTCGGAGCGCCGCCGGTCCTCCAGTTCCTTCATGAGGTCCTGCAGTTCGGACCGTATCCAGTCCCGGGTGGCGACCTCGCCGAGGCCCGAGCGCAGCGCGGCGATCTCGCGGGTCAGGTACTCGGTGTCCGCGATCGACCGCTCGTTCTGCTTGCGGTCCTGCTCCAGGTTCACCCGGTCACGGTCGTCCTGGCGGTTCTGGGCGAGCAGGATCAGCGGGGCGGCGTAGGAGGCCTGCAGCGACAGCACCAGTGTCAGGAAGATGAAGGGGTACGGGTCCCAGCGCAGGTGGACCGGGGCGATGATGTTCCAGCCCAGCCACACGATGATGACCCCTGTCATCCAGACGATGAACCGCCCGGTGCCCAGGAAGCGCGCGATGCGCTCGGACAGGCGTCCGAAGGCCTCCGGGTCCCACTCGGGCAGCATGCGGGTGCGCCGGCGTGGCTGCGGCTGGTCGAGCCGGAGGCGCCGGGTGGCGGCCGTCGCACCGGAGGGGAGCTTCTCGCGGTCAGGCGTCATCGCTGACCCCCTCCTCGTCCAGGTGGAACTCCGTCTCGCGCCAGTCGTCGGGGAGCATGTGGTCCAGTACGTCGTCCACGGTCACCGCGCCGAGCAACGAGCCGGACTCGTCGACGACGGGCGCCGCGACCATGTCGTAGGCCGCGAAGAACCCGGCCACCACGGGCAGCGGCGCGCCGGGGGCGAGCGACTGCAGGTCGTCGTCGACGAGCGAGCTGACCAGGGTGTACGGCGGGTCCCTCAGCAGCCGCTGGAAGTGCACGGTCCCCAGGTACTTGCCCGTGGGCGTCTCGTCCGGCGGACGGCAGACGTACACCTGCGCGGCGAGCGCGGGGGACAGGTCGGGGTTGCGGACCCGGGCGAGCGCGTCGGCGACGGTGGCGTCGGGCCGCAGCACGATCGGCTCGGTGGTCATCAGGCCGCCCGCGGTCTTCTCCTCGTACGCCATCAGACGGCGCATGTCTGCCGCGTCGGCGGGCTGCATCAGGCTCAGCAACCGCTCCTTCTCCTCCTCCGGCAGCTCGGCGAGCAGGTCGGCGGCGTCGTCCGGGTCCATCGCCTCCAGGACGTCCGCGGCGCGCTCCTCCTGCAGCTTGCCGAGGATCTCGATCTGGTCGTCCTCGGGGAGCTCTTCGAGCACATCGGCGAGCCGGTCGTCGTCGAGGGCGGCGGCGACCTCCGCGCGGCGCTTGGGCGACAGGTGGTGCAGGACGTTGGCGAGGTCGGCGGCCCGCAGCTGTTCGAACGTGGCCAGCAGGCTCTCGGCGCCCTGCCCGTGCTCCTCCAGGGAGAACCCGGTGACCGCCGACCACTCCACCGTCAGCGTCGCGCCCTTGCTGCGCCGGAACGCGCCGCTCCTCCCCTTGCGTACGAAGACCCGGTCGATCTCCCAGTCGCGGCGGGCCGGCAGATGCTGCACGGCCAGGTCGAGGACGGTGACCTCCTCACCGGTCTCGACGAGCGTGACGTGCCGGTCGAGCAGCTCCCCGAACACGAGCCGCTCGGTGGGCCGCTGCTCGAAGCGGCGCACGTTGAGCACGCCGGTGGTGATGACCTGGCCCGACTCGATGCCGGTCACCCGGGTCATGGGCAGGAAGATGCGGCGGCGGGTGGCGAGTTCGACGACAAGGCCCAGCAGCCGCGGGGGGCGTCGGCCCACCCGCAACATGACCACCAGATCGCGCACGCGCCCCACCTGATCGCCGGTGGGATCGAAGACGGCGATCCCGGCCAGGTGTGAGACGAAGATCCGAGGGGCGCTCGCGGCCATGCCCGCGCCTCCTTTTCCTGCCGTTTCGTCCGCTCACGATGGGCTTCAGGCTAGCCCGTCCCGGTGCACCGCGCCCTTGCGGGGGTGCGGATGGACCGGCTCGGGAAGGCCTCCCGGGCACCGGTACTCTGCGGTACGCCGATCAGGACTCCCGTATGAGAGGTAGCCCCGCCTGTGACCACCATTCTCCCGGGCCGTAACCGCAGGGCCGCGCTGGTGCGCGCGATGTGCGCGCTGGTCGTGACGGGGGCGGGGCTCGCGGGGTGCGGCGGTGGTGACCCGGACGCCGGGACCAACGGGGTCGGCAAACTGCCCGCCGACAAGATCCAGAGCCGGACGCGTACGGCGGCCAAGTCGGCGCCGTCGGTCCATCTGTCCGGCACCGTGGTCAGCAACGGCGGCACCTACACCCTGGACATGCGGCTGAAGGGGGAGGGCGGCAGCGGGTCGGTCACCTCGAAGAACGGAACGTTCCGGCTGCTGCGGGTGGGCAAGCACCTGTTCCTGAAGGCCGACGCGGCGTTCTGGAACCAGCAGGACGGCTCGGGGGGCGGCGGGGGCTCGGCGGCCGCGGCGGGCAAGCTGGACGGGAAGTACGTGAAGGTGCCCTCGCAGGACCCGGCCTACCAGCGCTTCAGCGGCTTCACCGACAAGGACGTCCTGCTGGACGGGCTCCTCGCCCTGCACGGCGCGCTGGCGGCGGACGGCCACCACGAGCAGAACGGCGTCCGCACGATCCGCATCACCGGCGACAAGGGCGCCGGCGGCAGCCTGGACGTCTCCCTGGAGGGAAGCCCGTATCCCCTGCTCCTGGTCCGCGCCGGCAACGCGGGGACGCTCCGCCTGTCGGAGTGGGGGAAGGACTTCACCTTGGCGGAGCCACCGAAGGAGCAGACGGTGGACTACGGGAAGCAGTTGCCGTCGTCGTAGCCGCCGCGACTGCGGCCGCCGGCTGCTACCGCTGTGGGCGGCCGCCCTGCTGCCGCTGGGGGGAAGTCAGCCGTGGCGCTTGCGCCGCAGCAGCCGCGGCAGCGCCGCCGGGATCGGGCGGCGGGTCGTGGCCGAGGTCGGGACCGGGCGCGCGGCCTGGGAGTCGGACGGCAGCGGCACCGTCGTCCCCTGCGGCTCCAGGCGGAGCACCCGGCACTCCCGGCGCCACCGCTCCGGCATCTCCTCCCCGTCGGGCGCGTTCAGCCGCTTGCCCTTCAGCTCGGCGACCGCGCCCTCCCACTCGGGCGACCCCGGCGCCAACTCCACCACCCTCGCGGGCCAGGCGACGATCCGGCCGCCCTTGTCCTTGCTGCGTACCGTCACGACCGCGTCCCCGCCGTCGACCAGGCCGGCCAACGGCTGCTCACCGGGTCCGTCGCCCACCACGCACGCCGCGCCCTCGTACCACACGTGCCACAGCGCACGCGCGGCCGGCGCCGCGCCCTGGACCCAGATCAGCCCCGACTTCTTCGTGGCCTCCTCGACCAGGGCCCGCTCGAGCAGCTCGCTTGTCATGCGCCCAGCCTAGTGCTGTGGCCGGAAAGGTTCACCGGCTCGCGACGCCCGGCACGGCACCTCGCCGCGTTGTCGCATCGCCCGAGTACATCCGGTACGCGGGCGACGCTCCGCCTTGCGATGCTCCCCCACTGCCTGAAGGGCGTGGGAGGTGCCCCCAGCACCGGACGCCGCGAGCTTTCCGGCAAACCTTTCCGGCCACAGCACTAGCCAGGACCTGGCAGGCGCCCCTCACAGCCAGCCGTTCCGCTTCAGCATGCGGTGGATGCCCACGCAGATGCCCACCGTGATGCCCATGATCGCCGGGTAGCCGTACTTCCAGTGAAGCTCGGGCATGTACGTGAAGTTCATGCCGTACACCCCGCACACCATCGTCGGCACGGCGATGATCGCCGCCCACGCGGTGATCTTCCGCATGTCCTCGTTCTGTGCGACGGACGCCTGCGCCAGGTTGGCCTGGAGGATCGAGTTCAGCAGTTCGTCGAAGCCCAGCACCTGCTCGTTGACGCGAGCGAGGTGGTCGGCGACGTCGCGGAAGTACTTCTGGATGTCCGGGTCGATCAGCCGCATCGGCCGCTCGCTCAGCAGCTGCATCGGCCGCAGCAGCGGCGCCACCGCCCGCTTGAACTCCAGGACCTCGCGCTTGAGTTGGTAGATCCGGCCGGCGTCCGTGCCTCGCGGCGTGCCCTTGCGGCCCGGCGAGAACACCTCGGTCTCCACCTCGTCGATGTCGTCCTGCAGCGCGTCGGCCACCGCGATGTACCCGTCCACGACGTGGTCGGCGATCGCGTGCAGCACCGCCGAGGGGCCCTTGGAGAGCAATTCGGGCTCGTCCTGCAGCCGGTGCCGCAGCGTCCTGAGCGAGCCCTTCCCGCCGTGCCGGACCGTGATGAAGAAGTCCCGCCCGGTGAAGCACATCACCTCGCCGGTCTCGACGACCTCACTGTTGGCGGTCAACTGGTCGTGCTCGACGTAGTGGACGGTCTTGAAGACGGTGAAGAGGGAGTCGTCGTACCGCTCCAGCTTGGGCCGCTGGTGCGCCTGCACCGCGTCCTCGACGGCCAGCGGGTGCAACCCGAACTCGCGGGCGATACCGGCGAATTCGGCCTCGGTCGGCTCGTGCAGCCCGATCCACACGAACCCTCCGTCGCGCCGCACCAGCCGCATCGCCTCGTGCGGGGAGAGCGGCGCTTGCGTCTGGACGCGGACGCCGTCGCGGTAGACGGCGCAGTCGACGACGGCGGACGGGGTCGCGGGGTCACGCGTGGTGTCGTACGCGCCGCTGTCCTTCCGCGGGGTGGTGCGGGTCGGGCGGACCACGGCGCGCAGGTCACGGATCATCGACATGGCAGGGCTCCTTCGCAACGAGCAGCGAAAGGCCACGAAAAACGGGTGGAACTACCCGGAATGGGGACGTCCTGGCTGCGGAGGTTTGGCACGTCCACAAAGCGGGGAGCACCGCACCGTCGCGGTGGCGGGCTTCGCTGCTGATTCAGCTACTGACTGAGATCAGACAGATCAGGCAAAGCGAAACGAAGTGCTCTTCCGTGGCGACGCGAACGCGAGACGCGAGAGGTGACAGCCGACGGGAGTCAGAACAGCTGCGTCAGCGGCTGGAAGAGCCGGTGGTACTGCACGGTCGACTTCGATCCATGACAGCCCCACCTCCTCCGGCCGGTCCCTGGTGAGGGACGATCCATACCCTGATTAGAGGGTGCCCCCTTGGGGGAGTCTCATGGGTGCCGGGCCTGACAGGGCTTCCCCAGTGCCTCGAGGGCCTGGGAGGTGCCCCACTGCGTGCTGCCCGAAACCACCGGCCAAGAGTATCAGCCGACAGAAGTGTCAAGGCGCCGCTTTGCCCGGTGCTGACGAGTTCTATGCTCGCCGCATGGTTGATGTTCTTCCTCTGGTCGAGGCCCGGTTGCGCACCGCGCTGGGCGAGCCGGACGCGCGTGCGGCGGTCACCTTCCTGGGCACGAACCGCATCGAGGTGCTCCGCTTCCACGAGGGCGACATCGTCCGCTACGCCACCCTCGGCATGTCCGCACAGCCCATGACGGACCCCACCGCGATGCTCGCCGACCCCCTCAAGGGACCCCGCGCCGAGCTGGTCCTCTCTGTGCGCGGCGGCCTCGCCGACACCGACAAGGTGCTCCGCCCGCTCGCCGTGCTCGCCGCGTCCCCGCAGGTCGAGGGCGTGGTCGTGGCGCCCGGCGCCTCGCTGGAGGTGGGTGAACCGCTGTGGCCCGGCGCCCCGTTCACCTCCGTCCTGGTGGCCGAGCCCGGTGGCCTGGTCGAGGACCTGGAACTCGACGAGCCGCTGGATTCCGTACGGTTCCTGCCGCTGCTGCCGATGACCCCGAACGAGGCCGCCTGGAAGCGGGTGCACGGCGCAGGGGCCCTCCAGGAACGCTGGCTGACGAACGGGACGGACCTGAGGGATCCCTCCCGCAGGTCCGTCCGGCTGGACTGAGGCCGGAGGTGAGCAAGCTCACCAACGCCCGGCCGGAGACGGTCACTTGGCAAAGACCGTGACACCGTCATCGGTCGCGTGTCGCGGCTGGAGTTCCTCCGCCTCGTGCGTGAGCGCCCTGCGCCGCAGTAGGACCACGACCGCCCCGAGGAGCGCCGTCAGCGCTCCCGCCACGAACGGCATGTGGATGTCGCTCCACTCCTCGATCTTCGGCGCGAGATAGGGCGCGGCAGCCGCCGCGAACCACCGCACGAAGTTGTAGCCCGCGCTCGCCACCGGACGCGGTGCGTCCGAGACGCCGAGGGCCAGCTCGGTGTAGACCGTGTTGTTCACGCCGATGAACGCGCCGGACAGGATCGTGCAGACGATCGCGGTGGTGTGGTCGCCGTAGCCGAGCACGGCCACGTCCGCCGCGAGCAGCACCAGCGAGCCGCCGAGCACCTTCAGTGAGCCGAACCGCTCCTGCATGCGCGGCGCCACGATCACCGAGAAGACGGCGAGCAGCACACCCCAGGCGAAGAACACGGCACCCGATTTGTACGGCGTCATGTTCAGCACGAAGGGCGTGAAGGCCAGCACGGTGAAGAACGTGTAGTTGTAGAAGAACGCCGAGACCGCCGCCGAGGCGAGACCGCCGTGTCCGAGCGCCTTGATCGGGTCCAGCAGCGAGGTCTTCCGCGCGGGCCTCGGCTGCTCCTTCAGGAACGCCGTGATGCACAGGAAGCCGACCGCCATCAGCGTGGCCGTGCCGAAGAACGGGTAGCGCCAGCTGATGTTCCCGAGCAGCGCGCCCAGCAGCGGGCCGCAGGCCATGCCGAGGCCGAGCGCGGACTCGTACAGCAGGATGGCCGCGGCGCTGCCCCCGGCGGCCGCGCCGACGATCACGGCGAGGGCCGTGGAGACGAAGAGCGCGTTGCCGAGGCCCCAGCCGGCCCGGAAGCCGACGAGCTGGGCGACCGAGCCCGAGGTGCCCGCCAGGCCTGCGAAGACCACGACGAAGGCGAGGCCGAGCAGCAGGGTCTTGCGGCCGCCGACGCGGCTGGAGACGAAGCCGGTGACCAGCATCGCTATGGCGGTGATCAGGAAGTACGAGGTGAACAGCAGGGAGACCTGGCCGGGTGTCGCCTGAAGGCCCTTCGCGATGGAGGGCAGGATCGGGTCGACCAGCCCGATGCCCATGAACGCGACGACGGACGCTCCGGCGGTCGCCCACACGGCCTTCGGCTGCCGCAGGATGCTGACGGCTCCCGCGTCGAACGGGTCCACGTCGGCTGCTGTGGCGGGTTCTCCTCCTGTGGTGCTCTTCATGCGTCTCCTCGCAGAGTCGAAGCCAGATAGTTGGTGTATACACATATTAAGTTAGCTGTGCTAATTAGTGCAAGTGGCATCTAGCTGGCACGGGTGAAGTGGGCGTGAGGGGTACACGCCGGACGGGTGATCGTCCTTGACGCGACGCGGGACGGGGAGGACCGTGGAGGCCTATGAGGGGCGAACCCAGTTGCCCGAAGTGCGGTGGCCGGGTCAGGGCTCCCGGACTCTTTTCCGACTCCTGGCAGTGCGATGTGCACGGCACCGTGCATCCGCTGCAGCCCGTGATCCCGCCCAGCGTCGAGGCCCTCAGCGTCGTGGTGCACCGCGCCCGGGTGCCGGTGTGGATGCCGTGGCCGCTGCCGGTCGGCTGGCTCTTCACGGGTGTGGCCTACGCGGGTGACGACCGCAGTGGGGGCCGCGCCACTGCTGTGGCCTGCTCGGGTCCGGGGCCGCTCGGCGGCGTGGGCGACCTGATCCTGGTCGCGGAGGAACTGGGGGTCGGACTCGGTGCGCGGTACGCGGGCATCGACGGGCCGGACCCGGGTCCGTACCTGAACGTGGAGAAACCGCCTCAGGCCAAGGTGCTCGCCGTCGGCCGCCCCACGCCGCTGTGGCACGTCTCGGGCGTCCCCAGCGACCGCGCGGTCTTCGCGGGCGAGGCGCGCGGCCTGTGGCTGTGGGCGGTCGTCTGGCCGGAACAGTCGGGCCTGCTGATGTACGACGAGCTGGTCCTGACGGATCTGCGGGACGCGGGCGCGGAGCTCGATCTCCTGCCGATCGGGGCGTTGTCGCCGCGCCTGCTCGAGCCGTGACACGAGCCGCCGGAGGGTGCGGAACGCCGTAGGGGGCGCAGCTGCTGTGCGGCTGTGACAGGGGCCCCGGAACTGCCGTTATCCTTGAGCGTCCCCTTCCGTCCCGTCACCGCCTGGAGTACGTGTCGTGCGCATCGACCTGCACACCCACTCCACCGCGTCCGACGGTACGGACACCCCGGCCGAGCTGGTGCGGAACGCCGCTGCCGCCGGACTGGACGTCGTCGCGCTCACCGACCACGACACCACCCGCGGCCACGCCGAGGCGATCGAGGCGCTGCCCGAGGGGCTGACCCTCGTCACGGGCGCCGAACTCTCCTGCCGTTACGACGGCATCAGCATGCACATGCTGGCCTACCTGTTCGATCCCGAGGAGCCCGACCTGCTCGCCGAGCGCGAGCTGGTGCGGGACGACCGCGTACCGCGCGCCCACGCCATGATCGCCAAGCTGCGGGAGCTGGGCGCGCCGGTCACCTGGGAGCAGGTGGCCCGCATCGCAGGCGACGGCTCGGTCGGACGGCCGCACATCGCCTCCGCCCTGGTGGAACTCGGCGTGGTCGGCAGCGTCTCGGACGCGTTCACGCCCGAGTGGCTGGCCGACGGCGGCCGCGCGTACGTGCAGAAGCACGAGACCGACCCCTTCGAGGCGATCCGGCTGGTCAAGGCCGCGGGCGGAGTGACCGTCTTCGCGCACCCGGCCGCCGCCAAGCGGGGACGGACCGTGCCGGAGTCCGCCATCGCGGACCTCGCCGCCGCCGGGCTCGACGGCATCGAGGTCGACCACATGGACCACGACCCGGCGACCCGGGCCCGGCTGCGCGGCCTCGCCGCCGAGCTGGGCCTGCTGGTCACCGGCTCCTCCGACTACCACGGCAGCCGCAAGACGTGCGTGCTCGGCGAGTACACCACCGACCCGGAGGTCTACGGGGAGATCATCCGGCGGGCCACCGGCGCGTTCCCCGTGCCGGGCACCGGCGGACCCCGCAACGCCTGATCCCGCGTACCTGCCCTCTCCTCTTTTTCAAGGCACCCGGCGCCCGCCACCGTGTCCAGCCGTCGCACGCCTCCGCGCGCGACGGCATCCGACGGCCGCGGGACGCCCGTCGCCGCATGCTCGTTGCTCGTCCGTACCTCATCGCAAGGCACCCATGTTCGACGTCGCCGTTTTCGGTTCCCTGTTCCTGACCCTGTTCGTGATCATGGATCCCCCCGGGATCACCCCGATCTTCCTCGCGCTCACCGCCGGCCGCCCCGCCAAGGTGCAGAAGCGCATGGCCTTCCAGGCCGTCTGCGTGGCCGGCGGTGTCATCGCCGTGTTCGGTGTGCTCGGCCACCAGATCCTGAACTACCTGCATGTCTCCGTGCCCGCGCTGATGATCGCGGGCGGGCTGCTGCTCCTGCTGATCGCCCTCGACCTGCTGACCGGCAAGACGGACGAGCCGAAGCAGACCAAGGACGTCAACGTGGCCCTGGTGCCGCTCGGCATGCCGCTGCTGGCCGGTCCGGGGGCGATCGTCTCGGTGATCCTCGCGGTGCAGAAGGCGGACAGCCTGAGCACCCAGGTGTCGGTGTGGACGGCGATCCTCGCGATCCACGTCGTGCTGTGGCTGGTCATGCGCTACTCACTGCTGATCATCCGCGTCATCAAGGACGGCGGGGTGGTCCTCGTGACCCGGCTCGCGGGCATGATGCTCTCCGCGATCGCCGTGCAGCAGATCATCAACGGTGTCACCCGGGTCATCCACGGAACCTGACTGCCCGGGTCCGGCGCCGCCCGGCGCCGCAACGCGCGGAGCCCCGTACGGCACGATGCCGTACGGGGCTCCGAAGTCGTCTACGTGTATACGCAGGTCGTATACGCAGTGTGTGTCGTCGGTGCCGTTACGAGGCGGTCGTCTCGGCCGGGCGGATCCACAGCCGTTGCCCGATGGCCGCGGCCTGCTGAACGATCTGGTTGACGGAGGCGGCGTCCACGACGGTGGTGTCCACGGGGGTACCGTCGACATCGTCGAGTCGCATGATTTCGAAGCGCATGGGCTTCTCCCTTCGTCTGGTCATCCTCCTGCGGAGAACTACTGGGCGAGCGGAGTGCGGAGCGTCTGTGCCCCTCTCCTGTGAGTAGTCAACGGGATGCTTGTTACAAACATTCCCTACGCTAAGGAAATTTTTCGAGTCTCTAACTACTGACTGGTAATCGACCGAGGCGACGGCGGATTGTGTTCACGGAGCACTGATTGGGATCGGTTGTGTTCGTAGCGTGACCGCCGAGAGAATGGAGGCATATGAACGACGACCTGGCGGCGCTCGGCGCCCGCATCGACCGAACGAACGAGCTGCTCCAGCGCATGCTCGCCGAGGTGGCGAAGACGCCCTCGACTCATGCGATCTTCGTCGACGCCGGCTACCTGTACGCCGCCGCCGGACGGCTCGTCGCCGGCACCGAGGACCGCCGGGCCTTCGACCTCGACGCCGAGGGACTGATCGACGCCCTCATCGACAAGGCGCGCCAGGTCTTCGCGGACAGCCGGTTGCTGCGCGTGTACTGGTACGACGGCGCCAGACGCCGCATCCACACGGCCGAACAGCAGTCCATCGCCGAACTCCCGGATGTGAAGGTACGGCTCGGCAACCTCAACGCCAACAACCAGCAGAAGGGCGTCGACTCCCTCATCCGGACCGACCTCGAGTCACTGGCCCGGCACCGGGCCATCAGCGACGCCGCGCTCATCGGCGGCGACGAGGACCTGGTCTCGGCGGTGGAGGCGGCGCAGGGATACGGGGCCCGGGTGCACCTGTGGGGCATCGAGGCGCCCGAGGGCCGCAACCAGGCGGAACCGCTGCTGTGGGAGGTCGACAGCCAGCGCACCCTCGAACTCGACTTCTTCAAGCCGTATGTGAGCCGCCGCACGGCCGCGACCTACGAGCCCACCTCCACGGCCCGCCCCACCCGTGACGACGTCCGCTTCGTGGGCGCGCAGGTCGCCGCCAAGTGGCTCGCCGAGCGCGGCCGGGACTCGCTGGCCGACCTGCTGCCCGGCCACCCGTACCTGCCCGGTTCCATCGACCAGGACCTGCTGGTGGAGGCGGAGGGTCTGCTGCAGTACTCGCTGCGCGGCCAGGCGGACCTGCGCCGCGCCCTGCGGGACGGCTTCTGGGAGCACCTGCAGGCGCAGTACTAGCCGGGGAGTCTCAAGGTCGGACGAGCCGGTCCCAGAAGGCGGCGAGGGCGCGGGCCGTCCCCTCCGGCTGATCCGTGTTGGGGGAGTGCTCCGCGTGCGGGACGACGGTGCGGTGAGCGCCGAGGCGGTCCGCCATGTCGTCCAGCAGGGGGACGGGCCAGGTGTCGTCGCGGTCGCCGGACAGCACGTGCACGGGCAGGCCGACGGTGGCGAGCTCGGCTACGCGGTCGGGTTCCTCGCACAGCTGGCGTCCCGTGGCGAGGAGCTGGGCGGGGCTGTTGCGGAGCCAGCGGCGGCGCAGGTCCTCTCCGTCCGAGAGCCCCTCGTCGAGGTCCCCGGCGTCGATGTCCTCCGGCGGTTCGAAGGCCTGGATGGCGTCCCAGACCCCGGCCATGTCCAGGACGGCGAGGGCGTCGTGCAGCAGCTTGACGCGCTGCTGCTGGGGGAGGGAGATCTGGGCGGGGCCGGAGGCCATCAGGGTGAGCGAGAGGAACGGGGAGGGGTCGAGGAGGACGGCGGCCCGGGCGATCTGGCCGCCGAGAGAGTGCCCGAGCAGATGCACCGGCGCCCCGACGGCGCGCGCCTGCGCGATCACGTCCCGTGCCAGTTCGGCCTGCGCGTACGGCGCCTCGTCGTCCTTCGGCCCGGGGGACTCGTACTGCCCTCGCCCGTCGACGGCGACGGTCCGGTATCCGGCCGCCGCGAGAAGCGGCTGCAGGAGGAGGAAGTCCTCCTTGCTGCCGGTGAAACCGGGCAGCAGCAGGGCGGTGCCCTCCACTCGCGCCGTCACCGCGTCGGCCTCGAGCACGGCGAACTCCCCCCGCTCGGTGGCGAGCCGGCGCGCACGGACGCCGGGGGGCGGGGTGAAGCTGGGGGGACGGCTCATGGGGGTGAGGGTACCGGGCGGAGAGAACACCGATGGCCCGCCCCTGTGTGTGACAGGTGCGGGCCATCGATGAACAGTGCCGTGGCCTGGTGGCCCACCGCGGGTGTCAGCCCTCCACGGACTCCGCGACCTTGCGCGTGCGCCGTCGCGGCTTGGCCTCCGCGGCGTCGTCCGCCTGCGCCGGGATCTCCGCCTCCGCCGCGACGGCCTTCCGCGTACGGCGCCGGGGCTTGGCCTCGGGCTCGTCGGCGGCCTGCGCGGGAATCGCGGCCTCGGCGGCCTTGCGGGTACGGCGCCGGGGCGTGACCTCGGCGGCGACCTCCGCACCGTCCACGGCAGCCTCTGGGGCGGCCTCGGCGGCCTTGCGGGTACGGCGGCGGGGCTTGGCCTCGGTGGCTTCGACGGTGTCGACAGCCGCCTCGACGGCCTTGCGGGTACGCCGCGGCTTGGCCGGAGCCTCTGCCTGTGCCGCCACGCCCTCGACCGTCTCGACGCCGGATTCGGCGGTCTTGCGGGTACGCCGACGCGGCTTGGCCTCGGTGGCTTCGGCGGCCTCGGGCGCGGCGTCGGCGGCCGGGACCGTCTCGGCGGTCTTGCGGGTACGCCGACGCGGCTTGGCCTCGGTGGCTTCGGCGGCCTCGGGCGCGGCGTCGGCGGCCGGGACCGTCTCGGCGGTCTTG